>CAMJRX010000007.1 GCA_946408355.1 uncultured Selenomonadales bacterium
TTATTTTTGCAAACTCCTCGCGAATCATTTTTTCCGGCATAAGCAGATATGTCGCCGGCGGTTTGCAAAGACATTTTTCAATCCAAAATTTTATTTCTTCTAACGTCATATTAATCACCTCGTGGGCGATTAGTTACAGATTAAAAATTTTTCAGAGCAATCGTAGTTGTCCTGCTTTTTGTTCCAAAAATTCTTCCTTGCCCCGATAAATGTTGCCACCCTTATCAAAATAAATCAGTTTAAGTTCCCGTAGAGAAAACGACGGATTTATTTTTGCAAACTCCTCGCGAATCATTTTTTCCGGCATAAGCAGATATGTCGCGAATATCTGAAGTTAGCATTAAGTTCCTCTGCGCGGGATTCATTTATATAAACTTTTTTCTCCGCGACTTTCAAGCCTGCCAATTCATCATTGCCTAATTCAACGCAATCAGAATCTAAACCAAAATAAAATTCGGCGAGCATTTCTGGTTTAATAGGAGGACTTGAAATTTTTGCCTCGCAAAGAATTTTATTGACTAACAGCTCAATATTTTGGCTCAAATTTTCTCCTCCGCCTGTTTGATTATTATTTCCAATATACCGCGTTGATTTTTATCAAGTTTTGGGAAGACACGCAGAAAATCTACCGCGAGTTTGTCCTCAACGATTGTATCTTGAAAATTTTGAGGAACTTTTTTCGCCAACAAAATCAATTTTTCAGCGTCGGTCTCCAAAAACATTGCAAGTTTTTTTATCGTCGATTCGGCGGGCGGAGTCCTTTGTCGTTTTCAATTTTGCTTATATACGTAAAATCTACGCCTACTGATTCAACTAGCTCCGATTGAGTAATTTTTTTCTCCTTGCGCAAACTTTTTATTTTTTGTCCGAATGTTTCCATTATCAATCACCTCGATATAAAGATAATTTGCTTTGATTTATTTGTTAAGCTAAAAATATCGCCAAACTTATTGAAATTTTTGGCAAGGCTACCGAATGATTTACGGCGAAAAAAAATTAAACGTAGCAAACTTTATTTGTGTATGCTATAATCGGCGCGTGGGAAAATTTTTGAGTGTTAAGGGGGAATTTTAATGGCATTCAACGAGGAACAATTCAAGGAGATTATAGCGGAGTTTACAATCGGCGGCGAACGTTTGCACGAAATCGCAGCGTCTTTCCGTCAAGATTTGCAACTGGGACTGCGCGACGTGGAACTTTCGTCAATGCGCATGTTGAAATCTTACGTCGGACTGCCCAGCGGCAAAGAGACCGGCGATTATCTTGCTTTGGACTTCGGCGGCACAAATATTCGCGTGTTCAGGATTCGTTTGGACGGCGGCGGCAAATACGAAATTATTAAGCGCGTCGGACGCCCGCTGATTGTACCTGGCGAATACAACTACATTAGCAAGGACGCAACCGCCGAGCAGATGTTTGACTTTATCGCCGAGCTTATTGACGAGGCGATTGACGGCGACCACGAGACTAAATATTATCTTGGTCACACGTTTTCTTTCCCGTCGACGCAGGATAACATTTACAATGCGCGGCTTATCATTTGGACTAAAGAATTTGCTACGCAGGGCGTCGAGGGCGAAGTTGCCAACGATTTACTTGTCGAGGCTCTCAAGCGTCGTGGCGCGGGCAATGTTGAACCCGTTGCAGTTCTAAACGATACAGTTGCAGTTTTGTTGAGCGCGGCTTACAAAACGCCCGACACTTTTATTGGCTCAATTTACGCCACTGGTCACAACACTTGCTATCTCGAACCGAGCATTCACGACCCGAACGGCTTCGGCGAGGGAGGCATGATTTTAAATCTTGAGTGCGGTAACTTTATGAAACTCATGCCGAATCGTTTTGACCGCGAATACGACGAAGGCTCCGAAAAGCCCGGCGAACAGCGTTTTGAGAAAATGGTTTCCGGTCGTTATATGGGCGAACTTTTAGGCATGGCGATTGCTGAACTTTTGGGCGAGAAGGGCAAGAAATACGGCTTAACCTCTGTCGATATGTCGATGATGATTCTTGATGAGTCGTCGAATCTTATAAAAGCTAGCGATATTATTATGGCAAAAGTTGGACGCGAACTTGATTATGACGACGTTAAAAAAGTTCGGGAGCTTGCCTCTGCTATCGTAATTCGTTCAGCAAGATTGGTTGCCGCGTCGTTCGTAGCTATCGTTTGGCAACGCGCCGGCAAAGGCAAGATTGTTCGTCAGCATGTGGCAGTTGACGGTTCTGTCTACGAGAAAATGCCGCTTGCTAAGGAAAATATCACCAAAGCTTTAAGCGAACTTCTCGGCGAAGACGCAGGGCAAGTTGATACTATCCTCGACAATGGCGGCTCCGGACTTGGGGCGGCTATTGCGGCGGCTATGGTTAAAAGCAATTAAGAATTAGTAATTAGTAATAAAAAAAGAGCCGGTAATTTTTTATCGGCTCAATTTTTTTATGCAAGCGTCGCGTTAAATTTCTCTATCATTTTAATTGGGCGATAAGATTTTTTAGCTTTGCGCAAGCCCTCAATGCCCATGTCCTCTTCGCGATTAATATAAATCATGTCCGACCACTCATGCTCAACGAAATTTTGATTAATCGCCGCGTAAATCCCGCGAATATTTTGGTCAGCTTTCTCGACGTGAATAACAGCCGTGTCGGAATTTAATTTTTCGCCGAACGTGAACGCTACAACTTTTCCGTCAAGCAAAATCGCGCCGCCCTTGAGCTTAAACTTGTCGAAGTGGTCAAAAATCTCGTGAATCGCGGCTTGTTCGTAACAAATGAACGGATTGTCGGGATTTGCGCGTTTGTGCCGTTCCAACCAAATATTTAATTCCTCGCGACATTTCGGAATAATTTCTTCGGTTATCGTCAGATATTTTGCGTTCGGATATTCTTTGCGGAAGGCGTTGAGATGATTTTTTTTGCCGTGAAATTTTCTGCCCGATAAATTTATCAAATCCTGCGTGAGGTAAACGTAATCGAAGCGGTCGCGCTCGGCGGTAATGTTAAATTTCGCATGAGGATAACGCGCCAACTCGTCGGCAAATATTTTCTCGACGGCGACAAACCTAAATTTTTTATCGCCGCAATTTTCTTCTACAACGCGCAAAATTTTGGTTATCGCGTCCTGCATTTTCTCCTGCTCACAGATGGGTTGCCACGCCGCGAAATATTCTTCGTTGAAAGAAAAAATATAAAGTACGTCGTCTTCTATTGCCCAGCGATAATCGCGCATCTTGCGCCACATAAAAAAATTAGTGAACGTATACCCCGAATTTTCGTAGTAACGCAACCTGAAAAATTTATCGAACGTCGGCTTATCTGTGCAAGTCAGTTTCTGCAAATTAATAACGATCAGCTCCTAAAAATATTTAAGTTAACAATGCGCGGCGATTACGCTCGAATTTTTAAACGGTTCGTCGCGACCGCTGTTCTCCCGCTTTTAAAGCGGGTCAGCTCCCTCGAATAACAGTTCGGCAAGGTGATAAACCTTTGCGCCGCCTAATTTTAAACCTCGAATGCAATAATGACAATACGCTACAATTTTTTCCGTTTGAATTTGTGAGCAATGCTCTTGCATGAGCGATTTTTTTTGTTCGGGCGTGTGTTCTTGGAATAAACCTTGTGCACCGTATAAAAATCTTTTCGGAGCAAGTTTTGGATTGCGTGGCGGTTGTGGTTGATAAAGTGAATAGCCGCAAAACTTTGTTCGCTCGTGATTTTCGGGCAATTCTACGATTTTAAAGTTCATGCGCCGCAAAAGTTCTCGAACAGCTTCTTGCTCTGCGAAATTTTCTTTTTGCCGCCAACAATCTTGAATCGTTATCGCCTCGCCGCCAAAATCCGCATAAGAAAAACTTTTATCGTCCCAAATAAATTCCCACAGCGATTTACGCAAAATTTCGGGGTGTCGTTCCTCGAAAATCGCCGCGCAGTTGTGACAAAGCGAAATCATCTCCGAACCAGCCGGAAATTTTTCAAAGTGTTTAATCGCTCGCCATTCGTCGCGATAAATTTCGGGCATACGCTGTTCAAACTCTGCGACTTTGTACTTGTCGACGCAACAACGGATTATCGGAACGGACTTTTTGCGCACATAATCACAGATTTTCTTGCTAAGCGCGGGATATTCTTCCGTAAAAACGCAACTCGCCACATAAAATTTATCCAAAATATTCAACTCCTGCCTCGAAAAGTTTCTGGTCTTTGTCGCCGTAAATATTTTTTGCAACGTATTCGCCGATTCGTTCGGAATGACCCATTTTACCGAAAATTTTTCCCCTCGCGTCGGTAATGCCTTCAATCGCCCATGCTGAACCGTTCGGATTAAAAGGTAATTCGTTCGTTGGCTCGTTTTTATCGTCAACATATTGCGTCGCTATTTGTCCGTTATCGGAAAGTTTTTTCAACCAAGCGTCGCTGGCAACAAAACGCCCCTCGCCGTGTGAAACTGGGATAGAATGCACGTCGCCAACTTTACTTTTTGACAACCAAATAGATAAATTGCTAGTTACTCGCGTGCGAACGTATTGGCTGACGTGTCGACCTAATGAATTGTGCGTTAATGTCGGCGAGTCCTCTTCAAGCTCGCGAATTTCACCGTAAGGCAACAATCCTAGCTTAATCAACGCTTGAAAGCCGTTACATATACCCAAAATTAATCCGTCACGCTCTTTTAAAAGTTTCATGACCTCTGTAGCGATTTTCGGATTTCTGAACGTCGCCGCAATAAATTTTCCGGAACCGTCCGGCTCGTCGCCGCCGCTAAAACCGCCAGGAATCATAATTATCTGCGCAGCACGGATTTTTTTTGCCATTTCAGCGATACTTTCCTCTACGGCTTGAGGCGTTAAGTTGCGAACGATAAAAATTTCGGGAATGCCGCCCGCTTTACTCCAAACTTTTGCGCTGTCGTATTCGCAATTCGTGCCGGGAAATACCGGAATAAAAATTCGCGGTTTTGCGATTTTAGCTGATAGCTTATAGCTGTTAACTGTTAGATTTTTAGTCTCGTTAGGAATTTTTTGTGCGGAAGTTTTAGTTTTTGTCGGGAAAATTTTCTCCAATGGCTCGGTAAGAACTTTTTTAATATCGTCGAGAGAAATTTTTTCATCAGCGTAGATTATTATCGGTTCGGTAATGGTTTCGCCCAAAAGTTTGAAGTCAAGCTCTTCCGTCGCCTCAACGATAAGACTGCCGTAATTAATTCCTAATTCGTCATTCCTAATTCCTAATTGCCGAAAGCCAATGTCGTTGCCAATCGCCATTTTAGCAATCGCCGCAGAAATTCCGCCCGCTTGCACACTTATCGCAGAAATTATTTTCCCCGCGCAGATTAATTCATGAACTTTAGCGAAATTTTTCTTGAGCACGTCAAAATCTGGTACGCCATCTTTATCTCGCGGACATTCGACCAGATAAACTTTATTTCCAGCCGCTTTAAATTCGGGCGATATAACTTTTGCCGCGTCAACGACTGCAACCGCAAAACTTACAAGCGTTGGAGGCACATGAATATTTTCAAACGTCCCGCTCATAGAATCTTTACCTCCGATAGCCGCAACTCCAAAATTTTTCTGCGCGATAAATGCTCCGAGCAATGCCGCCAAAGGTTTGCCCCATTTTTCAGGATTGTCGCCCAGTTTCTCGAAATATTCTTGGAACGTCAGATAAGCTTTGGAATAATCCGCGCCAATCGCAACTAATTTTGCCAGCGAACTCGTTACCGCGTCAATCGCTCCATGAAACGGACTACGCTCCGAAATTTCCGCGTCAAAACCGAATGTCATAGCCGTTGACGTAGAAGTTTCGCCCTCGCAAGGAATTTTTGCAACCATACCTTCAGCAGGCGTTAACTGATTTTTTCCTCCGAACGGCATTAAAACAGTTGCCGCTCCGATTGTCGAATCAAATCGCTCAACTAAGCCTTTTTGAAGACAAATATTTAATCCGCGCAGATTTTCTAACCACGAAACTTTTTTAGACGTAGAAATTTTTTTGGGAACGGAAATTTTAGCCGTAATATGACGTTTAACGCCGTTGGTATCGAAAAATTTGCGGCTAATGCTAACAATTTCCTTGCCGCGCCAATTCATAACCATGCGCCCACTATCTGTAACTTCTGCGACTTCATAAGCCTCTAAATTTTCCGCATCGGCTAGCGCAATAAATTTTTCCACGTCATTTTTATCCAAAACAACAGCCATACGCTCCTGCGATTCGCTGATTGCAAGTTCGGTACCGTCGAGACCGTCATATTTTTTGCGCACGGCGTCCAAATTTATATTCAAACCCGTCGCAAGCTCGCCGACTGCAACCGCAACGCCACCTGCGCCAAAATCATTGCAACGCTTAATCAATTTCGCCGCGTCCGGATTTCTGAACAGTCTTTGAATTTTACGTTCAGTTGGAGGATTACCTTTTTGCACTTCTGCGCCGCTTTTCGTTAATGATTCGGACGTATGAACTTTGCTTGAGCCAGTCGCACCGCCAATTCCGTCGCGTCCTGTGCGTCCACCGAGTAAAATCACTTTATCGCCAGCAATCGGACGACTTCTTACGACATTTTCAGCAGGAGCCGCCGCAATCACCGCGCCAATTTCCATACGCTTTGCAAGATAACCTTCGTGATAAATTTCGTGCACTTGTCCAGTCGCCAAACCAATTTGATTGCCGTATGAACTGTAGCCTTGCGCCGCGCCGCGAATAATTTTTTTCTGCGGAAGTTTACCTGGCAACGTTTCAGCGAATTTTTTATTAGGATTAGCGGCACCCGTCACGCGCATTGCTTGATAAACGTAACTGCGCCCGCTCAACGGGTCGCGAATTGCTCCGCCTAAACACGTCGCCGCGCCGCCAAATGGTTCAATTTCCGTTGGATGATTATGCGTCTCGTTTTTGAACATTACCAGCCAATCTTCGTCGTGCCCGTCAATCGTCGCCGTAATTTTTATACTGCAAGCGTTAATTTCCTCTGAAACGTCCAAATTCGTAGGCTTAACGATTTTCGCGCCGATTGTCCCCAAATCCATTAACGAAATATCTTTTGCGGGATTATGAACGGCAAGATACTCTTTAAAAGCGCGTTGAATAACATCGGATTCAATTTCAACGCTGTCAATCGCAGTCGTGAACGTCGTATGTCGGCAATGGTCGCTCCAATATGTATCAATAACTTTTAATTCGGTAATCGTCGGAGGTCTTTGCTCTATATCGCGGAAATATTTTTGGCAGAATTTCAAATCGTCGAGATTCATAGCTAAGCTACGCAGATTTAAGAAATTTTTAAGTTCAGCGTCGTTAAGGTTGTTAAAATTATTTAAAATCTCAACGTCGGGTGGAGTTTCTGTGGAAATTTTTAACGTCTTAGGCAAATCAAAACTTGCCTCGCGTGATTCAATGGCGTTTATCGAGTATGATTTAATTTTAGCGAAGTCATCAGCAGAAATATCGCCGATAAGCGAAATAATCCGCGCAGAATGAATAATCGGAAGTTCTTTACCGGTGATAAGCTGAACACATTGCGCGGCGGAGTCGGCTCTTTGGTCGAATTGTCCTGGCAAATATTCAATCGCGAAAGTTTTAGTTAAATCAATATCGGCAGGCAACTCGTAATAAAAATTATCAACATTTGGCTCACGAAAAACAATATCACGTACGCGCAAAAAATCTTCGTCGCTCAAATCTTCGACATCATAGCGCACGAAAAGCCTCAAACCGTCAATTTTAATGTCAAGCGTCTCTTTGAAGTCATCAAGCAAATGTTTAGCCGGCACATCAAATCCTTTGCGCTTTTCAACGTAAATTCTTTTAATCATAGCAACCTCCTAAGCAATTTTTAATAATTTTATCACAGCGAGCGTAAATAAAAAAGGGCGATGTTTTTAGGGTCTATTGGTAACCTTAAGTAAAAGAAAAACATAAGCAAAGATAAAATGAATTTAAAAGAAAGGAAGTGAAAGACACGTTTCCTATTTTTCAATGCGCCAGTTCTGACGATTAAAAATAAATAAAGCGTCTTGCACAAATCACTAAATGAATTTATAATGAAAACAAAAAGGACGTGATTGACATGGGCACGGCAAGAGAAAGTTTAAAATCTGCGCGGCGAATCGTCATAAAAGTCGGAACGAGTACGCTGGCGCATTCTGATACGGGAAAATTGAATTTGTACAGAATTGAACATTTGATTCGCGAGATAGCTGACTTACACAACGCGGGTAAGGAAATAATTTTCGTGAGTTCGGGCGCAATCGCGGCGGGCATGAATAAACTTGGTATAAAAATTAAACCGCAGACAATCCCCGAAAATCAAGCGTTGGCGGCAGTCGGGCAAGGCGTCTTAATGCATATCTACGAAAAATTTTTTGCAGAATACGGACAAACTATAGGGCAAATTCTTTTAACTAAAGAAAACGCCGTTGACGAACACGCCCGCGAAAATTCCAAAAACTCCTTCCAAGCAATTCTCGCTATGGGCGCAATTCCCGTCGTTAACGAAAATGATGCGGTCGGCGTTGACGAAATTAGAATCGGCGATAACGATAACCTTTCCGCAATCGTCGCCGCAATGATTGACGCTGAAGTTTTAATTATCCTTAGCGATATTGACGGGCTTTACGACGGCAATCCGAAACTTGATAAATCTGCGCGGCTAATCGACGAGGTAGCAGAAATTAATTCCGATATTGAACGAATAGCCGGCGGCGCAGGGACTAAACTCGGTACGGGTGGCATGTTTACAAAAATTCAAGCCGCGAAGTTCGCAACTGCAAACGGCGTGACAATGTTAATCGTCAACGGCTCAACGAACGGAAATTTGCGGCGAGCTTTGAACGGCGAATCAGTCGGGACAATTTTCCCAAGGAGGGAATCAACATGAACGGAAAATTTTTAGCATTAATCGTAGGCGGCTTGTTGACGTTCGGGAAAATTTTGGAGCTGTTCCTGACAATTACAATCGTGGCAAATGGCGGGGGTGCAGATACAATTCCCCTCGCAGAAAATCTTGAGGAGGAATTTGTATGAGAAAAAATTTTCTAATCTTGTTTGGCGTGATTCTTGCGTTCTTTTCAGCGACCGCGCAGGCGGCAGGAATCTCAATTCAAGATAACCGAGCGACTGCAGATTATTGGACGGGCAAAAATAAACCTGGCGAGGCGGTTTTCGTTCCGACGGCTGATTTGGACATGCTTAACTTGCAAATTCAGCAGAAAAGCGCAAATACAATCGTTGACCTCGTAAAATATCCCGAAAAAGTTTACGTGCAGTGGATGACGAATAAAATTACCGCGGCAATGAAACTTGGCGGCTTTGATAAAGCAGAACTCCCGAAACTTTTTAAGGGCGGCACGGCATTAACTGAATTCAGCTACACGCAAGCTAGAAAAAATTGTGGACTTGAGGCATTGCCCGCCGTTTGTGTCGTTCGCTACGCCTTGACGGTTGACAGAACAAACCTTAGACTTTTGCCCGAAGCGGCGGGTTGGTTTGAAAGTGAAACCGATACGAAATACGACTTACTGCAAGGAACTGCCATTGACCCCAACGAACCTGTTATTGTGCTGATTGACAGCCAAGATAAAGAATTCGTTTTTGTCGAAACAAGAACTTATTCCGGCTGGGTTAAGCCCTCCTCGCTTGCTTTTACCGATAAAGTTACGTGGCTCAAATACGCCGATCCGCAAAGTTATCTGACGGTTATCGCGAGTCGCAAGACAATTCCTCAAGGCAAAGCTTTTTATCAAATGGGCGGTAGAGTTTTACTCCGCGCTCCCGATTTGCAAAAGGACGGTAGCTGGGCTATTAATGTTCCCGCCGCCGATGCCAACGGAATTTTGATTGAGCAGGGCTTGAATATTCCCAACGACAAAGCCGTCGTCAAAGGAACGCTTGCTTGCTCCGAAAATAATTTGATTCGTCAGGCGTTCAGGTTTTTGGGCGAAGGCTACGGCTGGGGCGGTCTTGAAAACAACGTTGACTGCTCAAGTTTTGCGCAAGATGTTTATCGCTCTGTAGGAATTGAATTGCCGCGCGACGCCAATAAGCAGGAAAAAGCTATGGCACGTTCAATTTCCCTTAATAACATGACACGCGAACAACGCCTTGAAATTATCAAGAAGTCTAAGCCAGGCTCTTTGCTGTTTGCGCCGGGGCATGTTATGATATATTTGGGCACCGATGATAACGGCGAGCCGCTCATTATCCACGCGCTTAGCAGTTACTACACCTTCGACAACGGGCAAACTGCTAAACATTATGTAAGAAAAGTTTTGGTTAGCGATTTGCACTTCATGAACAAAGACAAAGTTGAGATGATTGACAGATTGACCAGCGTCGGGAATTTCTAAAATGGACGGCACGCAGGATAAATTAATTGCCCGATTGTTTAAGGATACGCTGATAATTTTCCTGTTGTCAATGTTCGTTTCGACAATCGGCTACGTAATCGACGGAATAATTACGGGAGAATTTCTCGGCATGGAGGCAATCGCTGCGTTCGGCTTGACAATGCCCTATCAAAAATTCGTTACGATTTTTCCAAGCGTTATCGTACTCGGAATGCAAGTCCTGTGTAGTAAATTTTTGGGCAAAGGCGAATTACGCGAGGCGAACGGCATTTTTTCGTTGGCAACGGTGACGGCGTTAAGTATCACAATTTTCTTGACGGTAGGAACGATTTTGTTTACCAATCAAGTCGCGGATATTCTCGACGCAAAAGAAGAACTTGGAGCGATTCGCCCCTTGACGATTGATTTTCTGCAAGCTTATTCGTTCGGCTTACCGGCAATCACAGCAGTTACGATTTTTACGCCGATAATGCAACTTGACAACGATAGACGGCAAGCGGTAATTTCGGCGGTAGTGTTGGCTATTTGTGACATTGCGGGCGATTTGATAAATGTTTTTGTACTCGACGGCGGACTTTGGGGCATGGGCATTGCCACGACGATAAGTTATTGGATTGCGGCGGGCGTTCTGTTATTGCACTTCCTCAAGACGAATTCAAACTTTAAATTCCTGCCTGAAGTCGTGAGCTTAAAACATTTCCGCCAAATGATTTTAATCGGACTTCCTGTTATTTTGGGACGTGGCACGGCGGTTTTGCGTCTTGCGTTTTTTACGAGAATGTCAGTTGCATTGGCAAGCGGTGTCGGTGTTGCCGCATATGCCGCGATTGAAAATTTTTCGGGACTGTTGGAAATAATCCCAAAAGCTCTCGGCTCGTCAACGCAAATGATTGGCGGAATTTTAATCGGAGAACAAGATAAAAATTCAATCCTGCGCCTTATGAAACTTGCGCTGAAATATTCGCTGATAATTTCCTTGCTAATAACGGCAGCTGTATTTTTTGGAGCACCGATAATCGCAGACCTTTACACGCACGACGACGCAACGGCTTATCAGATGACGCTCGACGGAATTAAGTTAGCAATAGCGTTCTTGCCGTTGTGCGCAGTCGGAATAATTTTTACGTATTATTATCAAGCTTATGGACGATTCAAACTTGTAAGTAACTTGACAGTCGCGGGCAATGTCGGATTTATCGTGCCGATAGCTTTACTCTTGACGCCGCATTTCGGAATAAACGGACTGTGGTTATCCTTCCCGTTGAGTTATGCCGCGTTCCTGCTCGTGATATTTTTTATAACGTGTCGACACTGCGGACGAATAACTTTTCGGCTGGAAGATTATCTGATGTTGCCTGAAGACTTCGACGTTTCCAAAGATAAGCAACTCAACATAACCGTCACGAACAAAGCGGAGGTTTTGGGGCTTTCGGAACGCACTCAAAACTTTTGTGAAGCGCAAGGCGTTGATGAACGGCGTAGTATGTTCGCAGGAATTTGTATCGAGGAGATGGCGGGAAATATCGTTGATTACGGATTTGATGACGGGGAAAAACATTTTGTCGACGTGCGAGTTATCGTAAAGGGCGAGCAAGTTATAATCCGACTTCGCGACGATTGCCGACCATTTGACCCGAAAAAATGGGCGGAAATTAATAATCCCGAAGATGCCGTCGCTCATATCGGGATAAGGCTTTGCAGAAAAATTTCTACCGAATTTGATTATGTTAACGTTTTAAAGCTGAACAATCTGATTGTAAAAATTTAACAAAGGAAGGATCGTTATGTTTATGAAAGACCACGTAACTAAACAGGCGCGACGGGCAAAAGAAGCGTCGCGAAAATTGGCGTGCATTCCCGAAGAAATTCGCAACACAGCACTTTTAGCAATGGCGTGGGATTTGGAAGCACGGCAAGACGAAATTTTAGAGGCGAACGCCAAAGAGGTCGCGGCGGCTAAGGAAAAAGCTACGCGGCTCAATATGATTGACAGATTAATTTTGACGCCCAAAAGAATTCACGACATGGCGGAGGGAATTCGTCAAGTTGTAAAGTTGCCTGACCCGCTCGGTAAATTGGACTTTGAAGTTGTGCGCCCGAGCGGTTTAAAAATTCGTCGTGTACGCGTTCCGTTTGGCGTCGTTGGTATCGTTTACGAGGCGCGCCCAAATGTTACGGCAGATGCAATCGCGCTTTGCATTAAATCTGGCAATGCTTGCCTTCTGCGCGGTGGCTCGGAAGCTGTTCGTACCAATAAAAAAATTTCTGATATACTTAAAGAGGCGGCGACGGCTAACGGCATTCCTTCTACGGCGATTGAATTTATCGGGATAATGGATCGCGACGCCGTTGTTGTCTTGTGCAGATTGCGCAAGCTTGTCGACGTGATTATTCCTCGTGGCGGCGCAGGATTGATTGCTCGCGTCGTTGAGCACAGCACCGTACCCGTTATCGAGACCGGAACCGGCGTTTGTCACACATTTGTTGATAAGACTGCCGACCTTGACATGGCGATTAAAATTTGTATGAATGCAAAAACTTCGCGCCCGTCGGTTTGCAACGCTATGGAGACGCTTTTGATTCACAAAGACATTGCGGAAGAATTTTTACCTAAAATTGCGGCGGCTTTGATTGAGGCTAAAGTTGAGTTGCGCGGCGACGAGGCAAGCCGAAAAATTTTCCCCGACATGAAAGAGGCTGTCGAGGAAGATTGGACGACCGAATACAATGATTTGATTTTGTCAGTGAAATTTGTTGACGACGTGGACGCCGCGATTGAGCACATTAACAAATACAGTAGCCAACATTCCGACGCGATTATTACCCGCGACGCTGACAATGCCAAAAAGTTTGAACTTATGGTTGATTCGGCTGATGTTTACGTCAACGCCTCAACGCGCTTTACTGACGGATTTGAATTCGGATTCGGCGCGGAAATCGGTATCAGCACACAGAAACTTCACGCTCGCGGACCTATGGGACTTGAGGCTTTAACCACGATGAAATATTTGATCGAAGGCGACGGGCAAATTAGGTAATGGGCTATCTTCACACGCTAAGAAATTATTTACGCACTCCAAAAGCTCGCCACGACTTAAAAGACTTCGCCCGCGCAGGTTGCATAATTTTATTGACAGCATTTATAATTTTTCTAATAGTTTGGAGGTTGACGCTTTGAAAATCGGGATAATGGGCGGAACCTTCGACCCAATACATTTGGGGCATTTGGCGACGGCGGAGGCTGTTCGCGAAAATTTTTCACTCGACGAAATTTTATTTATCCCCGCCGCTCGTCCGCCCCATAAGCTCGGCAAAAATATCACAGACGAAATTCACCGCTTGGAAATGACAATCCTCGCGACGCAATCAAATAAATTTTTCCGCGTATCAGATATGGAAATCAAACGAACGGGACTTTCCTACACGCTCGACACGATGAACGAACTGCATAAAACTTTTGGACACTCAACGGAATTATTTTTTATAATCGGCGCAGATTCGTTAGCAGATTTATCTAAGTGGCACGCGGCAAAAGAATTAGTCGCCAAATGTCATTTCATAGCGACGACGCGACAGGGCGTGGACGTAGATTTTTCAGCGGTAGAAAAATTTTTTGGCGCGGCGGCTGAAAAACATATTCACCGAGTGACGACGCCGGGACTTGAAATTTCCTCAACTGATATTCGCGAAAAAATTCGGCGCGGGCGTTCGATAAAATATCTTGTGCCTGAATCCGTCGAAGAATATATTTTGAGAGAGGAGCTTTACCTGTGACAAATTTGGATTACCTTTACAATGCCAACCCCGTCAAAAAATCAGAAGTTTTCAATAGAAAATATTTTGTTGACAAAAAGTTGAGTTTCCGAACCATTGAACATGGTATGATTCTTCCGCATAGAGCTATTGGTGACGGCGGAGAAAAGAAATCTCTTGGCTACGGCGGTGTTGTCGACAACAATGGCGAATACATAAAAGAAAGTTTTATTCATTACGGGATTGGCGGGAAATATATCCCCCCAAGAATTAATTCAACATAGCTCTGAAACTGTCGTTTACATAGGAACTTCTTGGCCTGTATGGGGACACGTAATCACTGACAATATTCGTGTTTGTGGTTCTTGACCAGCGAATATTTTAAGTCATTTAAAAATTGTCCACTCGTTTATATTATAACTGGGAATGATATTAAGCAACAAAAAAACTTCTGTAGATTGCTTGAAATTTTAGAAATTGATGTTGAAAAACTTCGCCCGATAACTCAACCGACACAATTTGAAAAGATTATTCTTCCCGATGAATCATTTAATATACTCTCTAAACCAAACGGATTTACGGCGGAATATAAGGAGACTATTGACCGCGTAAGAGAATTTGCGCTGAAAAATTGTACGCCGACTTCAAGCAATAAAATCTACTATTTTCACGGCTTAAGAGCGCAGATTGGTGCGGAACGGCTTGCAGAATATTTTAAAGCTAAAGGTTACGAAATTGTTCAACCTGAAAAACTAACGCTTGATGAACAACTCAATATCTTAATAAACTGCGAAAGCTTTGCCTCAACGGCTGGATCCTGCTCGCATAATTCTATGTTCCTTTATGACAAAACGGAATCAGTTTTCATTCCGCGTAATCCTAATAGATTTACAGCTTATCAGCCAGCAATAGACGAACTTCGCTTTTTAGATGTAGCTTATGTCGATACGTCATTTTCTATATTTGGCAATTATGTGCTAGGTCCGTTTTATTACATGCTCAGCGAGCAGTTAAAGAGATTTTTTGGAGATGAATTTGACGGCTACGAAGAAGAGGACTTCAAAAGTTTTTTGGAATACGTGAAATATTCGCTGGATAATGGCTATCTTCTTAGTCAAAATTTTGTAGCTGGCTATGGTTCAACCTTGACTAACTTTATAGAACAGTTGCGACGGCGCAAAGATTTGATAGAAGATTTCGGAATGAGTTCGTTTGACTGGAATACATTTCAGCCGAAACTTAGTTATCAAACGCATGTCGCTGTTAGAGGTTGGAACGGTAGTTGGAAGGACAATGATCAGATCAGTAATCCCCTCGACCAGAAATATGATGTTCAAGCGATTAAGATAAATTTACCCGTTTACAAAGTATATTATTCAGTCTACTACAATGAGCAAGAAGGCTGGTCGGAAGAAGTCGTATCTCCTGAAATGGCAGGCACTACTGGTAAATTTAAATCCATTTACGGCATTAAAATTTGGCTTGACGAAACGGGTGCAAAAAAATTTGATATTCTCTACCGCGTGCATAAATTTGACGACACGTGGACTTCTTGGGCTAAGAACGGCGAAATAATTTATTCGAATGGCATTAAGTTAAACGCGATTCAAATAAAATTAGAAACTAAATCAGAGGCGACAAAGACATAAAGGACTTTGCTCGCTGACAGGAGGAGCTTTACCTGTGACAAATTTGGATTATCTTTACAATCCTGAATCCGCTAAAAAATCTCAAGTTTTCAATAGAAAGTATTTTGTCGACAAAAAGTTGAGTTTCCGAACCATTGAACACGGTATGATTCTCCCGCCTAGCCCTACCGACGATGACGGAAAAAGGAAATTTCTTGGCTACGGTGGCATTGTCGAAAACAATGGTGAATTTATAAAAGAAAGTTTTATTCATTATGAAACCGGCGGAAAGTATACGCCTCCCTCCGAATCAATTCAGCATAGCAATAAAACTGTTATTTATCTAGGAACTTCTTGGCCTGTATGGGGGCACGTAATCACGGATAATCTTCGTCGCTTGTGGTTCTTGACCAGCGAATATTTTAAAGCGTTTAAAAATTGTCCACTCGTTTATATTGTAACTTGGAGTGATATTAAGCCGCAAAAAAACTTCTGTAGATTGCTTGAAATTTTAGGAGTCGATGTTGAAAAACTTCGCCCGATAACTCAACCGACACAGTTTGAAAAAATTATTCTTCCCGATGAATCATTTAATATACTCTCTAAACCAAACGGATTTACGGCGGAATATAAAGATGCGATTGATCGCGTGAGAAACTTTGCGCTGAAAAATTATACGCCAACTTCAATCAAAAAAATCTACTATTTTCACGACGCAAGAGCGCAAGTTGGCGCGGAACGGCTTGCAGAATATTTTAAAGCTAAAGGTTACGAAATTGTTCGCCCTGAAAGATTAACGCTTGATGATCAACTCAATCTTTTAATAAACTGCAAAAGCTTTGCCTCGACGCTCGGTTCCTGTTCGCATAATTCTATGTTCCTTCGTGATAAAACGGAATCAATTTTCATTCCGCGTAATCCTAATAGATTTACAGTTTATCAGCCGGTGATAGATGAACTCCGCGCTTTAAATGCAACTTATGTTGATACGTCGTTGTCTATATGTGGCAATTCTTTGGTAGGTCCGTTTTATTACATGCTTAGCGAGCAGTTAAAGAAATTTTTTGGAGATAAATTTGACGGCTACGAAGAAGAGGACTTCAAAAATTTTTTGCAATACATCAAATATTCGCTGGATAGTGGCGACGACCTTAATCAAAATTTTGTAGCCGGTTATGGTTCAACCTTGACTGACTTTATAGAACAGTTACGACGGCGCAAAGATTTGATAGAAGATTTCGGAATGGATTCGTTTGACTGGAATAAATTTCGTCCGAAACTTAGTTATCAAACGCATGTCTCTGTTAGAGGTTGGAACGATGGGTTGAAGACCGAAAATCAACTTAGCAATCCTTTAACCAGAAATAATGATATTCAGGCGATAAAAATAAATTTACCCGGTTACAAAGTATATTACTCCGTTTACTATAATGAGCAAGAAGGCTGGTCGGAAGAAGTCGTATCTCCTGAAATGACAGGCACGACTGGCGAATCTAAATCCATTTACGGCATTAAAATTTGGCTTGATGAAACGGGCGCAAAGAAATTCGATATTCTCTACCGCGTGTACAAATATGACGGCAAGTGGACTTCTTGGGCTAGGAACGGCGAAATAATTTATTCGTATGGCATTAAGTTAAACGCGATTCAAATAAAATTGGAAACCAAATAAAATTTGACTATGGAGATTATGTATGACTATTGACGAAATGCGACGCGAACTTCAACGTCGGCTGAAGAAAAGCAGATTCGCGCATTCAATCGGCGTGGCAAATACGGCAGTCAAGTTGGCAAAAAGATTCGGCGTCGACGAAACCAAAGCTTATATCGCCGGATTGCTCCACGATTGCGCCAGAGAATTTGAAAATGACGAATTGCCCGCACAGGCAGAAATTCGCGGGATAAAAATTGGCGAGGTCGAACGTGCAATGCCTCTACTACTGCACCCTTATATTGGCGCGAAGATGATTAAGGAAATTTACGGCGTGGACGATGCGGAAATTGCTCAAGCGATTTATCGGCACACGGTCGGCGCGAGGGATATGACTAAGCTTGACAAAATTATTTACTTCGCGGATATGATTGAGCCGAATAGAAATTATCCAGGCGTAGAAAAACTTCGCGCCCTTGCCGAGACTGCCGAACTTGACGAAATTTTATTGACGGCGTTCAGCGAGTCGATTATCTTCGTCGTGCAAAAAAATTCTCTTGTGCACCCCGACACCGTCGCCGCCCGAAATTATTTGTTACTATGTAAATAAAAAGTGAGCGGAACCTTTATGGCTAACGAAACCAAAGACAACATAGAAAAGAAACGCAAAAGCATGAGGCGTAGGCGCAGAATTAAAGCCTTCCGCCTGATTTTTGCGTTGGTAATTTTGTGCTTGATTGGTTCCGCATTTTTATTTGTCGGCTACAGTATATACAATGCGGGGATTCGCGTTTATAATGAGTTCACGGACATGTATCAAGGCTACACTGACCGCAGAACGGCGCGTATGGGCTCGACGGATCCAAAGTTTGAAGGCTACACAAATATTTTGATACTGGGCGTGGACGACAGCGAACGCCAAGAGGCTGATACGATTTTGGTTTTAAGTTTTTCAAACGACACGGGCAAAAGTCGGATTATCGGCATTCCCCGCGACACGTGGATAACTTCGCGCAGTCATTCCGGCAAAATCGGCATGCTTTACAGCTGGGGCGGCGCAAATGTCCTTGTCCGCGAAGTTTCCAAACTTTTGGGCGTTCCGATTCATCAATACATAATTATCGATATGAAGACTTTCGCGGATTTGATTGACATTTTGGGCGGGCTTGATATTTACGTCGAGGAAAATATGGATTATGACGACGAAGTTGCAGGTTTGTCGATTCATATTCCGCAAGGCTATCAGCATTTATCGGGCGAGGAAGTTCAAAAATATTTGCGATATAAGGGCGAAAAACTCGGCGACGTTGGACGAGTTCAGCGGCAACAGAAATTTATCAAGGCACTTTACGCAAAAGTTTTGCAACTCGACACGATACCGAAGTTACCCGCCATTGCCGATATTTTCCGCAATAGAATGGAGACCAGCGCGGAAATTTTTGACTCGGCGCATTTGGCGAACGTGTTAAGAAAAATGAGTTCAGACCCGCCAACAACGCTTATGTTGCCAGGCTCGGAAAACGTAGACGGCGCATGGGTTCCCAATGTTGCTGAAGTCGAAGTGAGAATGAGTGAACTTTTCCCGTTACGTGATATAATGCCGCAGTCAGTCGAAGGCGACGCAGACAGCGAAACAATAGGCGAATAAAAATTTTTGGAGGTATGTGATTTGAAAACTTTTGATTTAGCGAAGAAAATTTGCAAGGCGGCGAGCGACAAAAAGGCAAGCGAAGTCATAACAATGGACATGCGCAAAGTAATGTTCTCGACGGATTATTTTGTCGTGTGTTCGGCGCAAACGGCAACTCAAGTGCGGGCGATTGCCGACAACATTGAAGAGGAGCTTGACAAGGAAGGAATTCATTTCAGCCACCGCGAAGGCTATCACGAGGGCGAATGGATTTTGCTTGATTATGGCGATGTAGTTGCGCACATTTTTAAAGAAGAAAATCGCCAATACTACGCGCTCGAACAGCTCTGGAGCGAGGCTAAGATAAAACTCTATGAAGAATAAATTACAGCTCAAGCCCATGACTGTTGCCACGCTTAAAGTTGTCCGTATGAGCGATATGGGAGCTTTCCTCGACGCGGGCACCGGCAAAACTACCGACGATATACTTTTGCATAAAGCACAGCAAACGGCGGAAGTTAAAATCGGCGACGTCGTGAAAGTTTTTCTTTACCTCGACCCGAAAAAAAGATTGACGGCGAGTATGAGAGTTCCGAAAATGCGCGAAGGTCAAATTGCGCGTCTGGAAATTATTAACGTTACTAAGGACGGCGCATTTGTTGACGTGGGAGCCGAACGCGGAATTTTTATGCCGTTTGCTGAAATGCGCGGGCGTCCCAAAGTCGGCGAGATTGTTTGGGCTAAACTTTACAGCGATAAATCGGGGCGGCTTGCGGCGTCTATGAAAGTTTCTGATGAAATTCGTCGCGCCTCCAAGCCCGCAGAAAATATCAAGCGTGGCGATAAAGTTAAGGGCGCAGTTTTTAATATCATTGACGCGGGGGCGTTTGTCTTCAGCGAGGAACGTTATATCGTCTTCATTGCGCGAAAAGAAATGCCGCGTGAATTGAGGATAGGCGAAGTCGTCGAGACGCGTGTAACTTTTTTGCGCGAAGATGGACGCCTTGACGCTTCCTTGCGCGAGATAAAAGAAAATGCCCTTGAGCGCGACGCCGAAAAAATTTTTGCCTTTATGCAGAAAAACGGCGGCACAATGAATTTCCATGACAAAACCGCGCCACAAAAAATTCAAGCCGTGTTCAAAATCAGCAAGGCGGCGTTTAAGCGAGCAGTCGGACATCTTTATTACGAACGGCGAATAGAAAAAATTGACGGCGGCTTCAAAATCGTAGATAAATAAAAAAAGAGCGTCGGGAGAAAATCCTGACGCTTAATTTTTTACAATAAATTATTTATCAAATCGATTATTTATCTAACCAATCACTCATGCCCAAATGTACAACATATTCTTTAGCACATTCGTAATAATGCATAGCTGAAGTCCTTAACGCAACAATTTCGTCCTCGCGAAGGGCACGCATAATCTTAGCGGGATTGCCGAAAACCAACGAATTATTCGGGATTTTTTTATACTGCGTAATGACCGTGCCCGCGCCGATAATGCAGTTGTTGCCAATCTCCGAATAGCCGAGAATTATCGAGCCCATACCGATTAAACAGTCGTCGCCGATTGAGCGGCAATGAATAATCGCGTTGTGCCCGACAGTTACGTAATTGCCAATTTCGGTCGGCGTGTCGCCCATGACGTGAACGGTGCAGTTGTCTTGAATGTTCGTGTAGTTGCCAATCCTCACGGGTTGAAAATCGCCGCGAACCGTGACACCAAACCAAATGCTTGAGCCTGCGCCAATCACCACGTCGCCGACAACAGACGCACTCGGCGCAACAAAAACGTCTTTAGCGATTTTCGGTTGCTTGCCCTTATAAGGCAGAATGACGGGTTCCATTCAATCAATCCTCCTTTAAAACTTAGTTCAAGTGTCGCTTCTGTGCGGGAGCCACTCCACTTGAATTTTAATTTCTTCGTCAGCTTTTGCGTCTATGCTGTGGTTGTAGGGCTTATCGTGCCAAGCAGGCGTAATTTTGTCAATTATCGACTTGCCGTTAATCGTCAGCTTCGTGTAATCAATCCAATTAGGAACGCGTTTAGAATTATCTTTCGGGTCGCGGACATCCATTCCCAAAAGATTAACGTTAATTTTACCGTCTGCAGTGGCTTTAGCGATAAATTCCATTTTGCCAGCGTAGGATTGAATCTGATAACCGATGCCGCCTTTTTGCAACCAAGTAGGTTTGATAACTTCAGCTTGATTATCCGACATGGAAAGAATTTGGAAATCGCCCTTTGTCGATTGCAGTTTAATGTCCATTCTGCTGGTAACATATGGCGGGAATTTATCAACAGTCGGCTTTTCTACAATTTTATCCGGTAAAATGTCCTCTCTGTGCGGGAGCCATTCAAACTTTACTTTAATTTCTTCGTTGGCTTTTGTTTCCATAGTGTAAACATAAGGTTGGTCGTGCCAAGCAGGCGTAATTTTGTCGAATATTGTCTTGCCGTTTACCGCCAATTTAGTGTAGTCAATCCAGTAAGGAATTAATTTAGATTTGTTCTCAGGGTCTTGAACCCACATTCCCCTAAGTTCAAAACGAACTTGACCGTTTGCAGTAGCTTTAGCGACGAATTCAACTTTGCCCGCTTGAGACATAATTACGTAGCCGACGCCACCCTTTTGGAACCAATCAGGCTTGAGAACTTCTGCGCTATCGTCGGACACGGAAAGGAGTTGGAAATCGCCCTCTGTCGACCAGAATTTGAAATCCACTCTGCCGGTAATGTAATTTCTGAATTTACTGATTGCCGACGAGTTTTTCTCTTTGAAAAGAGCCGAGCACAACGCAGAAATCGGAACATCAAAATCTCCGAGCCGTTCGCTAAATTCGCTTTTTATCGTCTCGTAAACTTCGTCTACAGAAAGTTGTGCTGCATCGTTAAAGCCCGCGGTTATCGTGTCATTAAAGAATCTTTTTAATATAGCATAACGTTTTTGCGGGTTTGTCTTGAAAAATTCATGCTTAGCCATCAAGTTATCAAGACTTTTTAAACCTAGCAGGAAAGGATTTAAATGAAAATTCATCGCTTGTTTCGGTGATTTTTTAATACCCGTTATCGAATCGTCTCTCATGCGGCGAATGTATATAATGTTCGGCACACGTAAGAACTTTTTGGCAAAAAAAATTAATCCGTAGGACCAAATATCATCGTCGCCAATCGTTAAACCTGGGAAAAATATTTTATTTTTTAATAATAAGTTACGTTTAACTAATTTATCCCAAGGCACAACCCAAAATCTTCTGTTCAATATTTTTTCTACTCGTTCAGATAAATCCTCCGTTTCAAGTGTCGGCTTGTCAACAAAGGGCGGTGGTTGCATTTCTTTGTTAGCAAGATAAATATTTTTGATGAATTCTTCGCCGTAGCCCGTTGACATGAAATATTTTTCGCAATAAACAACATCGGCATCATATTTTTTTGCGAGTGTATAGAGTTCTTCAAGTGCAGTCTTTGTAAGTGTGTCGTCGTTATCCATGTTGTAAACATATTCGCCGCTTGCATGAATGAGTCCCTTGTTTCTTGCAAGCGCGCCACTACCGAAATTTTTATCTGTAGAATAAAGTTTCAAGTGCCCGTCAAATTTAGATGTATAGCTTTCAACAATTTTGACGCTGTTGTCGGTGGAGCAGTCGTCAACCACGATAACTTCAAAGTCTTTAAACGTTTGCGCTAAAAGACTGTCTAAACATTCGGCGATATATTTCTCAGCATTGTACATCGGAATAATAACTGAGATAGCCGTAAGATTCTCCGTGATGGGTATAGGAGTTAATTCCTTCTGGTCAAGTTCGTGTTCAGTCGAAAAATCTTTATCAATATCAGCAATATGTGGAAGCCATTCAACTTGAATTTTAATTTCCTCATTGGCTTTGGCGTCCATGCCGTAATAATAGGCTTTATCGTGCCAAGCGGGGGTGCGCTTGTCAATTATCGACTTGCCGTTAATCGTCAGCTTTGTGTAGTCAATCCAATAGGGTATACGTTTGGAATTGTCCTTCGGGTCGGGAACATCTAATCCCCTAAGATCCAAATTAATTTTTCCGTCCGCAGTGGCTTTAGCGACGAACTCCATTTTGCCAGCGTAGGATTGAATCGTATAGCCAATGCCGCCTCTTTGTAACCAAGCGGGCTTGAGAACTTCGGCGTTATCATCAGATACGGAAAGGATTTGGAAATCGCCATCTGTCGACTGCAATTTAACGTCTAATCTGCCGGTAACATAGGGCAGGAATTTATCAACAAGCGATTTTTCCTCTGGTTTAGAAACTTCTGGTAAAATGTCGTCTCTGTGCGGGAGCCATTCGACTTGAAATTTAATTTCCTCGCCGGCTTTTGCGTCCATGCTGTGATTGTAGGGTTTATCATGCCAAGCGGGCGTAATTTTGTCAATTATCGTTTTGCCGTTAATCGTCAGCTTTGTATAGTCAATCCAGTTAGGAACGCGCTTAGAATTGTCTTTCGGGTCGCGGACATCCATTCCCATAAGATTAACGTTAATTTTACCGTCTGCAGTGGCTTTAGCGACAAACTCCATTTTGCCAGCGTAGGATTGAATAGTATAGCCAATGCCATTCTTCTGCAACCAAGTAGGTTTCTGCACGCTAGCATTATCGTCAGACATAGAAAGAATTTGGAAATCGCCCTTTGTCGACTCCAGTTTAACGTCCATTCTGCTGGTAACATATGGCGGGAATTTATCAACGGGCGGTTTTTCCTCCGTTTTAGAAACTTCTGGCAAAATGTCGTCTCTGTGCGGGAGCCATTCGACTTGAATTTTAATTTCCTCGTTGGCTTTTGCGTCTATGTTGTGACGGTAAGCTTTATCATGCCAAGCGGGCGTAATTTTGTCAATTATCAACTTGCCGTTCACCGTCAGCTTTGTGTAGTCAATCCAATAGGGTATACGTTTAGAATTGTCCTTCGGGTCGGGAACATCTAAACCTCTAAGAGCCAAATCAATTTTACCATCCGCAGTAGTTTTAGCGACGAATTCCATTTTGCCAGCGTAGGATTGAATAGTATAGCCAATGCCATTCTTCTGCAACCAAGTAGGTTTCTGCACGCTAGCATTATCGTCAGACATAGAAAGAATTTGGAAATCGCCCTTTGTCGACTCCAGTTTAACGTCCATTCTGCTGGTAACATATGGCGGGAATTTATCAACGGGCGGTTTTTCCTCCGTTTTAGAAACTTCTGGCAAAATGTCGTCTCTGTGCGGGAGCCATTCGACTTGAATTTTAATTTCCTCGTTGGCTTTTGCGTCTATGTTGTGACGGTAAGCTTTATCATGCCAAGCGGGCGTAATTTTGTCAATTATCAACTTGCCGTTCACCGTCAGCTTTGTGTAGTCAATCCAATAGGGTATACGTTTAGAATTGTCCTTCGGGTCGGGAACATCTAAACCTCTAAGAGCCAAATCAATTTTACCATCCGCAGTAGTTTTAGCGACGAATTCCATTTTGCCAGCGTAGGATTGAATAGTATAGCCAATGCCATTCTTCTGCAACCAAGTAGGTTTCTGCACGCTAGCATTATCGTCAGACATAGAAAGAATTTGGAAATCGCCCTTTGTCGACTCCAGTTTAACGTCCATTCTGCTGGTAACATATGGCGGGAATTTATCAACGGGCGGTTTTTCCTCCGTTTTAGAAACTTCTGGCAAAATGTCGCCTCTGTGCGGGAGCCATTCAAACTGAACCTTGATTTCCTCGTTAGCTTTTGCTTCCATAGTGTAAAAATAAGGTTGGTCGTGCCAAGCAGGTGTAATTTTGTCGAATATAATCTGCCCGTTTACTATCAGCTTCGTGTAGTCAATCCAATAAGGAATTAATTTAGTTTTATCCTCAGGGTCTTGAACCCACATTCCTCTAAAATCAAAATTAACTCGACCGTTTGCAGTGGCTTTGACAACGAATTCTACTTTTCCCGTGTGGGACATAATTACATAGCCAATGCCGCCCTTTTGGAACCAATCGGGTTTGAGGACTTCTGCTCTATCGTCGGACACGGAAAGGAGTTGGAAATCGCCCTCTGTCGACCAAAATTTGAAATCTACTCTACCGGTAAAAAAGCGACTTAATTTATGCATAATCTGTGCTTCAGCATTAATTTTTGAGAAATCTTCTAATGCATAGAAAAAGAATTCCGTCAAAATTGTTTGGTCGTCGTCGGTAAATATTTTTCTTAAAACTTTGTTGCGCTCAGGGGTAGGGACTTCATGATAAATTTTTCGTATATACAGTTCCCATATTTCCTTTAAATAGGTGCAGAGTGCTATACGTTTGGTTTCGAGATTTTTTTGGAAGAAGTCTCTTTTGCTCAAAAATTCATCTAAATACTTAAATCCAAATTTTAACGAACTTAAATACATTTCAAGTTGCTGTAAGGGTTTGCGTTTTTGGTGATATAAAGAACTTTCGCGCACTCGATAAAAATTAACTGCATATGGCACGCGGACAAATTTTTTTGCGGTGTAAGCCATGCAACAAGTCGCTACAAAATCTTGAATAATATTCTTCGTGAAACGTATTTCGTTTTCTATTAAGAAATCACGACGAATTAATTTAGTCCACAATTCCCATAAGAATTTGCGCCCGTAACAATCCTGCACACGTTGCGGAATATTAAAAGGTAATAAAGTCGGTTCCGACACAGGACCGCCCTGTTGATAGCCATGCGGTTTAAGATTCTTTCTAAATTCGGCGTCATTCCAAGACTTTTCGGGCACCCAATAATATTTATCGCAAGCGACAACATCAGCATCATATTTTTTTGCGGTGGTGTAAAGTTTTTCGAGCGCGTCGGGTGTGACGGCGTCGTCATTGTCCATTATGAACAAATATTCGCCACGCGATAAAGATACTCCTAGATTACCTGGCTCTCCTGGGCTGCCCGTATTTTCGTCTGTTTTTATAAGTTTGAGCCGCCCGTTAAATCTCGTCCCGTAACCGTTAACAACTTGAATGCTGTTGTCAGTTGAACAATCATCGACCACGATAACCTCAAAATCTTGAAAAGTCTGATCAAGGAGGCTGTCAAGGCAATCTCCGATATATTTTTCGGCATTATACATCGGAATAATTACAGAGATACGTTTTTGATTCACGGCCGATTTGAGTCGGTAGGTATTGTTAAACAAAAACGCCGTAAACGCGCTGTTGTCGTCTAATTCTTTCCTTAAAAGTTCATCAATATCGTATGGAGAGAATTCATCATAGGCCTTTTTGAGAAGATATATAATTTCATTCATAAAAGCATTGAATAAAACATATTTTAAATTGGGTCTATGCGAAAAAAATTCACGAGTACTTAAAAATTTGTCAAGGTAATTTATTCCGTTCTTTAAAGTTAATACGTACTTGTGAATTATTTCTTTCACACTAAGATTTACGTGACCTTTTATTGATGAGTCCTTCCTTAAACGATATAGATAAAAAGTATTAGGCATAACGAGATAATTTTTCGCGCAACAGATTTCACACATTGTAAAAATCATATCTTCGGCGTAAACATTTGTAAAGCGAATTTCATTTTCAAACATAAAATCCCGGCGAATCATTTGTAAGCAAACGCTCCATGTTAGCCATCTTTTTTGACAGAAATCTTTAACTCGCTTTTCAATATCATTCGTCAAAAGTGTAGGCTGCGTTGTAAAAATTCTTTCTCCCGACGGGTGAACAGTGGGAGTCATATTTTTTCTGTATTCGGCGTCGTTATAAAATTCGTCGAGAATACCATACCATTTTTCACAGTGAACGACATCGGCCTCGAATTTTTTCGCAGCGTTATACATCTCTTTAAGCGTGTTCGGCATAATCGTATCGTCTGGGTCAATAAAGGATATATATTCGCCGGTAGAAAGTTCAATGCCGATATTACGTGGTTCACCTGCTCCGCCGGAATTTTTTTCTGTTTGGGCAATAGTGAGCCGCCCGCTAAATTTCGATTCATAGCTCTTGACGATTTCGCGGCTGTTGTCAGTTGAGCAATCGTCTACAACTATAACATCAAAATCTTGAAAAGTTTGAGCTAAAAGGCTGTCAAGACATTCGCCGACATATTTGTCCACGTTGTACATGGGAATAACCACGGAAACCGCAAAGGCAGGTAGTAGGGGGGGGGGATTATCAATAGGTGATTTGACTACATTTTCCATTTAATCCGTCCTTTCTCAAAAATTGGTTATGACTTCAAAGGCATTTTCAATGTGATTAATTTGCTCGACTTGCTCGTCGCGCAGATAAACTTCCACAACGTCAAAGCGACAGGCGCAATCGCAATACTTTTCGTCTTGTAAAAAAACGCCCGCCGCTTCGATAATTTTTTTCTGCTTACGAAGATTAACCGCCTCGACGGGCAAGCCGTGACGAATATTCGACCGCGCCTTTACTTCGACGAAGACAATTACGTTATTAAGTTGCGCGATTATGTCAATCTCCGCTGAACGTATCCGAAAATTTCTAGCGACGATTGTATAACCCGCCGCCTCAAGAAATTTAGCCGCGCAGTCCTCACCGAACTTGCCTAAATTTTTTTGCATGCTCACAGCTCTACGACGACTTCTTTAAGCGGGCGGCGGTCTTCGTGACGGACATGCGGTTTGGCACCTTCAGCGGGATAGCCCACAGGGAAAATCGCGATTAATTCATAACCATGCATTTCGGGGAAAAGTTCCTGCATTTTGGGCGCGTCAAACCAACCAACCCATGTTGTGCCAAGTCCTTCGTCTTGAATGGCAAGCATTAAATGAGTTGCGACAATCGCCGCGTCGATTTCTGAAAAATTTTTGTTGTCGAACGGGCGGTCAAATGCTCCGTCCTTTTGTGCACCGACGACAAATGCCAATGCTGAACCGAACGTGTAAGGCGTCGCCTGCTTGAGCTTGTCGAAAGCTTCGGGCGATTTGATTGCCCAAATGGTATAGCGTTGAGCATTTTTAGCTGTGGGAGCCGCAATCGCCGCTTGCAATATACGTTCGATTTTTTCCGGCTCAATCGCCGCGTCCGTCAACTTCCGGCACGAATAACGCGCCTTTGCCAATTCATAAAAACTCATGAAAAAATCTCCTCTCAAAAATTTATTTAATATAATCTCCGCGAATATCTTTCGTTAGCGGGGCAATGGGATAATCACCGCTAAAACACACCGTGCAAATCGGACGCCCGTCATTTCGCTAAGATATTCAACGGCAGATAACCTAATGAACCTGCACCGAAAAATTTATTTGATATAATCACCGCGAATATCTTCCGTTGGTGGGGCAATCGGATAATCGCCAGTAAAACACGCCGTGCAAATCGGACGCCCGCTCGTCATCTCGCTAAGACATTCAATCGGTAGATAGCCTAATGAATCCGCACCGAGAATTTTACAAATTTCCTCGACGCTTCGATTGTGCGCGATAAGTTGCTCGCGACTCGGAATATCAATCCCAAAATAGCACGGATGACAAAACGGCGGACTTGAAACGCGCACATGAACTTCAGCCGCACCCGCCTCCCTGAGCATAGAAATAATTCGTCTACCTGTCGTGCCGCGAACAATCGAATCATCAATCATAACAATGCGCTTGCCTCTAACAACTTCGCGCAAGACGTTTAATTTAACCTTGACGCTTTGCATACGGCTGGATTGTTGTGGCTTAATAAAAGTTCTGCCGACGTAAGTATTTTTCGTAAAGGCAATGCCATAAGGTATTCCCGACTCCATAGAATAGCCGACTGCCGCCATATTTCCCGATTCGGGAACGCCGACGACTAAATCAGCTTCGACGGGATGAGCACGCGCCAAAAGTTTACCGGCAATAATTCGCGATTGTGTAACACTCATTCCGTCAAAAGTTGTATCGGGGCGGCAAAAATAAATATACTCGAAAACACACCGCGCAGATTTTTCTTTGGGCAGGGCAAGTTCCATATTGGATTCAATCCTGCCGGTATGAAAAATCGTGACGACTTCGCCAGGCTCTACGTCGCGAATAAATTCTGCGTCGATAGTTTCCAGCGCACATGTCTCCGAAGTAATTATATAAGCATTGTCGAGTTTGCCAATAACCAGCGGGCGAAATCCCCACGGGTCACGTGCTCCGATTAATTTTCTTGGACTTGCAATTACTAATGAATACGAGCCTTGAACTTTCTTTAAGGCGCGAACAGTCGCCTCTTGTACGGAACGACTTTTGACACGTTCGCGGGCAATGTGATAGGCAATAGTTTCAGTGTCAATCGTCGTTTGGAAAATTGCTCCGCCCGCTGCAAGTTCGCGCCTAAGTCGCGGAGCATTAACCAAATTTCCGTTGTGAGCGAGCATAAGCGTTCCTTTGATGTAAGCCAAAACGAGCGGTTGAGAATTTTCGGGAGTGGACGCGCCCGCCGTTGAATAGCGCACATGACCAACGCCCAAATTGCCGTCGAGCGCGGCGATATTTTCCGCGTTGAAAACTTCATTGACGCGCCCTAAATCTTTGTGGCAGAAAACTTTATCGCGCCTAATCGCCGTGTCAGTCACTGCAATACCTGCGCTTTCTTGCCCGCGATGTTGCAGAGCATAAAGCCCGTAATAAATTGTAGTTGCCACGTCACCGCCGTCAAGGTCGTACATGCCGAACACGCCGCACGATTCACCCGCTGAAGTCATTCCGAAATCCATTGCCGCCACCCCTTTGCAAAGTTGTTAAGTCTTAGTGCTAAAATTTATTTGCGTGTCAATTATATTCAAGTGATTTGTCTTTGTCAAAAAAGTTTATAGCGGTGTTATCTCCTTGACTTTGAAAATTAAGCGAATAAGTAACATTTGATTAATAAAAAAACACGCCTTAAAATTTGCGTGCTTTTTTAACTAATTAAACGTTCTATCTTTTGCCACGTTTAGGAGAAACGACTATATAACGATAAGGCTCCTCACCCGCGCTGTGTGTTTCGACTCGGTTATTGTCTTGTAAAACTGTGTGAATAATTTTCCGCTCGTGACGATTCATCGGCTCAAGTGTAACCTCACGACGAGTTTTAATCACACGTTCAGCAACACTCTTAGCAAGCTTGATTAGAGTTTGTTCGCGGCGGCGGCGATAATCCTCAACGTCAAGCACGAAGTGAACTTTTTCGTCCGCGTGCTTGCGATTAACCGCCAAATTCAGCAAATACTGCAAAGCATCAAGAGCTTGCCCACGTCTACCGATTAAAATTCCTAAACCTTTGCCGCTAAGCTCTATTAAGCAACCTTCCTCGTCGTTATCTTCGACTTTCATGATGACTTCCAATTTCATTGCCGCGAAAACTTCCTGCAAAAAATCTTCTGCCGCATCAATGACTTTATCTCTATCGAAAGGCTCAACTGTATCCTCGACGGGCGACGGCTCCAATATTGGCTCGAATTTTTCTGCCGGCTCCTCAGCTGAAATTTCTTCCTCAAGCCGCGCAGGTTCCTCAACGACTACCGGTTTTTCATTCCTAATCATTTCGGGCGGCTCTTTAACTGTTGCGCGAATTTTGGCGGGCGTCTCGCCGAACAACCCGAAAAGCCTTTTAGTCGGCGTCTCCAAAATTTCAATGTCAAGTTCGTCTTTATCTACGCCCAGCTCTTCGGCCGCCGCTACTATTGCTTCATCAATCGTTTTGCCGGTTCTTTCAATTACATTCGCCATCTAAGCAGCCTCCTTGTTATCGTCCTGCCTATTCGTCCACCACTGTTGAACAATCTGCACGACATTCATCGTCACCCAATAGAGCACCAGCCCCGCCGGGAATTGTAAACTTATCCAGCCGATAAACAACGGCATTACTACCATCATTGCGCGCATTTGCGTATTTGCTTCGCTCGTGTTGGACATCATTTTTTGCTGAAGAAAAGTCGTAGCCGCCGAAAGGAACGGCAACGCATAAGTCGGATCAGTCTCTGATAAACTCGGCAACCACAGGAACGACGGAGCCGCGCCGCCATAATCGAAACTGTACAGCGTGTAATACATACCCATTAAAATTGGCATTTGAATCAGCATGGGCAAGCAACCCGACATTGGATTTGCGCCCTCTTTTTGATACAGCTCCATTAATTTTTTCTGCATAACTTGCGGGTTGTCCTTGTATTTATCCTGCAATTTTTTCATTTGCGGCTGAATGCGTTGCATTGCTTTCATTGATTGGAGTTGTTTTTTCGTCAATGGGTAAACCAAAATTTTTATAAGTATAGTTAGCAAAATTATTGCCAAACCGTAACTGGGCACGCCAAGCATTTCAGTTAGTGAATAGAGCACAGTTAAAACGGCGGTCATGAGTTTTTCTATTGGCTCGAATACAGCGCCAAAAAATCCAGGTTCTTCCAAAAAATCACTTCCTTTAGGGATTAAGGGACAGGATCATAGCCGCCTTTGCTGAAGGGATTGCAACGCAGAATTCTTTTAATCGTTAAGAATCCCCCGCGAATCCAGCCGTATTTTTTCAATGCTTCGACGGCATAAGTTGAGCACGTCGGAACGAAACGGCAACATGGAGCTTTGAGCGGCGATAGCCATTTTCGATAAAAATTTATTAAGGCTATTAAAATTTTCGTCATGATTTTATGTTGTATACTCTTTTGCTTGTCGTGAAAAAAAAGCCACCTCAATTTGGGTGCGATCACGCTATTGATTGCTAAAGAAAATCTTTGATAAAAATGTGTCTTCGTTCACTAGTAAGTTTAAAATTCGACGTTAGTTTAAGTTATTAAGCGAGCAAAGTCAAGGAAATTTTAAAGCCACCTTACACTTTTGTAATTATATATCCTGCGTTAATATATGCCGATTATAATTTTGCCTCGTCAAATAGCTCCTCAACGTCTCACTACCCTCTAAAAAGCTGTATATAAAAAAATTTTGGAAGGAATTAATCGTTTCGTCCGTTAAATCAAAGTGTTTGCCGTTGTATAAATCTGTTAAGCAAATTTCTTTTGGATTTAAAATTTTTGCCGGAAAATCTAGCTAAATCTTCCCTTTTATAAACATAATCGCTATCGCCGTCAAAAGAATTCCAATCGACAGAAATAATTTTATTAATTTCGGCTCGTTGCTCTTCATCGAAAGACAAAATCTCAAATTTTCTCCGCGTTCCGTCGAATCTTCAGCAAGAATTCGGATTGCCTTGTTTAAATCAAAAATATTTGCAGAAAGTGGAAAACTATAGCCGCGCCGATTGATATTCGAGCCGTTATAGCGTCGAAAAAGTACTCCGTTGGATTCCGCAACTTCGATATTATATTTTTTCCTCAAAAGATAGATATTTACTGGCGAAGTGTCGCTTCCTAAAGAAAAATTCAAGAAATTTTGAAAATATTTCCCCATGCGAAAAATCCCATATGCTGAATTTTTCATTTTAGCTGTTAAAATCCATTTCAAACGCACAAAATTTGTTTCATGTGCTATAATCATTGAAATTTTCACTTCAAAGGAGGTTTCACCGTGTTTTTCGACTACGAACGCACTCTATGTACTGGTTGAAAGATAATATATTCATTAACGAGCTTAAACTCATCGAAGAATCCGATTTCATGGTTAAACCTTATATTTTTATGAATGGCGGCAACCGCGACGCCCGAATTAAGGAATGATGGACACGTCGCATTAGGCTCAATGACGCCAGAATCAATAAAAATTGCGAACTTAGACGCCGCCGCGAACTAAAAAAACAATCTCGACAATAAAAATCGGGCTAAAACCCGTTTCAGGGGCTTAACCCTTTTTTATTTCCGCCAGCTGTGCTAAAATCATTAAAAATTTCTGCGCAAGGACGCTTATGGTTAAAAGAATTTACGTTGAAAAGCGTTCCGGCTTCGATGTGCCCACTAAACAGCTTCTCGACGACTTCAAAGAGACGCTTGACATTAAAATTGACGGCTTGAGGCTGTTCGTGCGCTACGATGTCGAAAATTTGAGTGACGAAGATTTTTTGCGTGTCCGGGATATTGTTTTTCGTGAACCTAATGTTGATAATTTTTTACGAGTTGCCCGCCGATATGTAGGAAAAAATCTTTTTTAGGATTTGTGACTTAGGATTTGTGACTTAGGATTTGTGACGTATAAATTTTTATTGCTATCAAGCTATTAAAGTATTGCTTGTAACATTTCTATCGGATTCATTTCAAGACCGGCTTTTGTCGAAACAAAAAAGCACGTGACTAACTGGAGACAAAGTGGACAACCTCCTAAAGTCTTGCAAAGCAATTAATATTTCGCCAATCAATTCAAAGTCGACATTGCATCTATGCAAAAATACGCTAATTCTAGCACGTTTTTGAATACATCTTCTAAAGCAAAAGTCTGAAGGCATTAGGCAAAAATTCTTTAAGCATGGAGTTGTTACAGATTTTATAAATGAGAATGGCATTCTGTCAGGCAATGGCAAATCGGTGGCACGTCCGCAGTGAACACCCTACGCAAGTAAAAGCGCGAAAAAATCGTTAGGTAGTTTACGTTTTAATTGCAGTTGTTTATGCTTTTGCTAATTGTAATTCTTCGTTGCTGAAAATGATTTCTTGTGTTACATTAGAAAAAACAATACTTACAAAGGAAAGATTCTAATGCGCGAACGTCAAATACAAATTTTAGATATACTCGGCGAAAAAAAACGAGTACCGGTTTTGGAATTGTCGGAGCTGTTAAAAGTTTCGGACGTGACGATAAGAAAAGATTTGGCTACTTTGGAGGACAAAGGGCTTTTGAAACGAGAACACGGCTTTGCAACGTTACCGGAGAGCGATGATGTTAGTACGCGACTTCTTTTCAACTACGAGATTAAACGCCGAATTGCGAAGAAAGCCCTTGAATCCGTAAAAGATTACGAAATAATTATGATTGAGTCGGGGGCTTGTTGTGCGCTTTTGGCTGAAGAACTCATTTTGAATAGGCGCGGCGTTACAATTATAACTAATTCGGTTTTCATAGCGACTTTTTTGCGCGATAAGGTCGGCGTGCGGATAATTTTGCTCGGCGGAGAATTTCAACCTGAAGCCCAAGTAATGGTCGGACCGTTAATAAAAAAATGCGCAGAAAATTTTCACGTCGATAAATTGTTTGTCGGGACGGATGGTTTCAATGAAACGTGAGCAATGGCGGGGGATTTAATGCATGCAGAAGCTGTTCGCAACATGGCTCAATCAGCGCGCCGGACAATGATTCTGACTGAATCGAAAAAATTTTCTCAAGTCGGTGTTGTTCCGCTTTTGTCGTACAATGAACTCGATACCATTTACACTGATGATAAAATTTCCGACGAGGCGAAAAAAAAATTGGAAGCCGTCAACGTTCAAATTGTTTTGGCAACTCCAGCAGAATAATTTTTGACCTGGAAATAAAAAAGTCCCTCTTCGAGAGGGGCTTAAATTTTTGTTCAGTCGATTTCTTGTTTACTACTAAGATTAAAAACTACGCCGGTAATTTGCCGAGTTCGGCTTGGATACGGTGCGCGTCGTCAACCATGCCTTCAACGGAGCGTGCGACAACTTGAACATGAAGTTCAGCGTCCGCGCCGATAAATTCGCGGATTTCCTTCAAAACCTCGTAAGGCGGGCGACCGGCTCGCGCCAAAATCGTCGGGTTGGAAGTCACGCCGTCCACAGGGTACGATTTGTAAATCTTTTTAATTTTGTCAATGTGCACGTCGTCAATAATAAGTTTCATTTTAAAAATCCTCCTTAAAATGTTTGTTCGGTTCTGTCAATGATATTCGTCCTGCGTAGCTTTTGAAAGCGCGTTGAAAAATGCACTGTAGCCCGCCACGCGAACGATTAAATCTTTGTGCTTTTCGGGGTGAAGTTGCGCGTCGATTAAAGTTTCACGCGAGACAATGTTACATTGAACGTGATAGCCGTGAAGACGATTAAAGAACGTCCGAATCAACATGATTAATTTCTGTTTGTTTTCTTCCTTAGCGAGTATTTGTGGAGTCATTTTTTGATTGAGCAGAACGCCGTCAGTAATTCTTTCTGTCGTGAGCTTTGCAACGGATTTGAAAACGGCAGTCGGACCGTTTTTGTCAGCGTTATGAGTGGGCGAGCAACCTTTAGCGAGCGCTTCACGAGCTTTGCGGCCGTTAGGGTCGCCATAGTGCCCATACCTTGTCCGACATTCGCGCTGATTGAAGACGAGCCGCCGTAACGAATTCCGCCAATCGGACCGCGCTTATAACGAGTGTTCGGATATTTTTTAATTTCGTCAAGATAAGAATCATAAGCCTCAATAATCAGCTCGTCGACGTAATCAATATCGTTTCCGTATTTAGGCGCGTCGTTAATCAGCATGTCTTGAATCCGTTGACTTTCCGGCGAGGTGAAGTTATATAAAATCGCGTCCCAAAGTTCTGCGGGCGTTATTTTTTCTCCTCGAAGACGAGCTTCTTAATTTCCGCGAGCGAATCCGCTATATCAGCAATCCCGACTTGCAAGCCGCTAATGAAATCGTAAACCGCGCCGCCTTCTTTAATCGTTTTGCCGCGACCAATGCAATCGTCAGTTAAAGCCGAGCACAAATACGGGAAATTTCTTCGAGTTTGGCTTTGCGTTTGGCGTCGGTTTCCTTAGTGGCAAGTTCGGCGGAGAGTTTCGAGTAACGGAGCGTGAAGTTACGAACGGAATCGAGAGCAATTAAAACTGCCTTGTAGAAAATATTTTTGTCGATTGAGTCGGGTTGAGTGAGGTCGAGTTTAGCTTTGAGGTCGCGAACGCGATTTTCATAGCCGAGCAAACCTTCCGTTATGACTTTCTGATAATTAACGGCAAGATGCGCGTCGCCCGCATTGAGTTTGCCTTCCATGCCCAAAGACGGTAGCACGTCCATAACTTCTTCGGGCAAAAGAGCCATACCGCGATCGTGCAAGCAATTATTTTTCCAAAACGGCTCAATGTCGCGAAGTTTTTGTTTCGTTTCTTCGGTAATGTAGAAAACATCGCCGTCGCGCTTCTCGAACTTGTCAAGCTCGGCGATAACAAAACCCATAGTGTATTCGGGGAAAATCGGCGCGTTGCAATTTTTTGTTGACTGATTGTCAACCACGAGCGTTTTATCCTCAATGTAATCGTCATTTTTTCAAGGATATTTTTCAAGCCAAGTGAGCACTTCATGACTGGCGGCTGATTCAAATTCGCCTTGTAAGCCTCCGTCACGAGACAGCGCGTTCGGCGTCGACGTAAGGTTTTTGGTCTGGATTTTCTTCGCGGAACGCTTGCATTCTGTCCGTCAACGCTCCGAAGTGTTCTCTGTTCTCCATAAACTTCATTCCTTATAAATCTTTGTACACAAATAATATATCGTGCGTTTTATTTTGTTAAGAAATTGTTTTTGTTCGGAACTAGATATTTTCTGTAAGTCAACAATGCAACGCCTCGATTAAATTTGCATCGCTGTAAAATTTGCTCGTAACAACTTGAGCTTGCGGGAGTTTGAAAGGGCATTCAGTATAAAGTTTTTCAAGATTTCTATGCAGATATTCCATAAACGCGGGATATTTCGCTGGCTCGCGCCGATTGAAAATTTCTCAACGTCAAGCACCGTTTGAATATTAAAAATCCTCGCGGCGATTTCTTCCGTGTACCACTGCAAGCACGCGACCGCTTCAGTTTCTTCCTTCTGCACCGCGTCAAAAATCGTCAGCAAATCAACTGTCTCAATGTTCATGTTTTTAGCTACAGAATAACGCTGTAAAAATTTCGTAACTCCAAAGTTCCTGCCTCAAAGATTTTCGTCGTCGAGCTTTTTGCCGCTATTTAGAATTATGTAGGAAACTTCACCTGTTGCAAAATGTTTGCCTTTATAAATTTTGTGGTTGCGAATGTAGCCGCCGCCTATCATCGTGCTGAATATCAAAACAAAGCCGTTCTCGTCGTACATGAGACTGCCGACCGCCGCTTCTGCCATTGCCGCGCATTTGGCGTTGTTCTCAACGTGAATTTTAGTCTTGCGGCGTAAAAATTTTCCCGCGACGCTCAATTTTCATGATAACCTCCGTTTTCCCTGTATGATATTAAGTATTTAAAAGCAAATCAATTCTTTTCTTAAAATTTTTATTTACATTTACTGAATCATATAGTATTCTCTGAAAAACTTTAGTGACGGAGGAAATTTTATGAGTAACTACGGCATGATTTTTAACATTCAAAAGTTTAGCATAAACGACGGTCCAGGCATTCGGACTGTAGTTTTTTTCAAAGGCGGTCCTCTCAAATGTACTTGGTGCGCCAATCCTGAAAGCCAAGAACCGCGCTTGCAAATTCTCTGGGACGAAAAAAATGTTTGCATTGCGATACTTGCGTTATGAGTTTTCCGACTCTTGCCGTAAAAAAAATCGACGGCAAAATTATCGTCGACTACAAAAAATGCTCCGGCGCGGGCATTTGTTCTGAACACGGCATTTGCATTGAGAAATATCCTGCACACGCGCTCAAGCCCGAAGGCGAACGCAAAACCGTCGCTGAAATTATGGAATTCGTCATGCAGGATTTGCTTTTCTACGAAGAAAGCGGCGGCGGCGTTACATTTTCGGGCGGAGAAGCTACCATGCAACCCGATTTTGTTATCGAACTTTTAAAAGCTCTCAAGGAAAAAAATTTCACACGGCAATTGAAATAACCAGCTTTGCTTCGCTCGCCATTTTCCGCCGCGTCATAGAATATCTTGACTTGCTTCTTTTCGACATCAAGCATGGGGACGAATCCAAGCACAAGGAAAAAACTTTCGTATCGAACACGCAGATTTTGCAAAACATGAAATACGCTATCGACATAGGCAAGGAAGTTCTGCCGCGTCTGCCCTTTATACCAAATTATAACAACTCCCTCGACGACGCAAAAGGTTTCGTTCAGAGACTTAAACAAGTCGGCGCGAAAAAAGTTCAACTTCTGCCTTTCCACCAGTTCGGCGAAAATAAATATAACATGCTCGGTCGCGATTATGAATTTTCCCATACAAAGGCTTTGCACCCCGAAGATTTGCAAGACTTCCAAAAAGTTTTTATTGACGCGGGAATTGACGCTTTCTTTTAAAGTTCGCATATAATTTTTTAGCGTAAGAATTCGTCCTTATATTTAAATACTTGAAAAAATAGCAAGTGGTTCTTTAAAAATAGCAAGTGGTTCTTTTTTTCCACGTAGTCAATCAATTGTTCGGAAAACATTTGGCTTACATGTTGACTTTGAAATTTAATTGGAAAATACTAGAAAATTTCTATCGTAGAGTTCGATTTCAATTTTTATGATGTCGTAAATTCCGCGTCGAATGAAATTAATTATGGCAGAATCGAATCCGATAGCGTCGTTTAGTGTATAGCCCGCTGTCGCTAATAAGTCTTGGGTTTCTTGCAAAGAAAGTTTTAACGCGAGTGCATAAGCGATAGCTGTCTTTTTAAGAGGCTGATAATTTTTTTGTTGCGTATGTCGGAAAAAACTTTTGCAGTAGAATTCGCCGCCCTGTAAACTTGTGGTGGCGTTAATTTTTTTTTGCTCGATGAGTTCAAAAAGAGAGTCGTGAAAACTAGAGAGTGTTGGTAAAGTGCAAAAATAAAATACAAGCAAAATCTTTGGTAAAATGAATTTGAAAAATTCTCCAAAGGAAAGTGCTTATGTCAAACTCATTTTACCACGAACGCTACTGCCTTACAAAAGCGCAACGAGAAATAATCGAACCACTGTTACCGGCTCCCAAGTCGACAGGGCCACCAGGATTAAATCCCTTGATGGTCTTTAACGCAATCTTATGGATATTGTCTTCAGGAGCCGCATAGCGCGACTTGCCACCCCAATTTGGCAATTGGAACAGCATTTATCACAAATTCCGAAAATGGTGCGCTGACGACGTTTTCGATAACATCTTACAAGTGTTGGCATCCGACACGGAAAAATACTTGCTCGTTGAAATTAATTCAACCTTCTGCAAGGTGCATCAGCACGCCGCCGGGACTCTGAAAAAACATGGCAATCAAGCAATAGGAGTGTAGCGCGGCGGCAAGTTTTGAATGTGGTATTGACCGGCGGGCAGATTCATGATTGTCAATGCGCAACCGAACTTTTGAGTAAAGTCAAACTGGAGGGCAAAACGGTTTTGGGCGACAAAGCTTTTTTTTCGGCTCGTATTGGCGATTTTATTAAAGAGCAAGGCGGCATTGTTAGTATCCCCGACAAAGCCAACTCGCGAACATTATATGAGAATAGTCGCCGCATAGCCACTCGTTATGACAAATTAGCTGTCTGCTTTCTCAATTTTATCTTTCTTGCTGTACTTTTGATTAAACTTTAGCGTTTACCAACACGCTCTAATATACCCTAATAAAAGTTGTATGCTTGATTACGCAAAAAATTTTTAAAATCCAAATTCCAGTTTGCAATTCCGCCGCCGCTGTTATATCATAAATAAAACTCAATTGAGCGGGTGATTTTTTTGGTTTATCTTTTGAAGTTCGGAGCAAGTTGGATTTTGCCGCCAGGGATTTTTATAATCTTGTCGCTTGCACTTTGCGCAAAGCTCTTTAAAATCAGCAGGAAACTTTCAGCTGTGGTTTTGTGCGTCACGTTAATTTTTTATCTGCTATGCACAAGTTTAGTTGCAGAAAGGCTAATGGGTTGGCTGGAAGAAATGCACACGCCGCCCGCGCAGGTTGAAACTTCCGGCGCAGATGTAATTGTATTGCTCGGAGGCGGCGCGATTAGTCAAGTGCCAGATGTCGACGGCGTAGGGGCATTGTGCGCCAGCCCTGCTAATAGACTTTTAACGGCGGTTAGATTGCAAAAAATGTTAAACGTGCCAATTTTGGTTAGCGGCGGACAAGTTTACAGCGATTCGGGGCCGGAGGCTGAAATTTCTGCCAGAGTTTTAAAATCGCTCGGCGTGCCCGAAGATAAAATTTTAACTGAAACAAAAAGCATAAACACTTCGCAGAACGCCCGCTATACTGCCGTTATTTTACGCGAAAAAAATTTTACTAAGCCGCTACTCGTGACTAGTGCCTTTCATATGAACCGCGCCATGTTGAATTTCAACTTGCAAAGATTTAAGCCAATAGCTTATCCAACAGATTTTACCGTCGCGCATAATCCGACTTTTCACTACACGAAATTACGCCCGCAAGCTGAAGCTCTTTTCTTAAACGTGACAGTTTTGCAGGAATTGTTGCGGACTTGTGTCACTGAAATTCTTGGTATCTGAGGCGATGACATGAAAAAATTTTTATTAATATTGGCGATGATTTTTATGAGTTGCTCAACCTGCGCGGCTGAAAACTTGAAATTTATAGACGCAATGGACGATACCGGTTATTACTACGACGCAGACAGCGTGCAAACGGAAAGTAGTAGCGTCTTCAAAGTAAAAATGGCGGTCATCAAGGCAAATTTTAATCGCATGTATACCTACGACGTTCGCATAACTCACACGAGCCGTACTTATGAAATTTTATCGTCGCAAATTCTTTCCTACGACACACGAGCCATTTTGGAAGTTAACAATTCACGACGCCCGCCTCAACGATATTCTGATAAGTCAGAAATGGGGCAAATGGTTAGATTAATACTTTATGGCGAATAAAAAAAGCCGCTTTAAAAGCGGCGGAACAGCTGTCGCGATTAGCTACTTAAAATTTTCAGCTCGTCGCCGCGCCTTTAAAATTACAAAAAAAACTCCCCTACAAATTTCGCAGGGGATTTTATTTTTGTCGTGTGAAATTATTTTTTGCGAACCATATCGACTTTATCTTTACCAGTCTTGTAAGTCACCTTTTCGACATGACGTTTGTAAATTCGCGCCGCCTTTTGTTTTTCCTCAAGTAAGCGTCTTTCTTCCTTGCTCAAATTTTTCTTGGCGGTCTCGTCTAATTGTTTGAAGAAATCCTCAGCCGCCTTGCCGTAATCTTTGGCAGTCTTGTCGAGGACGTTGCTTTGAATGCTGTAGGTGTACATGAGCTTAGAATCAGTAGCGTTGTAGAGATAGAAGAACAGCCACGGACGCTTTGAATTGTTGGTTACAGTCGTTATAACGTAAGTATCGGCGTAGCGACCAATATTTTGATTGTAAACTTTTTCCGCCTCAACCACGTCCAAAGAGTGAATGTCAACGCCGGTGTCACGACGAATGGCAGAAGCAACGTCTTCATACGAGACAATCTCGCGGCTTGAAGTAAATCTGCCTGCGTTGTAAATGTCTTTTACCAAGTCGTAAATGTCAGGTTCGGCATCTTCTATCTTGTAGTAATTCGGGAAGGCGATCGCAATTTTTTTTACGGCTCCCAAGTTAGCGTCGTCCTCAATATTTTCCTCGTAAGCCGCCAGCGCAATCGACGAAGTGACAAACACAGCCAACATTGCCAGCGCGGCTAAAAATTTTTTCATGGTAAGTCTCCTTTAATTCCTACTTTTAAACTCGTCGGGGTTGACGCGCACGGCTTTACCTTCCTCAAGCAACTTGTAAAAAGTTTTCGTGTACATTCTCTTGCGCTTATATTCGCCGTCTAAAAAGTAAGCCAGCCCGCCTGCTACGCCCTCGTACAAAATGTAAACAAGATATTTCCCATCCTCGTTGCATGCTACGCTGTATTTTTCAAATTTTAGCATGTCTTTTTCGTATCTAGTCATTTTAATAACCCGTGCGCTTTGAGTGCAGTTTTAATTTGTTCGAGGTGTTTAGGTTCAGGCTCGCACAGCGGCATACGCAATTCGCCAACATTCCAGCCCATAAGCCGCATTGCAACTTTGACAGGAATCGGATTGACTTCGCAGAAGAGCGCGTCGATTAAATCGCAATAATCAACCTGCATGCGCGACGCTTCCTCAACTTTGCCGTCGAAATAATTTTGGCAAATCATATGCGTATCATTCGGCGCGACGTTCGCGAGGACGGAAATAACGCCACTGCCGCCGAGCGCAAGAATCGGAACAATTTGGTCGTCGTTGCCAGAGTAAATCGCTAAATCATCACCGCAAAGTTTGCGCGTCCGAAGAATACCTGTAAAATCTCCGCTGGCTTCCTTAGCGGCAACAATGCGCGGGTGCTTGGAAAGTTTAAAATAACTGTCCGGCGAAATGTTGACGCCTGTACGTCCCGGTACGTTGTAGAGAATGACGGGAATGTTAATGCTATCAGCGATTTTCAAGTAGTGCGCGACGAGTCCGGTTTGCGTGCACTTGTTGTAGTAAGGCGTGACTAAAAGGACAGCTTGAACTCCGACTTCTTCCGCGTATTTGGAAAGTTCAATGGAATAAGCCGTATCGTTGGAGCCGGTGCCCGCGATTACAGGAACGCGCCCCGCTACGTGTTCGACGGTGAATTTAATCGCGGCTTGGTGTTCTTCATCATTCATGGTAGCCGCCTCGCCCGTCGTCCCCGTTATACAAATGGCGTCCGTGTGATTTTTAATTTGGTCGTCAATCATGCGTCCGAGTTCAGCAAAATTTATGCCCGTCTCGTTAAACGGTGTGACAATCGCTACACACGAGCCTTTAAATGGAATTTGTTTCATTATCAGCCCTCCAATTTTTTATTCCAATGCCTGTTTGACTTCGCCGAAAATTTCTGCGTTATCCTTAAGAACAGTTTCATTGCCGAAGACACACAAGCAATTTTGATTCATACAGTCAGCAACTAATTTCGATAAGGCGCGAATATCTTCCTGCCGCGCAGAGAGAATTTCATTGCGGGATTTTTGGCGGTCGGCGTAGGTGACATTTCTCAAGCAAAGGTCAGCGGCAAGTTGTCCCTTAATCGACGGCGTCAACGGCTTGTCAGTTTTGCTAAGCGTACCGATTATGTACTTGTCCATTTCCCTATTGCTAACGTCGAAGTTTTTAAGGAAATCTGCCGTCCCGTTGAAAGTTTCCAAAGTCTTAGCTAAGTTTGGATCACGATACGAGCCAAAGAATAATTTGCCTTCGCGGGTGAAACTTGAGAAAGCTCCATATGCGCCGCCCTGCACGCGAATTTTTGTCCAGAAGTATTCGTAGCGCAAAATCGTTTCCAAAATTAACAATGCGCCCGTGTATTTGTGTCCAAGTTCGATAAAGTTCGCACCCTTGCCAACGTATTGCACGCGGCTTTGAGAGTATAAGCCCTCGTTTTTCGGCTTGCATGGGAAAGAATAATGTTCGCGCTTGAATTCGTCAATAGTCATGCTCTTCAACAGCTTAGACAAATGCGGCGTGAATTCTTTATAAAGTTCGTCGGGAGCCGTCACGCCGATAATCAGCCCGTTACGATTTATAAGGCGGTCGCGAACGTCGTTTAAGTCAGCAACGAGTTCATCAAATTTATTATCAAAGTCAGCAAGCAAATCTTTTAAAAATTTGTTGTAAGGCATATAAGCGGCGGCGTTGTAAGCACCAGATTTAGTTTGATAAGCGGCGAGTTGCGCGGAAATTATCGTCGGAGCCATATTTTGTAAATTGAGTTCAAAACCGATTTGGTCTTGCTCAATCAATTCGCGCAGACGTTTCTTGTTAGTAAAAATCGTATCGTTAAAAATTTCGGCAAGAATATCCGACATTTCGGCGAGCTTAGACTTGAGAGCTTTGACGTGAACGCGGAGGCGCGGCGCGAAAGAATGAGGTTTAGCATTTTCCGTATCAGCGCGGAGATTCACACCAAAGCCGCCGATATTCAAGTTGGTTAGAATCGCGAGTTCCGCGTAAGAATGTTTTTTCGTGTCGACGTCGCCCAAAAGGCTTGACAGTAAATAAGCGTGGAAAAGTTTATCTTGCGGAACTTTCAGCGCGTCGAGGTAGAAAGTCAAGTAAATTATCCCGTGCGTGTCGATATTGCTGAACAAAATTTTCGTGCCGTCGAGGTCGCGGAATTTCAGCGGAAAATGTTCAGCCTCTTTGCGCAAGTCTTCGCGTTTCAAAATCGGAATTGTTTTCAAAGCTTCGGGCGAGTCTGGAGCTTGTTGACGGAATTTTAACTTTTGCGTCGTCGAAATAATTTCCTCAACCTGCGCGGGCGTCAACGTAGCTTTAATTTCGGCGAGCTTTGCGGCTTGAGCGTCGTCGCGTTTTTGGGCAAAAGTTTTATCGGGCGCGAGCGTCATCAAAACTTTATGCGGATTGTCAAGGAAATATTTCTTAACAATGCCCTCAAAATAATTTTCATCAAGCCCGCGTTTAATCGCCGCTAGGTCGTCTTCATAGCGCAGATAAGCATTTGGGTCGCCGCCGTAAAGCCACGTTTTAAGAAGTCTTAAGCCGTAAATCAAACCTTTTGGCGCAAGTCCGAAATCAGCCTCGCGAAGTTTAAATTCCGTCAAGTTAATCGACGCCTGCAACAAAGTTTTATCAATGCCATTGTCGACGAGCTTTTGGAGTTCAGAAGTCAGCAGGGAATAAAATTTTTCTACGCGGTCAATTTCGGAACCGGTCATCGTTACTGTAAAAGTCGGCTGGCGCAAATCGTCCTCAAGTCCGGCATCAATGTCCTTGCCCAAACACGAATCAATCAAAGCTTTGCGAACGGGTGCTGCGGGACTGCTGAACAAAGCGTGTGTCAAAATTTCCAAAGCAAGATTAGTGCGCGTGTCGAAAGTATCACCGACAACTAAGTTAAGCGACAAGAAACTTTTATCAGAGGAATTTTCTCCCTCGCCAATCGGATAAACTTCAGTGACGCGCTTCATTTCGGTAAACGCGGGGTGGAAGTCAACCGCCGAATCAACATCAATCTTTTCAAACTTGCTAAGATATTCGCGGTCGAGATATTCTAACTGCTCGGCAATGTCCACGTCGCCATAAAGATAAATGTAACTATTCGACGGGTGATAAAATTTTTTGTGGAAGGCGATAAAATTTTCCTGCGTCAAAGTCGGAATGGCTTCAGGTTCGCCGCCCGATTGATAGCTGTAACAATTTTGCGGAAAAGTTTCGCGCAAAAGTTTACTGCCCAAAATGTCGTCGGGCGAGGAGAGCGCGCCTTTCATCTCGTTGTAAACGACGCCGCTATAAGTCAAGGGCGCGTCAGCAGAATCAATTTCATAGTGCCAACCTTCCTGCATTAAAATTTCGGGCGTGGTAATCATTGCGGGATTGAAAACTGCGTCGAGGTAAACGTCCTGCAAATTGCGGAAATCTTTTGCATTGCGACTTGCGACGGGATAAACCGTTTTGTCGGGATAAGTCATCGCGTTCAGGAAAGTATTCAGCGAACCTTTAACCAACTCGACAAACGGTTCCTTAAGCGGATATTTTTTTGAGCCGCACAAAACAGAATGTTCGACAATGTGCGCAACGCCCGTATCATCTTTGGGCGGCGTGCGGAATCCGATATAAAAAACTTTGTTGTCGTCGTCAGTGGCAACGTAGAAAAGTTTTGCACCGGTTTTAATGTGCTCAAACTCGTAAGTCTTCGCGCCAATTTCTTCGACTGTGGAAAAATTTTTCAGGCAAAAGCCGTTGAGTTTTTCGCCAATTTTTAAATTCATACAATCGCTCCTTAAAAATAATTTCCTTTATGTGTTGGAAAATATTTTATTCGTTTAACTTCGCGCCGTCAACTAAAAATCAGATTATAAGTTATACTACTATACTATTGACATGAAGATTACCGTTTGATATAAACTGCTTAGGAGGTTGATGCGTATGATAAACGCTGACGAACACAAGAAATTATTGGCGCAGATCACGGAGCTTGAAAAAAATAGCGTCAATTATTTCGATGTCGAGAAAGAATTTTTCCTTATCGACTCTAACAATTTATCCCAAGTTCGTCCTCGCCTTTATGGCTACTCAATTCAGCGCAGTGGCATTTATGAGGACGATGACCTTACACCCGAAGCAATCGCAGGCTTAGACGGGCGCGGGTGCTATATTTATGTCGACGTTAAAGGCGGCGAAATAACGATTAAGCAAGACTTGAACGGTTGCTGGGGTATTTATCTTTTCCGTCACGGCGATTATTTCGCGTTGAGCAATTCTTTTTTCCGCTTGCTCGACCACATCAAATTTAAATATCCGCTGACGATTAACCGCGATTTTTGTAATTATCTGATGGCTAATTTAGTATCAATTTCGCAAACTGTTGTCAATGAAATTCAGCTTGTAGAGCGAAATGCGGTTATACATGTAGATATTGCAAAGAAAAACCTTCAAATTGAGCTGATTGATTACAAAGAACATAGCGTTCCTTTAGATTCTAAAGAAGGTGTAGCGATTTTAGATCGTTGGGTTGAATTCTGGAGCGGTATATTGCGTGGCGTGGCTCAACATACAAAATTTCTTTCAGCCGATTTGACGGGTGGATTTGATACTCGAATTTATTTTGTGCCTTTGTTACATTCAGGGATAGATTTAAATAAAATTCTAGTTAATTCTATCAAGGACGATTCAAATCCCATTTTTAAGGAAGATTATGCTATTGCCTCTCAAATTGCAGAGAATTATTGTTTTAAATTGAATCAACCTCTACCTGCACGGCAATTTTTTAATTACAGCTTGAAAGATACATGGAATGCCGATTTATATTCTCAACAGACATTTCGCGGTTTACCTACTTTATCTTATGGAGGAAAAGCTATAGAAAAACGTTATCATCTACCAGGTAATTCCGGCGAAGTATTCCGTAAAACTTGGCAGGGGCTTCCTCAAAAATTTATAGATGACGAATGTTCATCAACTAGGCGTTATTCTTCTTCCTTAGCTAAAGAATTAGATAATTCAATACAAACAATTATTAAATCCACTTTTAATGATGTTCGCAATAAATATCGAATCAAGGATCCAAATTCTATAGATATTCCGCAGTATTTTTATTATGAAACAAGAAGTAGAAATCACTGTGGCAAGGCGATTGTATCTACTTACTTAAGAAATTCAGTGGAGATTGTCCCTGCTTATGATCCAGAAATGCAAACTTTGCAACTTAAAACCTCAAAATGTCCAGATTACCATTTGTTAATGATACTGTTATTTACTCGATATGCGCCCGATTTATTAAAAATTCGCTTTGATAAATTTCATGAAGCTCCCGACTTTGAAAACCTTATTCCAGAAGCAAAAAAAATAAATGAACGCTTCCCACTCGTCAAGAAAGATAAAGCAAGTATATCGGGGGGGGGGATTTTTCATCTGCAGTCGCGTGACACGCAAGCGGAAAAAATCTTTTCGTCTGGTCGCAACAATCCCAGCATTCCGCAGGAATTGCCGGAAGTTTGCTTGAAAGCGACTTTTGATTCTAGCAAAACTTACGGGCTGTTTACCGCTCACTTTGACGAAGAATTTTATAATTATGCAAAGAATTATTATGATACGCATACTTTCGGTCGTGAAAGACCCATGTATGCTATTGTAGGAATCACGCAGGTTTTGGAGAGCGTGGAAATTAGCCAACGCAATTATCCGAAGTATCAAGACATGAAACGTTTCCTCGAACAGGACTTTGCTACAATTCACGATGACGCAAAAATAATTAGTAAATTCAGCCGCTATTTTACCTCTAGAATAGATATTAAATTTATACCTAAAACAGCTGAAGGTAATTTTCAAATTCTTTCCGTATCTGATGACAAGGCTGCAGTATGGAAACCAACTTGGTTCCAAAAAGGCGGCATTGGCTATCAGATTCAATCCTACACTGGAAAATTGGAACTCGTCACCAAAGCCACTGCGGACGGAAAAATTAATTTGTCTCTTTTGGGATTGGATGTCCGCGACCCTAAAGACAACTCTAAACGCATTCCTTATTGGATTGATTACACTAAGCTGACGGTGAACGGGAAAGTTATATTCGACAGCATTACACCCGCTTGGCACAATAAACTTTATCGTTACAATATGGACGTGAAAGCTGGAGAGGAAATCAAAATACAAGTCGAATGGCTCCCGCACAGGAGCGATACTGGAACTTAATAAGCACCTTTGCCGGTAAAGACGGCTTTGACAGTTTTAAAAAGATACATTAAATCAATCCAAACCGACCAGTTGCGCACGTACCAAGTATCCATAGCGACGCGCTCCGGATAAGTTGTGTCACTCCTGCCGCTGACTTGCCACATGCCCGTTATACCCGGCAAAACCATGTAATATTCGCGAATATTTTTACCGTAGCGCGGAACTTCAGCTTGAACAATCGGGCGCGGACCAACTAAACTCATTTCGCCGCGAATCACGTTCCAAAGTTGCGGCAATTCGTCCAAACTCGTCCGACGCAAAAAATTTCCAAGTTTCGTAACACGCGGGTCATTCGTCAATTTAAAAGTTTCGTTCCATTCTCGTTGAGCCTCCGGGTTTTCAGCGAGATATTTTTTTAGCTTAGCTTCGGCGTCGGGTACCATAGTTTGAAATTTGTAGCACGGAAATTTTTTACCCGCCGCACCAACTCTCTTGTGAGCAAAAATTATTCGCCCGCGGTTGTCAATGCCAACGGCAATCGCAATCAACAATAGAAACGGCGAAATCATCAGTCCGCCAATAATCGTCAACGTCAAATCGAAAATTCTTTTTATGACGCGATTATACGGGCGCGAAAGATTGTTGCGCAGGTTTAACATTAAAATTTTTTCGCTGAATAAAATTGCTGGCTCTACGCTCGACATCGGCGTACCAATTAAATCCGGCACAAACGAAATATTTTTGACGTGCGGTTGAATTTCGCTGATTAAGGCTTGAAGTTTTTCCTTATTAAGCCCAGGCGCGGCTATCACGACCGTTTTGACATTTGCCGCCCGAATTATTCGCCTCGCCGCGTCGAATCCGCCCAATATTGGAAAATTTTTCGGTAAGATCTCGGAAATCGGGTGGTCATCAATCAATCCGACGATTTTATAGCGATAACCTAAATCCTCTTGCCAAAATTTTATCAATTTCTCCGCTGTTAGCCCTGCTCCAATTAAAATTATCGGCTCGCAAAAGAAATTGCGCCGTTTTAAAAATTTTAACACGCCGTATCGAATTAAACAGACATTTACAAGAACGAACAACCCGAATAAAATTATGAACAGCCGCGATGATTGATTACTCGCCTTGAGGAAGTAAATTAAAATGATTGACGCAATCCAACCAGCGAAAACTGATTGAAAAATATCTCGCATGGTGTCGACGACTGGTTTCATTTGCCGATAGGAGCGCGATTGCCCAAGAAAAATTAAAAATAACAGCGGCACCCAACCATAAATGTATGCGTCGCCGTAAAGATACGTAACGCGGTTCCAAAAATCTGCGAAATCGCGCAAAATAAATGCAAGGTGTTCACTTAAAACGACACCAACATAATCGAATAATAAAAATAAAATCGGCGGCGCAAAAGTGCTTAGTGTCGTCGAATTTTTTTCTGTAGCAAGCATAATACTTTCTCTCAACGCTCAATCTAAAAGATAATCTTCGTAAACGCCGCGCAGAATTGCCAAATTGTAGACGTTTAAATCCTTGTGGCATGTCCACGCCTTAGAATTTATTTCCATAGTCTCGCGGTCGTCAACTTTGTATTTTTTCCACGTCGGAATTAAATCGTTGTTGGGATTGCCGCTCGCCGCGAACGAACACCACGCCGCTTGCACCTGCTTAACTAAATTTGCGTCGGGATTCGGCTCAAGTTCCTCGTTAGGGTTGCTGAAGACAAACGGCAAATCAATCGCATGACACGAGCCAAAACCTTCAATGGGCGATTTTTGGCTGAATAAATAAAAATACACGTCGTTGAACGCTGATTGATATTCCGCCGCCAGCTCCTGTCCAACGCGCCAGTCCAACTGGTTGGCGAACTCCAAATAACGGTCAAGCTCTTCACCTTCCAAATGATTTTGCTCCCACGCTTGATAAAGTTCCTTAGCCATTAAAAATTTGCCTTCATAGAATATCGGTGTAAGTAGTTCGTGAAAGCCTTGCATTTCTTCCAAAAGCCCCTCAAAGTAAAACGCCCAATAGCGATACTCCTCTGCAGTTGTGCCCGTCAAAAGTTTAATGTCACGAGCCGCGCCGTCTTTTAATGCTCGGAACGGGTGTGCGGGCAAATATTTTCCGTCGCATGTCGGGAAGTAATCAATCTCCGTCTCAATCTTTCGTTCCTCAATAAATTTTACGTAAATCGCGTTGAGGTTTTTGGCGGGCGTCTTCATAAGCTCTGACATATTTTTATAGCCGCCAAAGTTCATGAACTCTTCGGCAAGGTTCTTTGAGACTTCCGGCACATGATAAAACGCTAAATGCCCCGATTGCGCGATAATTTTATTGAACAAACCTTTAGCGGCAGGCGTGACCATTAAAAGTGACGCAGAAATTGAGCCGGCACTTTCGCCAAAAATTGTCACGTTGTCGGGGTCGCCGCCAAATTCGGAAATATTTTCTTTAACCCACGTCAACGCCGCAACTTGATCCTTAATTCCAAGATAACCCGTGTCCTCGAACGCCGAATCAATGCTTGCAAAGTTCATAAAGCCAAAAATGTTCAGCCGATAATTAATCGTGACAACAATAACATCGTGACTTGCCGCGAGATTTGCGCCGTTATAAAGTGGGTCGCCACTGCCTCCGTTAACAAAGCCGCCGCCCGGAATAAAAAACATTACAGGCTGATTCTTTTTTGAACTGCGTCGCCAAATATTGAGCGTCAAACAATCTTCACTTTGTTTAAGCATGGAGGCAGACTCAACGGGGTCTCGGTCTTGCAAGGGCGAGGCTCCAAATTTTTTGGCGTTGAATTCTTTATTGCTTGGCTCCAAAGGTTCGGGCGCGTGCCAACGTAAATTCCCGACGGGAGGTTTAGCGTAGGGAATACCTAACCACGTTTGAACGCCTCGTTTGTCAATAAATCCGTTGTAAATTCCTTGTCGCGTCTGAATTTGGCAAGATTCAGCGGCTTGAACGTCTTTAATAAAAAAATTCGTCGCAGTAAGTGCAAAAGCGGCGGCTGAAGTCTTCTTTATAAAATCTCTGCGTAAAAATTTTTCATCAGACAAAGTTAATCTCCCCCTCTGAAAAGTTTTGACTGAATTTTAAATCAAAATTTCCCAAAAGTCTATGCTGGCAGTATTATTTCTTTGTTTGAATAGTTTTTTATGCGAATCCGTAACGCAAAAATATATTGTACGTCCAATTTCTTCTCAATCGCCGTTGACAACTCTAATTGCCTGTGATAAATTCCTACTGACAAAAAAATAAGCGTCAACAGACGCCTGAACTTGATTAAAGCGGTTTTACCCCCGTAATATATAAGTTATACTGCGAAGGTTTTGGTCAGTCAAGCTCCGTCAAAGCTTAGCTGGCCGTTTTCGTTAATGCTAACAGGATTGCACCCGTCAAGACAATAACTCTGATGATAATTTTAACCATCACTTTTCCCCCCTTTTCGGGGGTTGATTAAACCGCTCCGCCCATCGTTTCCGATTGCGCAAGTTCAATGCAAAAAATATATCACACGCCAAAAAGCTTTTCAACATAAAAAATTTTAGGAGATGTAGAATTATGAGCAGAAAAATTGTTGTACTTAACGGTAGCCCGCGCCCTAAAGGCAATACGTCGGCTTTGGTCGAAGAATTTGCACGCGGCGCACGCGAAAACGGTTGCGAGGTCGAAATTTTCTTACTCGACAAGATGAATATTCACGGTTGCAAAGGTTGTTTCGGCGGCGGAAAAAATCCGGAGCACCCCTGCGTTCAGCGCGACGACATGGACAAGATTTATCCCGTCTACAAAGCCGCTGACGTTGTAGTTTTGGCGACGCCGCTATATTATTGGACTTTCAGCGGTCAACTTCGCACTGCTTTTGATAGATTGTTCGCCGTTGCTGAATGTAATTCAAATTACGCCAATCCGAAGAAAGAATCCGTGCTTTTAATGGCGGCTGAAGGTTACGGCTTTGATGACGCGCTCCAATATTATCAAAATCTCATGAAACATCTTGGCTGGACGGAACGCGGTCACGTTTTGGCGGGCGGCGTTTTCAAAGTCGGCGACATTAAAGGTCATAAAGAACTTAACGAGGCTTATGAACTCGGAAAAACTATTGCAAAAGACAATGGACTTTGAAGGGAACTTATCGCAACGTTTGAACGCTACAAGTTTTTAATCGGATACGCGGTAAGTTCATTACAGCGAAGATTTTTTTAAAATTCTTCGGGTCGACGACTCGGAGGATTTTTTGTTATCATAGCGGCGAGGTGATTTTATGAAAAAATTTTTAGATTGTACATTGCTGATTCTGTTTTTCGCCGCACTAGCCAGTAATTTCACGTCTTCAACAACTCATCAGATTATCGGATTCGCTTTTTTGGCTCTCGTCGTCGCTCACAACGTCTTAAATCGTAATTTCTACAAAAATTATCTGCGCGGTAACTTCAATCGTCGTCGTATCATCAATCACACAACTATTTTTCTGTTCGCTATCGGTATTTTGGCTTTGACGGTCTCCGGTGCCGCTCTTGCCGATTATTTTAACGCTCCACAAGCTAATTGGCGGTCGATTCATCTCGGCGCGGCAATTTTTACTACCGTTTTGCTCTTCGTACATATTTTGATTCACGCTAGCCGCTATGTTAAAGGCAAAATTTTTTATGCCACAACTATTTTAACGTTCGTGCTTGCCGTTAGCGCGATTTTCGTACTCCCTTACGTCGACCGCTGGTTTCATACCGTTAAAATTAATCAAAACGTCCTGCGCGGCGAAAAATTAAATCTCGACGGCAAAATTTTAATCGTTTACTTCAGCCGCGTCGGAAATACTAACTTCCCAGATAAAGTCGACGCCGTATCTGGTGCCTCGCTCATGCTTGACGACAAAAAAATTATCGGCAACTCCCAAATGATTGCCGATTTGGTTCAAAGTATTATTGGCGGCGATATTTTTGCCATTCAAACCGAAAAAATTTATCACGCCGATTATGGAGAAACCGTTCAAATTGCAAAGCAAGAATTTTCTAGCGGTGAACTTCCTAAACTTAAAAATCTTCCCAACGTCGACGCTTACGACAAAATTTTTCTGATTTATCCGCTGTGGTGGCACACTTTGCCTAAACCGGTTGAAAATTTCTTGCTTAATACCAACTTAACGGGCAAAAAAATTTATCCGATTGTTACTCACGGCGGCGGCGGGTTCGGCGAAAGTATCGACGCTATTAAAAATTCTACTCAAGCTGAAATTTCCGCGCCACTAGATATTTATTCCAGTGATATTCCAGCCTCGCGTGAAATTATCCTTAATTGGCAAAAAAATTCTTGAGATTGTCCTTTAAATTCTCTTGTACTGCGATTGCTGCCTCAAATATCGTCAATTCTTCCGTCGACTCACCTGACGTTTGCATTGACAGCGGAATCCCGTTTTTATCTAAAATTATTTCCTCCAACGTGACGAATCTTCTTCCATCTTGCGCGTCGCGTATTTTTTTTGCCCGAATTATTCTAACCAACGTATATTTACAACCTAAATTTTTGCCTTCCGTAGCAAATTCGTCAAAGTCCTCGTCTAAAATTTTTTTTTCGTTTATTTTTATGCTCTGAATCGGCGCGAACGTCAAATTGCTGAAATCATTCCTTAAACTGTCGTCAAGTGCGCTCAAAATTAATTTCTCGTCTTCAGAATTAAAATCGCCCTTAACTAAATGAATCGGCGCAATGTAAATCGGCGTGGCAATTTTATCATTGTTTTCGTAGCGCAATGTGCCGCCCGCTTTTAAATAATTGCGAATCGCACAGTCCAAATACACCGACATTTTATGTTCCATGTGGTCGCTACTCGAACTCTGCTTATATTCCAAAGTTTCGCCGAATTGAACGTAGCCTAGCACACGCAACGATCTTTTTATAACATCGCCGCGCATGACAACGCGAGTTAAGTCGATTTTATCAGAATAATTTTTTGCTAGCATACGCGAACCGACTGCCGGCGCACCAAACGTTATAACTTTTAAATTTTTAGTCGAAATACCAGAATCAGCCAGACGAATCGCCGCAATCGTCGCAACTGCGCCGCCTAAACTGTGTCCAGTCAAGTAAATTATTTCGTTCGGATTATTTGCAACGGAATTTTTAAGCCGTTCAGCAAGTCCGTCGCTCAAAACCACGTCGGCATAATCGCGGAATCCTCTGTGCACGAAAAATTTATCGCTAACGTCTTCTTCATACGGATTAAGCGTCGTATTATCGTTTAAATGCACACGTCCGACGCGGAAATTAACTTCGACATCCTTTAAATTTTCCGTACCGGCGATTGCGAGCACTTTTACATTATTTTTGCTAACAAGATAAGCTCTAGCGTCGGCGCGATTATTTTTTTGCGCAATTTTTTCAATCGTCCAGCCGCGTTCGTTGAGCATGGAGCGCATAAGATAACTTTCGTCGTCGCTGTACGCTCCCATTGAACAAATCGCACAAACTAGCCGTATTTCCTCCGTTTCAAGATCCTCTTCCGCTGAAACTTTTGCCGCATTCGTAAAAAAAATCAGCATCGCCAATAAGCAATGCATAATCAATAAATTTTTCATTTCCAACACCTATTTTTAGTTAAATTGTTCTTCGACGACTTCGACGCCGTGTTTAATGCAATCTGGGCATGAACAAATCATTTTGCCGGTATCGACGCCCTTAAGTTCACGGCAAATCAACGCGCCGCTCTTTTCGCGAAAACTATTCAGCATAGCTTTAGAAATTTTCATCGTTAACGGCTTAGATTTTGGCGAAATTAAATTGCCGGTGCTATTTTTCAAGCCAGCAATTAAAAGTCCGCCCGTCAACGCGCCGCAAACGCCGTCCATAGTGCCCATACCCGCGCCAAAACCTTCCGTAGCTTTAAATAAAATTTCCTTAGGAACGTCGACCAAGTCCGCGCAGGCGACTGCAACCGATTGCGAACAACTAAAACCTTTGCGGTGCAATTCGTCAGCCAATTTAATTCTTTCGCTCATATCAAACTCTCCTTTTTATGCAAAAAAGCTTTTAATCTTATCAATAATCAATCGGAAGAAAGATTTTTGCTCAACGTCAACAGTTGTAACGACATCAACAGACGCCGCCTCCCTACCGTCGGGTAAAACCACGCGAATTTTTCCAATCGTTTCGCCGGAAGTTATTGGAGCCGTCAAAGCGTCGGGCAAGTCGTAAACAATTTCATAAGCGTTATCATCGCCCTCGAAAACGGGCATAATAATTTCGCCAGCGGTTTTTACTTGCATAGATTTGCGACGCCCGGAAATTATCGGCAAAGTTTTAACGACTTCATTAGGTTTAATCAAAGTTTGCGACGACACGCGCCCAAAACCATAATCAAGCAAGAAAATTGAATCATTCCAAATATAAAGGCTGTCCAAAACTACCGCGATAAGCTGAACGCCATTTTGTTTAGCGGAAGTTACCAAACAACGCCCCGCCGCGTCAGTGTAGCCAGTTTTAATTCCATTACAGCCGCGATAAAGCCACAACATTTGATTTTCGTTGCGCAAAAGTTTAGTTTCGTCGTGAATCCAGTTAAAAGAAATTTCTTTGGTGGAGCAAATTTCCTCGAAATGCGGAACTGTGAATCCATGCGCCGCCATAATTGCTAAATCGCGGGCTGTAGTGTAATGATTTGGATCGGGCAAGCCGTTTGCGTTGGTAAAATTAGTATTAACCGCGCCCCATTCGTGAGCGTAAGCAGTCATTTTAGCGGCGAAGTCAGGAACGGTGCCGCCGCAGTGTTCAGCAATGGCAATCGCGCCGTCGTTGCCGGAAATTAACATCATGCCATATAAAAGTTCGCCGAGAGGAATTTTTTCGCCGACATCGAGCCATAAAGTTGAGCCTTCCGCATTATAAGCACCCGGACCGACAGTAACAATCTCGTCTAGCTTATTATTTTTAAGCGCGGTGATTAATGTCATCATTTTAGTCGTACTTGCAGGGAACATTCGCTGATCAGGGTTGCGTTCGTAGAGAACATGTCCGGTTGAAGCCTCGATAACGATAGCGGCAGTCGCAGTAACGTTAGGCAAGGCGTCATTTGGAGCAACAGGTCGCGTATTTTGAATTGGCGTAACAGAATATCCAGGATTTAGCCCCGAATTTTCGGAGGTTAAGGTTTGCATAGGACGGGAAATTTCGCCACGCGGAGCCTCTTCAAGCCGTGTAAGTTCGGAAGCGGGCATTCTTCCTTCTGGAGCCGCCTCTACACCGACGAAAATTATTGCGATTACAGTTAATGTCGCCCAAAATTTTTTCAAGTTCAAGTTTATCTCTCCTTAGCAAGGAAATTCTGCTTGATTATAAATTTGTAGCGTCATAATGTCAAAAAAATTTGTTGTTGCCTTTAAGATGACAGATTAACAAACGTTAAGTAAAAATTCCAATAAAAAATGCCCCTCGAATTGAGAGGCGATTTTTTTATGAATTTTGATAGCCGATAGCGCGAAGTTTTTTTATAGCGGCGGGCAAATTATTCATCACGTCGGAGGCGATTAAACCCTCTGCATTTTCCTGCGTGGCGAAATTTCCTGCAGTGCCGTGTAGCCAAACGCCCGTTAAAGGCGCAAATGGTGTTTGTTTCATGAGACCGGCAATCGCGCCCGCTAAAACATCTCCACAACCGCCCGACGCCATAGAACTATTGCCCAACGGTGAGATAAAGATTTCCCCGTTTGGATAGCCGACGATTGTCACTTCGCACTTGGCAACGATTATTGCGCGATATTCCTGCGCGGCGCGTCTAACTTCAGGAACGAGGGCGGGACGCAATTTTTCTACGGGAATATCTAATAGCGCGGATAATTCTCCTAAATGCGGCGTGAGTATTGGAATTTGTTTGCAAGCTTTGAGTTCGTCCGCTTTACCATTGAACGGATAAATTGCGTCGGCGTCGAGTATCAGCGGCTTGTCGACTTCTGAAACGATTTTCCTAACTAAAGCTTGAGTTTCACGCTCGCGACCAAGTCCACAGCCCATTAAAATTGCGTCAGCTTTTTCCGCTAAGTCCAAAATTTTTTCAGAGGCTTTATCGCCGCCGATTATGCCCTGCTTAACCTCGTCGAGCGGTGCCGTTATGACTTCTGTTAATTTCGTTTCGTAAATCGGATTGAGGCTTTCAGGCGTCGCCAGCGTAACTAATCCTGCGCCGACTTTCATCGCGCTCATTGCCGCTAAACATGCCGCGCCCGTCATGCCACGCGAGCCGGCTACAATTAAAATTTTCCCGCAAGTGCCTTTGTGCGAATCTTTAGGGCGTTCAGGCAAAAACGTTAGCGCAAGTTCATCGTCAACTAAAGTTTGATGAATTTCGTCGCTTAAAAGTTCGGCGGGCAATCCGATATTATCAATTAAAAGTTTACCGACATAAGACGCGCCGGGACAGATATAATGTCCGACTTTTGGCAAACCGAGTGCGACGGTACAATTTGCTTGCATAGCCGCTTCGCCGACTGCGCCGGTGTCAGCCTCCACGCCAGACGGAATATCAATCGCGACGGTGATTTTTTTTGCGGCGTTGACCAAACGAATCAAGCGCAATGCTCCAGGTCGAAGTTGACCGCTAAAGCCCGTACCCAAAAGCCCGTCGACAACCGCGTCCGAAAATCTTAACGTGACTTGCAAGCGTTCCCAAGCTCTGTCGCTTTCCAGCTGTTGAAGTTCGACGCCCATACCACGCAGAATTCGCATTTGAACGTTAAGCGATTGCGTGCGGTGGTCTTTATCGCCGAGCAAAAAAATTTTTACACGTGAGCCCGCGTTTGATAAATATCTTGCCGCCGTCAAAGCGTCGCCGCCATTATTGCCACTACCCGCCAATATGCAAATACTTTTTTTGCTAACGCCGCCTAAAACATTTTTTAACGCCTCGAAAACACGATGTCCCGCGCTTTCCATTAGCGACAATTCGGGCAAGCCGTATTCTTCGACCGCGCTCCTGTCTATTTCGTGCATTTGTTTTGCCAATGCCACTTTCATACAAAAATCCTCCAAAAATTTATTCGATTATACAAGTTGCCGTTGCGAAGTCCCGCGAATGACTTAGGCTGATAAAAATTTTCTCAACACCTTTTAATTCGGCTAAAGTTTTCGCCTTGCCGCGCAGATTTATCGTCGGAGCACCGCGCTCGTCGTTAACAATTTCAACGTCTGTTAACTGCGTTATAATCCCCGTGCCCAACGCCTTAAAAAAAGCCTCCTTAGCGGCAAATCTTGCGGCATAAGAGGCAGCGGAATTTTTCCCGCGACTTTCACAATAACTTTGTTCAATTTCTGTAAATACTTTGTTTCTAAAATTTTCCTTGCCTACAGCCTTTCGCACGCGCTCAATCTCGATAATATCCGTGCCAAGTCCGATAATCATTTTGCTACTAAGTCTACGTCGCTTTGTCTATGAAAGCCTTCGTTGGGATTAAACGACAGAGTTCTCGCAATCAAAATTTCTACGCGACGATTTTTCTGCTTATTTTCCGCCGTATCGTTCATGGCAATCGGGCGGTATTCACCGTAACCAATCGCGGAAAATCTAGCGGGATTGAGATTTTGATTAATCGACAGCAAATATTTCATGAAAGTCATTGCGCGCACCGAGCTAAGTTCCCAGTTCGAGGGGAATTGCGCAGTATTAATCGGGTCGGTGTCAGTGTGTCCAGAAATTAAAACACGTTCAGGAACCTGCGCTAAAAGTCCTGCGACAATCGGACCGATTCGCTGTGATTCGGGAACTAAATCCGCTGAACCCGACGGAAACAACGCACGCTCTTTTATGCGAATCATTAAGCCCTCTTCTTCAAGTTGCGTAGACAGCTCATCTTGCAAATTGTTTTCACGTATATATTCTTCCAGTTGCTGTTGCAAATCTTGGAGCTGTTGATTTTCCTGCAAATAAGCGGAGTTGCCTGCGTCTTCGGCACTGATAATTTCGCGTTGCATACTGTTGCTAGGTCCAGCCTTGTCGAAGAATGAGGGACCGCCCATATTAAAAGCCGCCGTGAACGCTTGCGCCATTTGTACGAGTTTAGTTTGGTCAGTCTGCGAAATCGCGAACAGGCAGATAAATAACGCTAAAAGCAACGTCATCAAGTCGGAGTAAGGAAGGAGCCAAGCCTCGCTGGCTTCTTCTTCGTGTTTCTTCGCGTGTTTTTTTCGCGCCAATTAAATCACCCCTTACTACTAATGCCTTCGCGTTCGCCCTGCGGAATGTAAATCATGAGTTTGGATTCAATTTGCGTAGGAGAATCGCCCGCCTGCAACGAGAGGATACCTTCCATAATCATGCGCTTGTGGCTGACTTCATTTTCCGATTTAATTTTAAGTTTGTTAGCAAATGGGAGCCACAGCACGTAACCGGTAAAAATACCCAAAATAGTTGCAACGAACGCCGCCGCGATTGAGTGACCGAGCTTGTCAATATCATTCAAGTTGCCCAATGCCGCGATAAGACCGACGACCGCGCCCAAAACGCCCAGCGTTGGTGCATAAGTTCCCGCTTGAGAAAATATCGAGCGCATTTCGGCATGACGTTGTTCCATGATTGTAAGTTCCGCGTCCAAAACGTCACCGACAAATTCGGGATCCATGCCGTCGATAACCATACTTAAGCCATTGCGGAAGAACGGGTCTTGAATTTCTTCGACGCGGCTTTCCAATGCCAGAATACCTTCACGGCGGGCAAGCTGGCTCAGCTCAACAAAAGTTTGCACGAGTTCGCCCTTGCTCTGCTCTTCGCTACCTTGAATCAAGAGCTTAAAGAGCGTTGGCACCTTTGATATTTGCTCCATTGTGAAGGCGTTAAATATGCAGGCGACCGTTCCGCCAATGATGATAAGGAACGCGGCAGGGTTGTTAAGTGCGGTGAGCGGTGCGCCCTTTAGAATCATACCGACGAAGACTGAAATTATTCCGCCGATTAGCCCTATTACTGTAGATTTTTCCAAAACAAGTAGCCTCCTCCTCAAGCTAAAAACTTATGCAATAAAAGAATTTAGATAATGCCGAATTATTAAGTTCCTGTTCAATGCAAAAAAAAAAAATCCTGCCACCAAAAAAAATTTTAAAATCTGGAGCGCAGGAAGTAATAATGACGTAATAGTATTTTTTATCTATATCGAAAAGTTTTTGACGTTACAAATTTTTTTCAGTGCGAATGTTTCCGAAAAATGCCACGAGGATCTTTAGGAGAAGAAAGTCTTTCAAAATTTGGGTCATTGCTCAAGAAAAGCTCCTGTACACGAAAAATTTGGTGATCTTTCACTTGCTCTTCTGGAAAATATTCTAAACCAGCTTTCTGCATTCTAGGGGATACATTATATGACCAAAATAAATCATCTAAAATCAAAAATCCACCGTCTTTGATAAGCTCTTTAAGTAAGCAAACTGCCAATCCGTCGTGCAAAAGAGTATGGGCTCCGTCCAGATAAACCGCGTCGAAAATTCCTACTTCATTTTTTTTACGCATCTCGAAAATCATATTGCTCAAATTCCAGTTGTAAGAGTCAAATCGCTTATTGGAATTACCTTTTGTCACTACTTGACACTTTATGCCAAAATCACGTGCTATTACCTTCAAATCTTCTTACAGAGCTTTAACCCTGTAATCAAAATCAAAAGCGTAGTATACGTCGTCCGAGTCAAGCATCTTTAACGCTGACAAAGTAGTTGCGCCAACACCAATGCCAATTTCAGCTACTATAATGTTTCGGGGGGAGATGATATTGTTTTTAATTTTTTCATAGCAGATAAAAACTCAATGGCAGACAAGGCTCAGAAATGGAAGGCGTTTTTTTGATTTCTGAAAAAAGCTTAAGCCCATCAAAATTATAGTTGTCATAAAGCCCCATAACTTTTTCCTCCTTATTTTATTAGTCAAAACGATTATACAACAATAAAACTCTTTGCTCGCGCTGTATGCTTTAACGCTATTAATTGTCTAATTCCATTCAATGCAAAAAAATCCTACTGATTTTTCTCCAAAGTTAATAGGTTATCCTGCTAAATTCCGTGTAAAATTTTTCCGCAAAAAAAAAACGCCTCCAAAATTTTTAGAGGCGGCTAAAAATTTTTATAACGATAATTTTATTTGTACGTGAATGAGCCAAGCTCCCAAACTTTACCGGAAATTCTCTGGAGCGGTTTATCGCCGGAGACTTCAAGGATCGGGGCAACGTCTTCTTCCGGATAAACGAGGAGACTGCAAGCTTCTTCGCCGTCTTGGAGGAACAGTTCGATAACGGATTTGTCGACGAAGAGACGGAAATTGAGTTCCAAATTCGTGAAGAGCTTAAACTTGCGAGTACCTATATTGACGTCGGTGTTCTTGCCATCACTAAACGGACGAATACCTTTGCCACCGAGTTTCATGCCCTCGCGGTCGAGCATCAAAATTTGTTTATCGCGGTCATATTTAATGACGAATTTTTCCTCGCCCCATTTAACAGCGACTTCCGCCTTGCGAGCCGCGCCGAAGGTAAGGGTAAGTTCGGTTTCGGAGCCTTCCGGCAGTTTGACGACAGTACCTTGCGCGTTGGAAACGTCAACATCTATGCGTTCACCGCGAAGGGCTTTCATTTCTTCAACGGGCTGACTGCGGACTTTACCTTGATGAATAGTAAGTTCACGCGGCATAGTCAAAGAATAGAGCCAACCGTCTGCGGCGGATTCAACTGTGTCGGTAAGGTCGGGCATACCAACCCAGCCAATCATGATGTGGCGAGCTTCATTAGCAATGACTTGCGGAGAATAGAAGTCAAAGCCTTTGTCGAGTTCGTGGAATTTGCCGTGAATCATATCGAGACTGTCAACGGAGAAATGCCCGATAAAATAGCCGGCGAGGCAGTGATTTTGATATTTAAGTTCTTCATGCTTAACGCCTTGCGGGCAGACAATTAAAACGTCCATATCTTCAAACTGCAACAGGTTGGGGCATTCCCACATGTAACCGAAATCATAGTAATCGGTCTTAACTTCGCCGAGAAGTTCCCAGCCGCCCTCTGGTTTTTCCTTATAAATAAGAACTGCGCCATTAGTCGGACGAGAACTTTTAGCGGGATCACTCATGCGTTGTGCCGCCATTGCGAAGTAACGGACGCCATTGCGATAGAAGAAGTTAGGATCTCTGAAATGCGCGGTGTAGCCTTCGGGGTTGCCGTAAAGTTGAATTTCATCCAGTTGGATAGAGCCGTCTTCTTGAAGAGTGCCGAAACGTTGCGCAACGGTGCGAACATAATTTTCATCACGGGCATTGCAGGTATAGAAAACGCGAACTTTACCATCTTCAACGAAACCACAACCGCTGTGGCAACCGTCTTTGTCGTGTTCGTCGCGCGGCCAAAGCGAAAGTTCGGGCATAGTGTAGTTGATAAAATCTTTCGTCACGGTGTGCATCCACGATTTATTTTTGTGCCACTGCTGATTTTCGGGAACGGGATTCCATTGGCAGAAAATGTGATAGACGCCGTTACAGCAGCACAAGCCGTTGGGGTCGCTTATAAGCGAATGCGGCGCGTCAATATGAAAACGATTATGCCAGCGGGTTGTGTAGGGAATTTCGCCACGTACGCGCTCGTCAACTGCTTGCTTGTTGAACTTAGCCTTGATAGCCTCCAAAGTTTCGCCGGACTTCTTTGCCATAAAAACTCCTCCTTAACTTTTAAGAATAGAAATAATAACGGTGACGACCATCACGCCGATTGCCGCCATTGAAGTAATTGCCAAATTGCGGACGTGTTTTCCCATGCCATCAAGACCTGTACGAATCTCATTACGAAGGTCGCGAATTTCTGCCGCACGTTGATTGTCGCGGTCGCGCATTTCTGCTTTAAAGTCGCGCAACTCCGCAATTAAATTGTTCATATTTGTAGTTGTTTCACTGACTTGTCGTTCAAGACTGGTAACACGTTCGTCGAGGTTATCAACTCTTGTTTCTAAATCTGCCATTTTAAACACCTCCAAATTTATTTAAAAAGAGCCGCGCCCGCATGAATTTTTCTAAGCAAACGAGCGCGGCTACCTTTTCAATCAAGAGGCGCATAAAAAAGTTTATTCTTCGTGTTTAAAGAGCACGTAAGTTAACGCGAAACCTACAGCAAATGCAATCGCATTAACAATAATGTACTGGACAATTTGACCGTTCATGTACAGGAGCATACCAGGCAGAACCGTGATACCCATACCAGTACCAGCTAAACCTAAGAAACTGGAAATTGCACCGCCAGCCGCGCCGCCGACGCAACCAAAGACGAACGGTTTCATCAAACGGAGGTTAATACCGAAAATAGCCGGTTCGGTGATACCCAAGAACGCCGGAACTGTCGAGGAAATGTACAGAGCGCGTTTACGCGGGTCTTGAGTTTTGAGAGAAACTGCCAATGCCGCGCCACCTTGAGCAATCGTCGCGCAAGTGATAATCGCGTTGAAGGGGTCGGAACCTTGCGTCGAGAGCAAATAGATTTCCAACGCGCTGAAGACGTGGTGGACACCGAAGATAACGATAACCTGTTGCAAGCCGCCTATAATCAAGCCGCCAACGACCGGAATCGTCAAGAAATTTTGAACCGCACCGAAGACGAGAGACTCCAAACCGTGCATGATAGGACCAACAACGAGGAAACCGAGAGCCATCGATACAGTCAAAGTTAGGAACGGAGTAACGATAAGGTCAATCATATCAGGGATAAAAGTTTTCAAGAATTGCTGGAATTTAGCTGCGAAGATACCGAGAACAAGTGCAGGAAGAACCGAGCCTTGATAGCCGACGAGCGGAATCGTCACGAAGCCCAAATCGAGCGGGATAGGAGTTTTTCCTGCGTATTCGGGCAGGGCGGATGCCTCAACCCATGTGAGACCTTTTTCTGCAATTTCGGCCGCCGCGCCGCCGACGACGTACGCGTTAGGCAAGCCGGGGAAGACGAGCATCAAACCTAAGACGATACCGATAACTGCTGTGCCGCCGAACTTGTTCATAGTCGACCAGCAAACCAATGCGGGCAAGAATGCAAATGCCGTATCAGTCAAAACTTGCGTCATCAAAAGGAAGTTGGGATCCCATTCGCTGCCCATTGAGAGTATTGCGCCGCGGCAGCCCATGAAAAGACCTGTTGCAACGAGGACGGGGATAATCGGAACGAAGACGTCGCCCAAGGTACGCGAAATCTTCTGCATAAGGCTCATTTCGGCGTAAGCAGCCTCTTTGCCACCGCCGCCCGCCAACGAAGGTTTGAGCTTGATAAATTCCTCCGTGACTTTGTCGACGAAGCCCGTGCCGCAGATAATCTGATACTGTTGCGCGGCGAAGAATTGACCTTTTACGCCTTCGATGTTTTCAATCTTTTTCTCTTGGATTTTGGTTTTGTCGTTGACGATAAGGCGCAGACGCGTGGCGCAGTGCTCTGCCGTGCGGACGTTGTCGGGGCCGCCGACGTAGTGCATAATCGACTTCGCAACGCGTTCCGCATCGGGCAATCCCGCAAACTGCTTAATGACGTCGTCATCGTCAACGGGGCCGGCAGCTGCTGCCTCTTCGGCGGGTGCCGCTGCCGTGACGGATTGCCCGTCGAGTTCAACGGTGATGTCGCCGAAGTCCGCGTGGTTGGTTACGACAACCGGCGTCGTGGTTTCGTAACCTGCTTTTTTGATAGCGGCGGGGTCGAATTCAAGCAGGAGCTGACCGCGTTTGATTTTGTCGCCCGCCTCCGCCTTGGGGCTGAAGCCCTCGCCGTTCATTTTGACGGTATCCATGCCGACGTGAATCAGCAATTCGATACCGTCATCCGATTTGAGACCGATAGCGTGACCTGTCGGGAAGAAAACAGTAATCTCGCCGTCAAACGGGGAGAAAACTTGTCCCTTCGGGTTCTGAACGGCTACGCCGCGTCCCATTGCGCCGCTCGCAAAAACGGGATCATTGATTGAGTTCAACGGAACCAATTTACCGTTTAGCGGGCTGCTAATTCGGATGTCCTTTGCCATAAAAAACCACACCCTCCTAATAAACCCATAAAAAAATTTTTGTAAAGCCGCTTAGATTATACTTTCAGAATGTTTCAACGTCAATCATAAAAAAAATTTTTTCTTAGAAGCAGTGTTCATAAAGAGAAAAAAGTGTGAATATGAGAAATGTGCGAATTGTTCAGTAGTGAAAAACTACTTCGCTTAAATAAAGCGAACTGGTTATCCAAAGAGTAAAATGAGGGGGTAACGCCCTGAAGTGCTCTCCTTAATACTCCGATTAGCGGGAAACCGTTAAAAGCTCGGTGAAGCCAGCAGAGAGACACCGTAACATTAAGTTGACGAAAGCAGTTCAGAGGTGGGCTGTGTGTCCTATATGTCGGGGGTCTACAAAATAGCTATGGTTAGAATGTTCTGCAAGGGATTGACGAATTTGCGAAAGTAAGGGTCTAAACGTAAACATTATAGAAATGTAATGGACGAGAAATCGTCGTGAGTGTGGCAAAGTAAAAATGTTTCTTATGAAATGCCATATTGCGTTACAGGTGCAATCAAGCTCACAGGCTTAGAGCAAAAACCTAAGGTTATATGCAAAGATAGGATAATCGGAACAAGGAAAAGTGTCGAGGTCAAAAGACTAAGCCGACGAAGAAAAATAAGCGGTTGAATCGGCACTGAAAAGTAGTGCTCGAACCGATGAAGTTCCTGTAATGGGAATGGAGGAATGGGCACAAGTCTTTGGTAATTTTAAACAATCACTCAATCGAATAAGGATTCGAGCAAGACCAAAAGGGTCGCTCCTATGAAAGGGGTGATGCCTTATGAGCGAAGAAAATACCTACAACGAGCTGTACGAGAGGGCGAAAAACGGCGAACACTTTACAGACTTAATGCCACTCGTTCTTAGTAGAGAAAATATTTTGCTGGCGTACAGAAATATCAAGAACAACACAGGGAGCAAAACCACCGGAACAGATAAATTGACTATTGTAGACATTGGCAAATTAACGCCTGAAGAAGTCACAGCGAAAGTCAGATACATCGTTTCGGGCACCAAAAGAAGCTACCGGCCTAAACCTGTAAGAAGAAAAGAAATTCCTAAGCCCAACAGAAGCACGCGCCCGCTCGGTATCCCTTGCATTTGGGATAGACTGATACAGCAATGTTTTAAGCAAGTATTGGAACCGATATGCGAAGCGCATTTCAGCAAACATAGCTATGGTTTCAGACCTAATCGGTCAGTCGAAAATGCAATATCCGACACATATCAGAGAATGCAACGCGGACATCTGCATTATGTTATCGAATTTGACATCAAGGGATTCTTCGACAACGTAAATCACACGAAGTTGATAAGGCAAATGTGGACGTTGGGAATAAGGGACAAACACCTACTCGGAAAGATAAAGCGCATACTAAAAGCTCCGATAAAAATGCCAAACGGACAACTCATCTACCCGACAAAAGGAACACCGCAAGACGGCATTATCTCGCCACTTTTAGCAAATATTGTACTAAACCGAATCTTTTGCAGGACGAAAACGGCGACTCAAAAGACAAAGTTTGCGATAACTCAATGGCTATCAGAAAGACTCAAGTTGGAAGTTTCGCAAGAGAAGACGAGAGTTGTCAACGTTAAACGAAGCTATTGCGAGTTTTTGGGCTTTAAAATCAAAGTCCATTCCAAAAGCGGCAAACAGGTAGTCAAATCTCATATCAGCGACAAACAATTCAAAAGAAAGCTCTTGTTAAACAGGTAAGAAGAATAGCACGCCCCCGACCACAAATTGGAAGGGTCGGAGAAATCTGGCAGTACAATACAATGGTAATGGGAATACAAAATTATTACCGAATCGCGACCAATATTAGCTTTGACGCGCATAATCTCAATAGGGCAGTCATGGCGGTCATAACAAACAGGCTTAAAGAAAAAAGTAGGAAAGGAAGAAAGCTTACTCCGGCTGAAAAAACCAGGTACGGAAAATCGGCAATGCTAAGATATTTAGCAGATGAGCCAATCTACCCTATCGATTATGTACAGTTCAAAATTCCAAAGAACAGAAGTAGTAAGGCTCAAGTCAAACAAGTTGACGAATTTAAAGCAAAGCTTATAAGGCAACCGCTTTACGACAGAAGTATAGAATACGCAGATAATCGCATCTCTCTATACTCTGTTCAGAAGGGAAAATGTGCAGTTACAGGAGAAAGTTTTACTTCAACGGCGGAAATTCATTGTCACCACAAAATACCAAAGTCGCAAGGTGGCACGGATGAATACTCAAATTTGATTTTATTCACAGTTACAATTCATAGACTTATAGACACAATAGACGCTGAAACGATTAAAAATTATTTAAAAACTTGCAAGCCTGATATGAAAAAACTCAATGTGTTAAGGGAATTAGTTGGAAATACAATTCTATCGGTAGATTGATTAGATTGAGAGAGCTTACCAAAGATGGAACGCCGTGTGCGGTGAAAATCGCTTGCACGGTGTGGAGTGGGGGAAAAGCTGGAGATTATTTCAAAGGTTTACCTATCACTATTTTGATTAATGCTTCAGCAGAAGCCGCAGTTAGCTTATAATCCTTGCTAAGTGGTAGTGTAAGATGGATTGTGTAATAAGGAATAACCAAGCACAATCCATTTTTTGATATGGGAGAAACGAAAGATGAAAAGAAAGAATCGAGACACACCCGGCAGAAGAATTGCCCAAGCCATTATCGCCGCGTATAAGCCTAAAAGTGTCGCCCAAATGCAGGCTGCGCTTAAAGAGGTCTTTGGACCGATGTTCGAGGCTATGCTTAACGGCGAAATGGAAAGTTATCTTGGCTACCGAGCGGTTCTGCCAAGTTTGGGCAAAATATCCCGGGACGATTGCCGTCGGCGGTTCGTAAAATTATGTACACAACCAATGCGATTGAGGCGGTTAATTCCAGTTTTGGCAAGGTGACAAAACGCGGCGCTTTTCCTAATGACTATTCCGTTTTCAAATTGCTTTATTTGAGAGTAGTAGATTTGCAAAAAAATTGGGCAGATCGTCCGATTGCCAACTGGTCGCTCGGAAAGCAATCAGTTGCTCTTGAACGACCGCCTCGCTTCACTCTTTGACAAATTCGACCGCTAGCTTTTTCCTACTTACACAATCTGCTTGACACTGCCATTTTGTACAGTTTTGAATCAAAGTCATGCTTCTACAATTGGTTTTTCCACTCTCTTGGGGTCGATTAAATCTTTATGGTAAAAGAACTGCTTATGGTTTTCTTTTACTTGAGTTTACCAACAACCCCTAAAAACTTTTTCATGGTCGATTAATTCCGAATTGACCGACGAAGAAGTTTCAGCCGTAACAAACAACATTTTTGGAATAATTTACCAATAGCTCGGCGAAAAGGTAAAATCTCAAACTGACTTTTCGAAAGCTAAAAAACTCGGCTGGAAAGGCTGATAACGAACGAAAAATTTAAAATCCTTTCGGCAAGTATCGTAGGGGGTTTTTTTATTTCAGATGCTGTGTTAAAATATTTTTAATCAAAATCGGAAATGGGGAATCAAAATGGCTAATGATTTCGTGATTCAAAGCGTGAAACTCTTAAAATCGTCTGGCGAAGTCGAAATTGCAAGTATTTATATAAGCGGCGATAAAATTTCAAAGATAACTCAAGGCGAAGTCGACGGCGCGAACGTTATCGACGGAAAAAATAAATTCGCGACGCCCGGATTTGTTAACGCGCACACTCATGCGTCAATGACTTTGTTGCGAAGTTATTCCGACGATAAAGCGTTAATGGATTGGCTCCAAAAAGATATTTGGCCTATCGAGGACAAGATGGAGCACAAAGATATTTATTGGGGCGCGGCATTGGCGGCAGTCGAAATGATTAAGAGCGGGACAACTGCCTTTGCCGATATGTACGGTCCTTGCATGGAAGAAGTCGCTAAAGTCGTCGACGAATCGGGCTTGCGTGCTTGTTTAAGTCAGGGGCTTATCAGTTTTGTAAACGGCGATAAAAAATTAGCTACGAATATCGAACTGTATAAAAATTATCACGGCAAGGCGAACGGCAGGATAACTGTTATGTTGGGACCGCACGCTATTTACACTTGCCCGCCCGATTTTTTAAAAAAAGTTGTAAACGAGGCTCAAAAGTTTGGCGCGGAAATTCATATGCACATGAACGAAACGCAAACCGAAATTAACGACTGCATTAAAAATTACGGCAAGCGACCGTTTGAAGTCGTCGCCGAAACTGGGCTTTTAGATTTGGGAATGTTGGCGGCTCATTGTGTGCACCTCAGCGACGAGGAAATTGAGATTATCAAGGCTAAAAAAGTTCGAGTAGCTCACAATCCAGGCTCCAACATGAAATTAGCTAGTGGAATTTGTCCCGCAACGAAACTTTTATCGGAAGGCGTGACAGTTGCACTCGGCACCGATGGCGCGTCAAGTAATAATAATCTTGACATGTTGGAAGAAATACGGCTTGCGGCTCTGCTTGCTAAAGTCGATACGTTAAATCCTTTAGCTGTCCCCGCCGCGCAGGCAATTCAAATGGCAACAGAGAACGGCGCAAAAGCTTTGAACTTAGCTAACGTAGGACGGCTTGAGGAAGGTTGCAAAGCAGACATTGTACTTTGGGATATGCGCGGCGCAGATTGGCAACCGAATTATAATCCCGCATCGCTTCTGGTATATTCGGCGAATTCATCGGCGGTTGATACGGTTATCGTTGACGGGAAAATTTTAATGCAAGGTCGCGAACTCAAAACTTTGGACGAAGAAAAAATTTTGGCAGAATTCACAGCTTGCGCCAATCGCCTTACAAAAAATTAAACTTGTATTTTAAAAATCAGTCGTTTATAATGCGCTCGAAAGGAGATGTTTTACATGGTAGGCTATACGCTTCGCCAAGAGCGCGAGCGACAGAATTTGACAATAAGCGACATTGAACAGGGCACAAGCATACGCGCTCTTTACATAGAGGCTATCGAAAACGGCGAATACGACAAGTTGCCGGGCACGGTTTACACAAAAGGTTTCATTAAAAACTATGCAAATTTTTTGGGCATGGACTCAGACGCCGCCGCTAAAGAATTTGCCAACGACATTGCAGAACTTTCAGCAGAGGCAGAAGCTGAAGCGGCTAAGGCTGTAGCGGAAAATGCTCCCGCGCCCGAAAAAAAAGTTGAGCCTAAGCCCGTTAAGCCTGAAAAACAATCTATCGGCTACTCTATTCAAAATGAGCGGCGCAGTTCGTCGAATTTGTTAATTGTCGCAGCAGTTGTTTTAATTGCGGCGATTGCGGGCGGAATGTGGTCGTGGCTCACAAGTTCAGAGGGCGATGTCGCCAAAGTAGATCCGCCTAAGCAACAAACAGTTCAACCTGTCGCAACGGAACCGACTCCGACAAATGACCCTACACACGTTGCCAATGCTAATCCCGAACCGCCAAAGCCTAGCGATAAAGTTGCTATTCAAGCGCGTTTCAATGACCGTTGCTGGACGCTGGTCACGGTTGACGGCGCAGTTGTTCAAGAGGGCGTTATTGATGGCGGACAAACTCTTTCGTGGGAAGGCAAAGAAAATGTAACTTTCCGTCTCGGCAATGCTGGCGCGGTTGAATTTTTCCAAGACGGCAAAAGTCTCGGCGTTCAAGGCGCAATCGGCGATGTTGTTGATAAAACTTTCTCGCGTAAATAAATTGCAATAAAAAATCCTCTGCGGTTAAATTGCAGGGGATTTTTCTTTTTAGCTTTTAGGTTGAATTGTTCCGCTTTGATATGCTTGCAAAAGTTTATGCAAACCAATAATTTCTTGACGAATGCCTTGCCCGTGATCCGTGTCGCCTATCGTCATGCGTTTGGATAAAATTTCTACCGTTTCTGCTGTCGATTCAATGTCTTTGTTTTCGGCAAGCGCAGTTTTAACGTCAGCTATTTTCTGGTGCCGCAAAAGTCGCAAGCCGCGCGAATTCGACACTAATGTATAGCCAGAAATGCCCGTTTTCTCGTGATATGGCGTGCTAAATCCGCCGTCGATTACTAAAGCCTTACCGCCCGCCTTAATTGGAGTTTCGCCCTTGCGCACGCGAACCGGCACATGCCCGTTTATAATGTGTCCACTCGAATTTAAACCGAATTCCGCCAATATTTTATCGCAAATCGTTTCGTCATCAATCAAATTGTAATACGGGTCGGCAGGCTCGCGCTGAATTTCTTTGTCGTCAATAAATGCTCGCTCAAAAGTTCTGAATTCCCGCCCCGCTATCGGCGACAGCAATCCGCACCATAAAAAATACATAAAGTCTAAATCCTCTTGCCGTTTTTCGTAATAAGCTCGACGCGCTCGACCGTCCACGTAGTCAAAATAATTTTTGCCGCTATAACTCTTGTCGTCGAAAATAATTTTCTTAAACGAACCTTCATCATTAAGCGGAACATTCGCATGGAATAATAAATTTCCGTTGTGGCAAGTATAAACGCCGCCCTTTTTATACAAATAATCAACGTGCTTTTGAAGATTTGCGCTCTCTAAAAAGTTTTCGCGCAGATTTTCAATTATTTTTTGCTCGTCGTCCGTCAAGTCATAGGGATTTTCGCGATTAACCGTCGGAAATGTGCCGTTAACTTTATAAATCTGCCCGTCGATTGAAATTGTGCCGTCGTCAAAATTAATTTTATCCAAAAGCAAGCGATTATCCATTTTAAAATCGGGATTTCGGCGAATTAATTGCCCTTCCAACTTAAACATTATCATTAAACTCGCAAGTTCAGCCGCTCGCAACGGATTTTCTTCCGGATAAAGATTAGACGCGAAAATTGTCAGAGGTCGCAAACTTATTCCGTAGCCGCGCTCCAATACGTCAGTATTTTCATAGTGCAAAGAGTTGCGCACGACCGCCGCTATACAGACTTCACTGCCCAACGCCGCGCCCATCCATAAAATATCGTGATTGCCCCATTGTATGTCGACTTCTTCCGGATAATTCATCAGCAAATTTAAAATCGCGTCTGGTCTGTCGCCTCTGTCGAAAAAATCTCCGACTAAATGCAAGCGGTGTATCGCCAACCGCTTTATCAGCGCGGAAATCGCATGAATAAAATCTTCGCCGCTATTTATCTCCACTATCGAACTTAAAAGTTTCTCGTAATAAATTTTTTGCGCCTCATCTGCCGTCGGGTGTGTGTTTAATAGCTCCAAAATGACAGTTTCATAACGATTCGGGATTAAATCGCGCATTTTAAACGACGGATATTTATAACTCATGAATTTTGCTAATCGTACCAGCCGCGCCAAATTTATTCGGTACCAAGAAGGCGTATCGCGCCGCTGGGATTTAATTTGTGCTATTTTTTCTTTAGGGTAGTAAATTAGCGTACAAAATTCTGCAATTTCTTCGTCACCAAGCAAATTTCCAAAGACATAATCCACTTTTTCCCGAATTACCCCTGAACAATTATTGATTATGTGCAGAAATAAATCGTACTCGCCGTGCAAATCGCTCATGAAATGTTCCGTGCCTTTTGGAAGATATAACCGCGATTGCAAATAAATTAGCTTTTCATAGATTGATTCTTTAGTCGGATATTTTTCAGATAATATTCTCATCAAACTTGCTTCAAAGTCGTAATCGTTATTCATAAAATCATCTCCTGTTATATAAAAATAGAATTGAAACTCGAAAGAGTTTTGCTAAAA
>CAMJRX010000008.1 GCA_946408355.1 uncultured Selenomonadales bacterium
GGCTTTTATACTCTTTGCTATGATTTTTGATTCTTTAGTGTGAACACGTCCTAGTAAACGCGGCTCAGCTGCTAATGACATTGATATAAACATTCCCGTCGAATTTAAATTTGATGAGCGCACAACAAATCTACAACAAGTTATAGAGAAAATTCGCGAAGTCTTTGAAAATTTTTCTGCCTCACACGAAAAGCAAGAGGCATATCGCGCCCGAATTCTTGACGATAAAAATCGTTTCGCAAATGAAGTTGCTGAGGCATTTGAGATACAAAATTTACCATTGTTAGGCGTCGCGATTGCTCAAGGCGTCAACAATGAGAGTTTTCTGCTTGCTCAAGAACTTTCACAAAGTACAGTATTTAAGCCGAGTTTTATAATTGACGACGGTTTAGCTTCAGAGGAAATTTCTGACGATTTTATCTTCCGCGAGCAGAATCGAAATTATCTGCGCACCGAAAATTTTTCTATCGAAATTATTTCAAGTGATGACGCTAAGTTTTTGTATTTAGAAGGGCGGATTAAAAAATTTGCCTTATTTGAACCAACGGACGCTGAACTCGCCGAATTGAAAAATTTCTACGGGGCAGATGACGCAGATATTTTGAGTTTTAGACACTAAAAAATCGCCGAGCCGTTTAAAGCTTGGCGGTTTTTTGTTTGAAAACTTCACGCATTTCTTCCGATTGAAAAACTTCCTGCGCCTTGCCGATTTTTAAAACTTTTTTGTTGAGCAGAATAACTTTGTCGGCGAATCGTTCAATCATTTCTAAATCGTGCGAGATTAAAAGGATTGCCATGTCCTCGACAGATTTTAATTCGGCGACGAGTTCATAAAAAATTCTCATACCGACTTTGTCAACGCCGCTAATAGGTTCGTCTAAAAGTAATAAATCTGGGAGCGGGTCAAGTGCGAGGGCTAACAAAATTCTCTGCAATTCACCGCCTGATAACGCCCCTAATCGCCTATCGATTAAATGTTCTGCCTTGACGCGCCGAAGATTTTTAACCACGCGCTCGCGAATGAATTTGGAATTGCAAAGCCAAACCGGTCGCCACGTCAAACAGGCCATAAATAAATCTAAAACTGTCGTCGGGCTTGTCGCGTCGAATTTCAAAGTTTGCGGAACGTAGCCGATAATTGGTCGGAGGTGTTCGCCTTTCGCGTCAAAGTAATTTAATTTGCCCATATGATTAACTTCACCGAGAATAGATTTTAAGAGCGTAGATTTGCCTGCGCCGTTCGGACCGATTAAGGCAGTCAATTCGCCGCAATGAATTGTAAAGTTCACGTCTTCAAAAATTGTGAGTTCGCCGACTTTGACTGAAAAATTTTCAATCTGCGTCGTGCAAAGTTTTGATTGATTGTGCCTCATGACGATAACCTCTTGAACATTTTGATTGATAACCACAGCAAAAAAATCGCGTAACCTGCCAAAATTAAAATCGACGGTAGGTTGAATCCTTCGCGTAAAAGTTGGGTTGTATGAGTTAACGGTAAAATTTCTATAAAGATTCGGACGAGGGGCGGCAATTCTGCTACGGAAAAAAATGTTCCACATAAAAAACTCATCGGCATTAAAAGATACGTGTTTACTTGCGCTAGTTCCTCATAAGTTTGGACTTTCAACGCCGCGCAGAAACATACGCCCGCAAAAATTATCGAATTGAGTATGATGACAACTAAAAAATTCAGCGGCTCGGAAAAAATTTCTAAACTTGTACCAAAAATTACTGCGACGCCTAAAATCAGCGAAGTTGAAATTAACGCCCGCACAACTGCCGATAAAATTTTCCCGATAACAAATGCGGCAGGCTCAATCGGTGCGCTCAAATATTCTTCCAAGCTTTTATGATAGACGCGCTCGGCGTGGACGGTTGTTATACTCATGTAGCTAACGTTCATTGTGTTTAGCGCGATAATGCCTGGCACAAGAAAATCTAAATAACTGCCTGATGCAAGATTGATATTTTTTCCTAAACCCCAGCCGAACGCGACAAGATAAAGAATGGGCGTCACCAGTCGCGACAAAATAAATTTTTTCAGCCGTCGTCTTAGGACAATCCAATCTCTCCACATGACGGTTGCAATATCTTGAATCATGAGTTTCAAAGTTTTATCCTCACAAAAAATTAGTTCAATGATTTAATTCAATTCTTCCAAGTTCTGAAAAATAATTTGAATCGTGCGTAATGATTATCAGCGTGCGATTTTTTGTTGCCTCAATCCAGTTTGCAATTAATTTATCCGCAAGATTTTTATCAAGCCCCGCTGTCGGCTCGTCCAAAATCAAAATTTCTGCGTCTTGCGCCAATGCCAATGCCACTTGCAAACGATTTCTTTCGCCGCCAGATAAATTTTCGCCGTCTTCGCCAATCGGGGCATCAATATCAAAATTTTCAAGCCCGCACAGTTTCAAAGCCGATAAAATTTCTTCGTCAGAAATATTTTCGTTAAGCATTTTAAAATTCTCACGAATCGACGCGGAAAAAATATAATTTGTGAACGTCGACGCCGCAATTTTCCCTCCAAGCGCAATTGTTCCGTTATCAGGCATAAAAAGTTTCATCAGCAAGTAAAGCAAAGTCGTTTTACCCGTGCCGCTTTCCCCTACGATTGCAATTTTTTCGCCGCGTTCAATCGTTAAATTAAAATTTTCAAAGATAGGCTTATCATAGCCAAAACTCAAATCTTTTATCTCGACGGCGTGATTTGTCTGCAAAATCTGCGCGGGCGGTAAATTTTTTCCGTCTTCAATTTTAACTGCACGAATTTTTTTCCACGTTCGGAGCGCAAGCTGTATTTGAGCAAAAATTTCAAGCGTCGCCAAGAAAATCAAACTCCAAACTGTCAAGCCGATTGTATCAACAACGCTCGCAATTTTTAATAGTATGAAAAAAAATCCAGCCGTGTTTATAACTTTAAAAATCGTGTCGAAATGGATTTGCCGCGCAGTTAGTTTAAAAGTTTCATCGCCGAAATTTTGAGCGGCTTGATTGAGGATTTTTGTCGCGGGCGTCGTGCCGAAAATTTTTAACTCGTCACGCCCGTCGCTGAAATCTAAAATCTTTTCCCGATAATCCGAATCATCAGCTGTTTTGGGCTTAATCGGAATTAAGTTGATAAAAAAAATCGCCGGCAACATCAGCGAAAAAAATTTCAGCGACTCAAATAAAAAATACGTCAGCAAAATTGTCACGAGCGCGGCGGTTGAAATCGGTAAAACAACTCGCGGCAAAAAATCTTTCAATAAATCGACTGAAATTGTTAGCGTGTGCAAAAGTTCGCCTTCGTGAGAGCGTCCAGACTTCAACGGGAATATTTTTGCGGTGTTTAGGAAAATTTTTTCGCGCAAATCGTCCAAGAGTTTGAAAATTATTTTGTGCGAAATGAATCTGTCTGCGTAACGGAGCGCGGCGCGTGAAATTCCTGCCGTTCGCACTAAAGTTATCCCGACTGATAGCGAACTTAGCGGCGGGTGCAACGCGGCAGAGGCAATTAACCACGCGGCGGACGCCATTAATAAAATTTCGCTCAATGCAGCTGACAAATTCGCGACAATCGCCGGCAAAAATCTTTTAAATCTCGTCAAGAATTACACGTCCTAACTTACCTGCGCGGAAATCTGCTAAAACTAAATGCAAAGCCTTATCGGTGTCAATGACGCCGCCTTTTTTTATGCAACCGCGCTTGAGTCCGATTTTATTTAAAAGTTCGTGCCCGTCAGTAGAAATTTCAATTTTATAGCGTTCAATTAAACCTGCGGGGAATTTTGAAGCTAAAGTCTCCAAAAGTTTGCAAACAGTTGGTTCGAGGTCGTGAATTTCGTCGCTGATTGCATAAGTCCATGACAATTTCAGCGCAACTTCCGCGTCATCGAACTTTGGATATAAAATTCCCGGCGTGTCGAGTAAATCAAGCCCGTCAGCAATTTTAATCCACTGTTTAGCGCGAGTAATGCCGGGTTTATTTTCAATTTTAACGTGATTCATGCCGGCGAGTTTATTTATCAGCGAAGATTTCCCAACGTTCGGAATTCCTACAATCATAACGCGAGCATTTCTAGGTTTTGCGCCGTGTTTAACTAACTTATGCGTCTTCGATTGAGCGATTGATTTAGCTTGGGTAATTAAATTTTTAATTCCAGTGCCTTTTACGGCGTCAACAGCGACTGCGGGAGCAATTTCGCGGAATTTTTTAAGTGAAACGTCGACATTGGCGGCTAAATCTGATTTTCCTAGAACAATTAAGCGCAATTTATCTTGAATAATTTCATGGAGCATAAGATTTTGACTGCTAATCGGTATTCTGGCGTCGAGTAATTCAATAACGAGGTCGACGAGCGATAAATTTTCTTGAATAATTCGCTGTGCTTTTTTCATGTGACCCGGAAACCATTGCAGAGTAGAATTTTGCATGAGAAATCACCTCCAAATAAAAAATTAGCCAATAATAAAAATTATCCTGCCCAATTTTGTAATGGCAAACATTTTTTTATACGGCATTTTTTTTTGTGCGAATGTCTGTTATAATCGGCGCGTGATTAATAGATAAGGAGTGCGCATTATGATAAAACTGTTTGTAACCGACATTGACGGGACACTTTTGCCGGTAGGTAGCGGAATTGTTCCCGCTAAAAATATTGAAGCTGTTCAGAAAATGACGGCGGCGGGCGTTAAAGTTGTAATAGCGACGGGCAGAATGTATAGTGCCGCGTTGCCGATAGCCGCTCAACTTGGCGTGTCCGTTCCGATTATCGCCTACAACGGCGCATTAATAAAATCTTCGGCTGGCGAAGTTATTCACGCGCAATACATGGACGAGGCAAATGTTTTGGAGCTTATAAATTTTTTCAAGGAGCGCGGCTGGCATTTGCAAAGTTATTCGGACGATATTCTTTACGTTCCAAAACGCAACGAGCTTGTAAAATTTTATGAGACGATGATAAAAGTTACGGCGGTTGAAGTCGGCTGGGACGGTTTGCGCGAACGTATTAAAGGCGTTCCAAAACTTTTGACAGTCTCTGATACGCCCGAAGAGGCATTGCGAAAACTTAACGAAGCTAAAAAATTTTTCGACGGCAAAGTAGAAATTACTCGTTCGGCGGCACGCTTTACAGAGTTTATGAAATTGGGCGTAAGCAAGGCGGGCGCGATTAAAATTTTGGCAGAAAAATTCGGCGTCGACAACGAAGAAATTTTAGCAATCGGCGACTCGGAAAATGATTTGGCAATGATAACTTCGGTTGGTTGCGGCGTGGCTATGGGTAATGCTGTTGACGCCGTTAAAGCCGCTTGCCCGCGCATAACTGACACTTGCGAAAACGACGGCTTCGCTAAAGCTGTTTACGATTATGTTTTGTAAGGAAAGATTTTTATGGAAGAAACTAAAGAATTCGCAGATAAATCGCGGATAATTATCGTGACTGGCATGAGCGGCAGTGGTAAAACTCAAGCTTGCCGATACCTTGAAGACTTAGGATATTTTTGCGTGGACAATCTGCCGCCCGTCTTTATCCCTAAATTTGTTGAACTTTGCACGCACGCAACGGGGCATTTTAATAAAATGGTTTTCGTCGTCGACACGCGCAGCCGTGAATTTTTTGACGATTTAGTTCAAGTTCTCGACGACATGGACAAAGACAATCAAGATTATGAAATGCTGTTTATGGACGCCGCCGACGACGTGATTATCCGCCGCTATAAAGAGACGCGCCGCCGTCATCCTATGGCACCTGCAACCAGAATTTCTGACGGCGTATTTAAGGAACGCAAAAGGTTGGAAGGCGTGCGCTCAAAGGCGACTTACATTATCGACACGTCTAACTTGTCGCGAGCTGAATTGCGCGAAAAAATTCATTTGCTTTTCGGCAAGGGCGACGGCGATATTATGAACATTGCAATTTTATCGTTCGGCTTTAAGTTCGGTATGCCACTTGATGCTGATATGGTGCTTGATGTCCGATTTTTGCCGAATCCTTTTTATGTGCAGGAACTCCGACATAAAAGCGGAAGCGTTCCCGAAGTTGCCGCCTATATTATGGAGAAAACTGTCACGCAGGAATATCTTAAGCGGCTCGACTCATTTATAGATTTTCTCGTGCCGCAATATGTTCGCGAGGGCAAAAGTCAACTCGTTATTGCAATCGGTTGTACGGGCGGAATGCATCGTTCGGTTTTTGTAGCTAAGCATATTTACGAATTACTTGCTAAAAAAGGTTACGCTGTTAATTTGGAGCATCGCGACCTTATGAAAAACGACGTGTGGGAAGTTTAAATCATGTTCCATTTATTGAAGTGGCTTTATCCCGGCATGAAAATGAAACGCTGGTTGTTGCTGTTTGCAATCGGCGTTATACTGTTCAGTCTCGGCGGCGCACTCGCGATTAACTACGAATATCTCGGACGTGTCGAGGAAGAAATTTTTATGCTGGTTTATCGGGCGGTCGGCAGTTATAATTACATGATAACTGCTGTCGTCGGCGTATTTATCGTGATAATCGGCTCGTGTCTTATGCTTTGGGCGACGCGCTCAATTATTCGTTCGATAATCGCCGTGCTAATTCCCGACCGTTCGGAAAATCTCGTCGACATGATTTATCAAGAACGCAAGCTTGGACGCGGACCAGCAGTTACAGTAATAGGTGGCGGGCACGGGCTAAGCGTCCTTCTGCGCGGGATAAAAACTTCTACGAATAACGTTTCTGCAGTGGTTACGGTTGCTGACGACGGAGGATCTTCTGGGCGTCTACGCGAGGAGTTGGGAATAATTCCGCCCGGCGATTTACGAAATTGTCTGGTTGCGTTGGCTGATACCGAACCACTTATGGAAAAACTTTTTCAATATCGTTTTGAAGGCGACAGTGCGCTTGCCGGTCACAGTTTCGGAAATTTGTTTATCGCGGCAATGAATGAAGTTACTGGCGACATGGAGACCGCGTTAAAAGAATCGTCGAAAGTTTTGGCGGTTAAAGGGCGCGTAATTCCTGCAAGTAAAGAACACGTTCGACTCGATGCGATTATGAATGACGGCACTGTTGTCGAGGGCGAATCGCAAATTCCTGAAGCGCACAAAAAAATTCGTCGCGTTCAACTCTTCCCTAAAAAAGTTCAAGCAGTCCCCGCCGCGCTTGAGGCTATTGAATCTGCTGACGCAATTATTCTCGGTCCCGGCAGTTTGTATACTAGTATCATGCCGAATCTTTTAGTTGACGGCGTCGCCAATGCGCTAAAAAAATCTAAGGCGATTAAAATTTATATCTGCAACGTTTTAACTCAACCTGGCGAGACTGATAATTATACCGCCGCTCAACACGTTAAGGCGATTTTAGATCACACGGGGCAAGGCGCGATTGATTATGTAATTGTAAATTCGACGCTGATTCCCGAAAATATGTGGCAGGGTACGGGCGCAAAACCTGTTGAGATTGATGAGGACAAAGTTAACGCGCTGGGTTGCGGGCTTATCAAAGCCGATTTGATGAGCACGACGGAAATTGGTCGCCACGACCCCGATAAACTCTGCGCGGCGGTTATGAAAATTATTTACAGTATGGGAGGGCGCGGCTAATGGCGTCATACGCTCAAGATGTCAAAAACGAATTGGCGCATAAGTTTGACGACGACCGCGATTGTCTGTTAGCTGAATTCGTCGCGCTGTTGAAAGTCGGTACAAAAAAAATCGACGGACGCTTAGAATTTACAAGTTCCAATGCCGCTGTTGTACGCCGAGTTATTACGCTGGCTAAAAAATTTTTCCCGACCGTCAAGCCGGAAGTCGCCGCCGTTCGTCGAAAAAAATTGCTTAAAAATTTAATCTACGTCGTCCGATTTATTTTAACGGGCGCAGTGCAAAATTTTTTCGATACGCTCGACATGAACGAATTACTTAAGCGAACACGATTTAAGGTTGCTTATATGCGCGGCGCATTTCTGGCAAGCGGAAGCGTCAATCGTCCAGAGACACAATTTCTTTTGCAAATCTTGACGAAAACGGAGGCAGAGGCTACATTCCTTCAAAAACAAATGGAAAAGCTCGAATTCAACGCAGGAATTTGTCAACGTAAAAAAGTTTTCTTTATCTGGCTACGTGAGGGCGATGCAATTTGCGATTTTTTGGGCATGATTGGCGCAACGGAAGCCGTTGAACGCTTTGAAATTGCCCGAAACTTAAAAGAAGTCCGTATGCAAGTCAATCGTGTTGTTAACATGGAGACGGCAGCTCTTAATAAATCAATCAACGCCGCGCAACGTCAGCTTGCCGATATAAAAATTTTGCTAGATAAAAATGCGCCCGTTCATGAACGATTTCGCGAGGCAATGACACTTCGTTTAGAAAATCCTTCGTCTACAGTCGGCGAACTTGCAGAGAAAATCGGCATGAGCCGCGCAGGTTTGCTTTACCGTTTCAAAATTATTCACCGTTTGGCTAAAAAATTCAGTAAAAAATAAATTGGAGGTTTTGATATATGAGGGGCTTGAGTGCCGCCTTTACGACAGATTTTTTTATTTCGTTCGCAGTGGTTGCAGTTATTCTTTTAATGCTTGGCTTGATAATAAATTTGTATTCGGAGCTGTCAAATATAAAGACGCGCTACAAAAGAATGATGGGAGGCTCTGAAGGTACGAGTATTGAGCAAATGCTTTCCGCTCACACAGCTGAAGTCGACGAGGCAGTCAGAAAATATAAAAGTCTTCAAGGGCAAGTTGACGTCCTCGAAGACCTTATGCGCAGTTCGTTAGCTCGCGTCGCCGTAATTCACTTTGACGCCTTTGAAAAGACCGGGCAAGGTTTAAGTTGGTGCGTTGCCATTCTCGACAGAAATAACAATGGTGTTGTCTTTTCGTCCATTTGCGGCAATGAAACCGAGCGCAGTTACGTTAAACCGATTGCAGACGGACGCGCTACAGCAAACTATAAACTTACTAAAGAGGAAGAACAAGCTCTTCGGCAAGCAATGAGCCGCTGAGAAGTTTTTTACATTAAAAAACCCATAAATCATACCTTAAGCCTGTAAAGTAAAAATTTTTAATAAAGCGTTGTTAATTGTAATATTGACTGCTGAATTTGACAACCTACGAGCACGACGCTAAATATTTCCGTCAATATATAAAAGTTTTTGAAAGAGATATTTTTTTATCCCCATGCAGGGCTTATTTTTTTTGCTCAAGTTGATTAAAATTAATTGCGGGTGATTAAATGAATGAAATTTTAACGATAGCAGACTTGGTAGTAGCATATTGCAAGAAAAGAATAGTGCACGATATAAATTTTTCGGTTAAGTGTGGAGAAATTTTGGTAATCGCCGGCGAATCGGGAAGCGGCAAGTCAACGATATTAAAAGCAATAGGCGGACTTTTAGGTAAGGGCGGCGCGATTATCGACGGGCAAATATTTTTCGACGGAAAAGAAATTACCTATTTGAGCGACGGACAACGCCGAAAAATTTCCGGAGATTCGATAGGATTCATATTTCAAAATGCAGGCGCGTCATTTTGCCCGATAAGAACGATAGGAGAACAGATATTTGAGAGCGTCCGCGCACATCGCGATTGGGATAAAAAATTTTTTGTAGAGCGGGCGGAAGATATTATGCAGAAAATAAATCTTGCGCCGGAGGTTTTAGAAGAATATCCGTTCAGATTATCGGGCGGCATGGCGCAACGAGCAGGAATATTGGCGGCAACGATATTGGAGCCAAAATTATTACTTGCAGACGAACCGACGAGCGCATTAGACGCAGTTACACAAGTTAGCGTTGTAAAAGAGCTGTTAAAACTTCGCGAGCGGCAAAAAATTTCAATAATCATGGTCACTCACGACTTGAGAATCGCAAAATTTATAGCCGACAAAATCTTAATTCTAAAAAATGGAGTAACAGTAGAATTCGGAACTAAAGAGCAAATTTTTAATTATCCACAAGAAATTTATACGCAAGAATTGATTCAGGCGGCGGGATTATGAATATTTTGGAAGTTAAACACATAAAAAAAAGTTTTGGCAATAAAATTGTGCTTGACGACATAAATTTTACTCTTGACGCGGGAAAATGTTTAGGGATTGTCGGTTTAAGCGGTTGTGGCAAGTCAACATTGGCGAAAATAATTGCTAAATTGATTCCGAGCGACGCTGGACAAATTATTTTATGCGGCGAGAATATTTCAAACGCTACAGATAATAAATTTTATAAAAATATGCAAATGATATTTCAAAATCCTGAAGATTCATTTAATCCGCGCAGGACATTAGGCACAAGCATAGCAGAACCGATAAAAAATTATTTTGGCGGCGAAAATCTGCGCGGACGAGTAGAAAATCTTTTATCGGAAGTCGGATTGCCGAAAAATTATTATGAACGTTATCCACGCGAAGTTTCTGGCGGCGAATGTCAACGAGCAGCGATAGCACGGGCAATTTCCGTTGAGCCAAAGTTATTAATTTGCGATGAGGCAACTTCCGCGCTCGATGTGACAATTCAAGCGCAAGTCGTCGCGTTGATAAAAAAATTATGCGTGGAAAAAAATATTGCGTGTCTGTTTATAACGCACGATTTAGCACTTTTGCCGCGAATAGCCGACCGCGTAATAGTTTTGCATATGGGAAAAATCGTAGAGGAGGGCACGCCGGAAAAAATAATTCACGAGGCGCAATCGCCGTTCACAAAACAATTAATGGCGTCGAATTTCTTTGCAAAGGAGGCTTTTTAATGGAGAAATTGAATCAACGAATCAAAAATTATTGGGACGAGCGCAGTAAAGATTTCAGCAGAGCGCGCCGCCTCGAATTGGATAGCAAAAATGCCGTCGCATGGGAAAAAATTTTTAAAAATAATTTACCCGCCGCCCAAAATTTAAAAATACTAGATGTTGGGACGGGCGCGGGATTTTTTGCGGCGATTTTGTCTAAACTTGATCACGAAGTCGTTGGGATTGACATGTCGACGAAAATGCTGGCAGAGGCGAAAAAAAATCTGCGCGAGTTGAATTTGCACGCAGATTTTAAGAAAATGAACGCTCAATCATTAAATTTTGCTGATGAAACGTTCGATGTAGTCGTCACTCGGAATTTGACGTGGACATTGCCCGATGTAAAGGCGGCTTATCGCGAATGGTTCCGCGTTTTGAAGGTTGGCGGGGTGCTGATGAATTTTGATTCGGATTTTGGCGGGAAAAATTTTGCCGAAGAAGTTTACAGCGAGGTAAAAATTACAAATGACATGCTGATTGAGTGCACGGCGATTAAAAATTCTATGAAAATCAGCAAACACCGTCGCCCGTCGTGGGACGTGGGCTTTTTGGAAGGTTTAAATTTCTCTGTGATGTTCGACGAGGATATTTCTTCGGAAGTTCAAGTAGATTCGTGTTGCGATTATGATTCGTTGCCGCTATTCGCGATTTGCGCCGTAAAATAATTTTCAATCAAAAATTTCGCATGCACTGAAGAAAATCGGAATTTCACGCGCCGCACTAGCCTCGCTGTCAGAGGCATGGACGGCATTTTTTGTTTTATCGGCGGCGTAAAGTTTACGAACGGTACCTTCGGCGGCTTCAGCAGGATTAGTTGCTCCATTAAGCTCGCGAACTTTTTTTATCACGTCGTCGCCACTCAAAATCAAAGCCATAATCGGCGCGGATGTCATAAACTCAACCAGCGCGGGATAAAAAGGGCGTCCAATGTGCTCGACATAATGTTTAGCGGCGAGTTCGAGCGTCATTTTCATAACTTTAGCCGCGATGATTTTAAAACCGGCGTCCTCGTAGATTTTGAGAATATCGCCCGCGTGATTTTTGCCGAAAGCGTCAGGTTTAATGAGCACCAAAGTTTTTTCCATAAAAATTTTCCTTTCCACTTGTAATAAGCCGAATTATAGAAAACAATTTAAACAATGTCAAAAATTAATTCAAGCCGAGATTCATACTACCGACGCGATACCCCTGCAAGTCTAAAGTCACGTAATCAAAGCCCAAATCTTTTATATGAGCAGAAATTTTTTCGTGCATTTTTATAATGCGGATAAAATCTTCGGGCAAAACTTCAATGCGCGCAATTTTACCATGAACACGCACGCGTAATTGATTAAAGCCAGCACTTAGTAAAAATTCTTCCGCCGCCTCTACCATAGCAAGTTTTTGTTCAGTAAGAATTTCGCCGTAAACGAAACGCGACGCTAAACACGCCATTGACGGCTTATTCCACGTCGGCAAGTTCATTTCTTTAGATAGCTCACGAATCTCCGATTTATAAAGTCCGACTTCACGGAGTGGACTTTTAATTTTTAGTTCGGTGATAGCTCGCATGCCTGGACGATAATCGCTGTCGTCGTCCATATTGGAGCCTTCAACGACTGCCGCGCAATTATTTTCCTTAGCAATGCGCAAAAAGTTTTTAAACAGTTCGCGTTTGCAAAGATAGCAACGGTCAACGGGATTTTCTTTAACGCCGTCAAAATTCAAAACGTCCGCCTCGAAAATTTTTTGCCGAATATTATTATCTGCGCAGAATTTTATCGCCGCGTCGAGTTCTCTTTTCGGAATAAATTTACTTGCCGCCGTCAACGCCAAAACTTTATCGCTCAAAACTTCATAAGCAACTGCTAATAAAAAAGTTGAATCGACGCCTCCCGAAAACGCAACGGCTACATTCCTTAGCCCGCGCAGATAAGTTTTTAAATTATCCAATTTTGTCATGCGAATAACTTCCTTTGCGTTCAAAAAGTTTAATAATTATCACACGTTTTTAATCTAAAGACAAGTTGCCGACGCGGTGGGAAAAATTTTCTTGACAAAAATTTATAAAGCCGTTATAATGCGCCTTGTGTTAGTCAAGTGGCTGATACAAGCGGAAGTAGCTCAGTGGTAGAGCACCACCTTGCCAAGGTGGGGGTCGCGAGTTCGAGCCTCGTTTTCCGCTCCAAGCGGACATAGCTCATCTGGTAGAGCGCAACCTTGCCAAGGTTGAGGTAGCGAGTTCGAGCCTCGTTGTCCGCTCCAATTTTTTGATAACAAGTTGGTTACCGGTTGGACCCGTAGCTCAGTTGGTTAGAGCAACCGGCTCATAACCGGTCGGTCCTAGGTTCAAGTCCTAGTGGGTCCACCAACTTATCATAAACGACTCTGTAGCTCAGCTGGATTAGAGTATTTGACTACGAATCAAAGGGTCGGGGGTTCAAGTCCCTCCAGGGTCGCCACAAGTCGGGTAGGTGGCCGAGTGGTTAAAGGCGACGGACTGTAAATCCGTTCTCACTGAGTACGATGGTTCGAATCCATCCCTGCCCACCATATCGAAAATCCAAGTGTCGTCTTCGGGCGGCACTTTTGCTTTATGTAAAAATCAATTCCTGAATGTATTACAATGCAACAAAAATCAACGGTCATCAATAGCAATGAACCTTGAGCGCGAATTTTATCTACACGACGGCTTAACAGTTGCCCGCGAGCTTATCAGAAAAAATTTTCCAATCCGAAAATCCAAGTGTCGTTACAAGACGGCACTTTTGCTTTAGGTAGAAATCAATTCCTGAATGTGCTACAATGCAACAAAAATTAAAGGTAATCAACAGCAATGAAACTTGAGCGCGAATTTTATCTACGCGACGGCTTAACAGTTGCCCGTGAGCTTATCGGGAAAAAACTTGTAACCAATCTGTCCGAAGGATTAACGAGCGGAATTATAGTTGAGACGGAAGCTTATATGGGGGCGATTGACGCCGCCTCACATGCTTACAAGGGCAAGACTAAACGCACAAAAATTTTTTATGGCGCGGGCGGTTTCGTTTATGTCTATTTAATTTATGGAATGTATCTTTGCACGAATGTTATTGCAAATGTCGAAAACGTTCCTGAAGCCGTTTTAATTAGAGCTTTAGAGCCTGTAGACGGTGTCGAGCTTATGAAACGTCGCCGGAATAAAAATAATCTGCGCGAACTGTGCTCTGGTCCTGGCAAACTCTCTCAAGCTTTGGGCATAACGAAAAATTTTTACGGCGCGGATTTATGTGGAAACGAAATTTTTATCAAGGCAGCAGAAGAAAATTTGCTCGTTGAGGCAACTAAAAGAATCAACGTTGATTATGCGGGTGCGGCGGCGAATTATTTATGGCGATTCGTCGCGGCAGATAGTAATTTTCTTAGCGTTTAACAGAGGAGGAATTTTTAATGAGTAATTTAGAAAAACGCGACACAACAGCTGCGATTCGTGAGGCGGTAGAAAATTTTTTTGAGGTCGATTCAGTCAAGCACGAGCCTTTTGACGAACACAACGTTGCAAGTGCAATTTACTCCCTTGATGCTAAATTCGGGCACGCTACAGTTTTTTTCCGTGCGTACAAGGATAAACTTATCATTACTATGGTGATTCCCATAAACGCTGACGAGGCGGAGCGTTCCAAAGTTGCGGAATTTCTTCTTCGGGCGAATTACGGCTTGAGGGTTGGCTGTTTTGATTTTGATTTTAACGACGGCGAAATTTCTTACAGAGTCGCGCTTTACTGTGGCGAAGATGAATTTATTCCGCCGACTTACGAGCAAATTGATTTCGCGGTAGTGGTTGGATTGCTGATGATTGAAAAATACGGCAATGCGCTTGTCAAAGTTATGTTCGGATTGATTGAGCCGGAAGAGGCTGTAGAAAGTGCCGAAGAAAACGATTGACAAAAATTTTCCCGCGTGATAAACTTCAGCAACTTTAAACAAAGGGGATGTAATGGTTTCGACAGGGATGAACGGGGTTCAATAAGCGAGCATCGGATCCGCAACCGATTTGACAAGCGGAAAAATAAACAATAACTGCGGATACTGAAGAGTACGCATTGGCGGCTTAATCGCCACGTCGCCTGACTGATTCCCTTCCCGTCAGGTCAGAGTCGACGTCAGAAACGGGAATACCGCGTCTAAGAGCACTGTAGGGCGCGGGAATTTCTAAAGTGCTTGGCTTTATCAAGTTTGTCGTCGAATTTGGTAAAGCTGAAACTTTTCGGCGACTGCGCTCGGAGAAGGTTGAGCAACGGCATTTTTGGACAGGAGTTCGATTCTCCTCATCTCCACCAAATGAAAAAATAACAGCCCGACGGTTCAAGCCATCGGGCTTTAAATTTTTTGTTGTGATATTTAACTTGGTAACGGACGCTGATAGAAAAATGGTTTATAAGTCACATAGCCGATTTGCCGCGAATTTAAAATGGATTCGGTGCCGCCGACGAAAAGAATCCCGCCGGGCTTGAGTGCCTTAAAAAAGTTTGCGTAAAGTTCAGCTTTAGCCTCTTCTGTAAAGTAAATGACGACGTTGCGGCAGAGGATAAGGTCGAAATTTGTCTCGAAGCGGTCTTTTAAAAGGTTGTGGCGTTTGAAGTCGACGGGCATTTTAATTTCCGGCTTGATAGCGAATTTGCCGTCGGGCGTCTTGGTGAAATATTTTACTTTGCGGTCGGGACGCATTGATTTAATTTCGTCGGCGGTGTAAATGCCTTTCTTAGCCTTGCCTATAATTTCAATGTCCAAATCCGTCGCTAAAATTCTGTGGCGTTTGCTGGGCGTCAATTCCTTCATGATAATCGACAGGGTATAAGGTTCCGCGCCGATTGAACAGCCCGCGCTCCAAATATTAAGCGAGTCGTTGCGCTTTAAAAGGTACGGGATAACATCGTTCTCGACTTGGTCAAACTTGTCGGGGTTGCGGAAGAATTCGGAGACGTTGATTGTAAGATACTCGATAAAGTCCGCGAATTTCTGCTTATCCTTAACCGCGTCATTAAAAAAGCTCGTGTAACTTTTAAACTGCGTCTTTTGAATGAGGTTGTTGATACGCCGGCGCATTTGCTGTTCCTTGTACAGCTGCAAATCGATACCAGTCTTTCTGTTCAGTTTTTCTTTGAAAAGTGCCCAATCCTTGTCGTCCATAGCTCTTCCTCCCCAATTAATTTTTTACTTGCATTGTAGCAAAGACTAGGAATAATTTCAACCGAAAAAGCCGCGCCTCTCGACACGGCTTTGGAAATTTCTTTATTGGTCGGAGCAACAGGATTTGAACCTGCGACCCCCTCGTCCCAAGCGAGGTGCGCTACCGGACTGCGCTATGCCCCGTAAGAAAATTTTACAACGCTTGCGCCGCGCTGTCAAGGAGCGATTTATTCATGACAGTTAAGATAACTTCCAAATCTTTTTGCTGGATAAAATTTTTAATGGCTTGAATGGCAACTTTGAGGGCGTCGTGAGGCGGATAGCCATAAATACCGCTTGAGATTAACGGGAAGGCAACACTCGTTAAATTATTTTCGGCGGCAAGTCTTAAACTGTTCATGTAGCAGTTACGTAAAAGATTTTCTTCGTCGAGTTGCCCGCCGCGCCAAATTGGTCCTGCTGTATGAATAATAAATTTTGCGGGTAAGTTAAAACCAGGCGTTATGACAGCCTCGCCCGTTTGAATCGGCGCAAGTTTATCGCAAGCCGATTGAAGTTCACGATAACCCGCCGCTCGGAAAATTGCTCCACAGACGCCGCCGCCCGCCAAAAGATTTGTATTCGCCGCATTAACAATCGCATCAACTTTTAACGTCGTAATATCCGCATTTAAAATTTTCAACGGCATAAAAATTCTCCTCTAAAAATCCAAACTCATAAAAATTTCGCTGGTGTTGAGGTCGAAGATTTGAATTTTATCGTCGGTAATAAGTGCGACGCTCGTGCGCTTATCGGGTTGATTCGTGAGATACGGCGAAACAGTGCCAGGATTGAGGAAAATTGTTGCGCCGCGTTTTTCAAGTACAGGCTTGTGAATATGTCCCGTGATAAAAATATCTGCGCGGAAATTTTTAGCCATTTTGTCTTTGTCAGCGTCGGTCGGCAAAAGGTGCCCGTGATTTACAACAATCCTTTTGCCGTTCGCGAAAACGTGAGCATAAGGAATCAAGACGGGAACTTCCAAAACAAGTTGGTCAACTTCCGAATCACCGTTGCCGCGAGCAATCACAAACGGAATTTTTGAGGCGTTGATAAAATTCGCAAGAGCTTTGGGATTGTAATCATCGCCCCTGTAATTCGGATTATTCGGTCCGTGATAGCAAACGTCACCGGCGTGCAGAATCAAATCCGCGTCGGCGAAAAATTTTTCTACCGCCAGCTTAACGCGCCCGTCGTAGCCGTGAGTGTCAGACATAACGCCGATTTTCATTTTTAACACCTCTTATTTATTTTCGAGAGCCATAATTTTATTAACGCGCCGTTCGTGCCGCCCGCCAGCAAAGTCCGTCGTCATCCAAGCGCGAACAATTTTACCTGCGACTCCGAAGCCGATAACGCGCCCGCCCATTGCCAAGACATTTGCGTTATTGTGTTCGCGACTCATTTGCGCCGAGTAAACGTCATTGCACAGTGCGCAACGAATGCCCTTAATTTTGTTCGCCGCAATGGAAATACCAATTCCCGTGCCGCAAAGTACAATGCCTCTGTCAGCCGCGCCGCTTACAACGTCCGCGCAAACTTTCTCGGCAATGTCGGGGTAGTCAACCGAATCTGTGCCGAAAGTGCCAACGTCTTTAACCTCAACGCCCTCGAACTCTTCCAAAACCTTTTTTACGGCATCTTTGAGATTAACTGCTCCGTGATCGCTACCGATTGTAATTTTCATAGCAAATGTTCCTTCCAAAAATTTTTGTAAATTATATTGCAACGTAGGACGATTGTCTACAGAAATTTTTATGGCTGAATGTCGTCGAAGACTGCCGGCAACTTTTCAACGAGTATTTTATAAATTTTCAGTGCGACTTCTCGCATTTGAGGATGCGCTGCTTTTGCTGTCCGTAGCTTTAAAAAATGCCGCCATTCGCGCAAATTCATCGTAACGAAAATTTCTGTCTTAAGTGAGTTTGGAAGGATTGAACGTGCCTCTTCTGGTTTAGCTCCGTTTGCTCGCAATGTTAGATAATTTTTTTCGAGTTGCGCCATTGTCGCTTTCCACAGCTGAAAATTTTCATTATCCTCCGACCAAAAGCACGGCTTGATAAAAGTTAGCTCGCCGCCAAATTTACCTGCCGTGTAATCGCAGAACCTAGTACTTTCTTGCGAATAACTTGCTAATCTGTGGCGAACAAGTTCATGCGTAACGCCTCTGTCGCAGATAATTTTAAACGAAACTGTCGCGTGTTCGATAACTGATTCATGCCCGCGTTTGATTATCCCGCGAATAAATTTTTCCGCGCTGTCGTCTTTTATATTGCCCTCCGATTTGTAACAAACGCGCCCTGCTCGCTCAATTTTTTTCATAATCGCCGCCGCGTCAATTTCTTCGACAAGCTCAACGCTCGGTTTAATAATTTTCATTCAGACGCCTCCTTATTTATAAAAACTTTCTCGCCGCGAAGGACAAGTTCATTATCCGCGATAACTTCCTCAGGCAAAATTTTTCTGTCGATAATCTTCCGCTCGCGCAACAATTTTCCGAACATTTTAATTAGAATGCCGTCCACAAACGGGATTGAAAAAATATTCCCGTCGTGCACAATCGAAATCGTCCGAATCTCTGCTGTATGTTCTGCAAAATATCCTTCAAGGTCAATTTCCAAATCGTCCTGCGCGGCTTCCAATTCGTCTTCGGCAATCAGATAAACTTTCCCGTCGCGAACGTCTAACAAACTCTGCGCGGCAATTTTTATCGTTGAAGAATTGCGACCAATAATTTTTTTCTCGCGCAAAAATCTACCGAACAAAGTTAACGGCATTCCGTTTACGAAAGGAATTTCCGATAATTTAGAGTTGTGCTTGATAAAAATTTTAATCGTTTCCTCTGCGTGCTCAGAAAAAAATTTCTCGATTTGTTCAGCGTGTGTGGGTGCAGAAAGTTCCGCCTCGCTACAGAAATAAATTCGATTGCTCCGAGTAAGCCGCAAAAAATTTTTAGAAATAAAACTCCGTAGTGAATCACCATAATTTAAAATGTTCAGCTCGCGCAGAAGTCGCCCGAAAATATTAATCGTCATACCAGCCACGAATGGAACCTCAAAAATTTGACCGCCCTTTTTAACCAAAATAAATTTGATTCTGTCCTCGCGGTCGAAGAGATATTTTTTTATCCCAAAACTCAACAGCGGCAAAAATCTTTCAAGCTTGCTCGGCACGTCGCCAAATTTTAATCGGAAATCTTTCAGTTCGACGGCGTCCGGATTGACGTTTAAAATTTTCAGCTGTTCAATTAAAGTTTTATGTCCCGCGCCATTCGACACGATTAAAATTTTTTTGTCAAAGTCTACGGCGAATTTTATCGCCGGCAGAAAATCTTTATCGCTGGAAACGATTATTATCAATTCCAAATCTGGCTCGTCGATAATCGCCCGCACCATTTCAAAGCAAAGCCACGTATCCGCAGAATTTTTCCCGTAAAAACAATTTTGCACGCGATAAATTTTTTCGTCGAGGTTACGATATTTATAAGGGAGCGTGTCTTCTTTAGCGATAATGTCAACTTTGGTTATCGTGTGCTCTTTGCCGAAATGTTCCACGACTTTGAACGTGACCGACGGCGGAATATTTTCTGCGTCAACGAAAACATGTGCAATCAACTTGAAACTCCTTTCTTTAGCAAATTTTATCACGGCGGTGATTTTTCTACAACCTGCAGGATTTTTTCATAGTTAGCCGAATTAATTAAAGATACGTTTCGGAAGTTTTTTCGGACAGAATGGAGTAGAGACTAATGAGCAAAAAAATTTTATCGCAAGCCACAGAAGAAATTTTGGAGGGCGTGCTTGAAGAATTTAAACAGCTGGTGGCAATCCCGCGCCCGTCTAAGTACGAGTTGCAAGTTAGTAACTTCTTAAAAAAACTCTTGGAAGAGCACGGCTTTGAAGTTGTGCAGGACAAATTTAAAAATATTATTGCCGACTTGCCCGCGACCGCTGGCAAAAAAAATGCTCCGCTGACTATTTTGCAAGCGCATATGGATATGGTTTGCGTGGCGGAGGAAGGTTATGCTTTTGAGCCGACGAAAGACCCGATAAAGTTAATTCGCGGCGAAAAATTTTTAGAGGCAGAGGGCACGAGTCTCGGCGCGGACGACGGAATTGGTGTCGCGGAAATTATTTATCTTGCTAAAAATCTCGACGCCTTTGAACACGGACCGATTAGAATAATTTTTACAGTCGAAGAGGAACAAAGCATGGTTGGCGTTATCGGGCTTGATGAAAAATTTGTTGCCGACGCTGATTATCTTATCAACTGTGATTCGGAAAAATTTGGCGAGCTGGTTGCCGGTAGCGCGGGTTGCGTTCATATAAATTTTTGGCGCGAACTTCATTATGTCCGTCCCGACACCAAACTTGGCACGAATATGGAAATAAAAATCGGTGGATTGCGCGGCGGTCATTCCGGCGAAGAAATTTCTTCCGGTCGCGTCAATGCCATTAAACTTGCCGTTCAAACCATGCGGGCTATAACTAAATACGGAAAAATTCGTATGGCTTATTTAAAAGGCGGGCAAGCTTTTAATGTTATTCCGAATAGTGCACAGCTTGTTATTGCCACTGATTTAAGCGCACAGGACGTTCAGAATATTTGCGCGGAAATGGAGCGGCGAGTTAGAAAAGTTTACGGCGCAGCTGAACCTGATATAAAAATCGAGACGAAAGTTATTAAACGCCCCGATAAAGTTTTGCACGCTAAAGATTTTGACTTGCTAACGAATTTTATTGACCTGATTCACAGCGGCGTTTATCTCATGTCGCCCGAAAACCCCGCGCAGGTTATGGCGTCTGCGAATTTGGGAATAGTGCGCATGAACGATGATATTGTTGAGTTGAAAGTTATGCCGCGAGCTAATGCCGATGAGTTGATTGAAGAATTTATCGAGGGCTTTGAGCAAGCAGCGCGGCTTTGCGCATTCGAGAGCAAAGTTTCTACGCCAATACCCGCCTGGACTTTCAATCCCGACAGCAAACTTTTAAAACTTGCCGAAGAAATTTTCATGGAACAAAACAATTACGCGCCCAAAATTAAAACTATTCACGCGGGACTTGAGACGAGCTTTTTTGTCAAGAAAAATCCTAAACTTGACGTGATTTCAATCGGTACGACTAACGAGAACATCCACAGCCCGAACGAGCGGTTGCACTTAGACACGGTCTCCCCGCATGTCAAGTTTATCGTCGGAATGCTTGAAAAAATTTCTGCGACAACAGCTTAACCGATAAAGTTACGGCGATTGTTGCCACGTAAAAGATTAGCGCGTTTGGAGCTGTCATAATCAATCCAAGCTTGCCCAAACTCAACGCCAGATAATGTATTGCCAGCGGGTGAGCCAGATATACAAAGTAAGAATTTTTCCCCATGACGCTTAAGAAATTTTGTAGCGGCGCGGGGAGCTTGCCGAATTGAAACAACGTAAACAAAAATATTGACGCAGCGATTGTGTAGAAAATTCCGGGCGGCGATAATTGATGAGCCGTGTTAACTGCCGCCGTTGGCGAAAAATTTTGTACGTAAATTAAAAAGTAATAATATCCTAGCAAAGTTGTCAGTGCGATTAAAAATGTTGCGCTGATAATTTTTTTATGCGCCGCACACCACGTGAAAAATTTTTCCGAGTAAATTCCCAACACTCCGCCCAATACGAACACGAAAATATAATGCAACACGAGCCAATTTAATCGCCACTTCAAAAACATTTGCAACAGCGAATCGGGCGGCAACGAGTTCACAGATTGCCAAAGCCAGCCGCTGTAACTCGACCAATAATCAAACGCAACCTGCGCGGCAAGCAATAAAAATAATTTCGCGGGCGTCATGCGCTTGACTAAAAAAATCCACAGCGGCATTAGCAAATAAAACCAAATCAGAATCACCAAAAAATATAAATGATACTTCGCCAGCCCAAAGAAATAAATTTCCGCCGCGTAGTCAAAATCTGGGAACAGTTGATAGCCGTAAAAATAATTGTCGTGCAGGAGGTAAAACGTCGACCAAAGCAGATATGGAATTAAAACCGCCTTTAAGCGTCGCTGCAAAAATTTTGCATAGCTGAACGGCTCGTCAAAGTTCATGCGGTAAAACAATCCGAACGCCGAAATAAAAAAGAAAATCGGCACGCTGAAACGCGAAACGACTTCAAAGAGCGCGACGAGATGTATATTTGGCGTGGGATTCAGAAGATATTGCGAGCCAGTGTGAATCGCTACGACGCCCGCCATACTCACGCCGCGAATATATTCGATTGAGTTAAGCCACGGTTTCAAATAAATTTTCCTTTGTTGCATACAAAATTTTTTTAATGGTAACACACGCACCAGGCTTTTGCAACAAGTCAATAATTCGCCAACAAATTTTCAAAAAAATCGCGGCTGGGAATTGACAAAAAAAAAAAACAATTACTATAATGCTAGCAAAACATTTAAAAATTTTATTAGGAGATGGTTTTATGGCTAATATCTCAAACAGCACGTCCAATACGCTTGTGCGCGGAACAAATGACGACGATTCAATTCATAACACAGGTTCAACCGTCACAATCGCGGCGGGCGCAGGCAGTGACTCAATTCGTAGTGAAGGGAGGAACAACAGAGTTCTCGGCGAGGCGGATGGCGATTCTATTTACAACAATTCTTATTACTCAACAGTTAGCGGCGGCGCAGGTGATGATACCATTAACAACGGGTCTTCGGGTGTCATGATACTTGGAGAAGAAGGTAACGATTCTATCCTCAACAACTCTGGCGGCGATTCGGTGACAATCGACGGCGGCGCAGGCTCCGATTCCATTTACAACGGCTGGAGCAATAATGTCTCGCTAAATGGCGGCGGCAATAACGATTTAATCTTAATCGGTAATGAAAGGAATCCCTATTCGATAAAGAACATTACTATCGAGGGCGGCGCGGGCAACGACACTATCATTAATGATTCCAACAATTACACCGACATCAACGCTACTACAATCAACGGTGGCGCGGGTAACGATTCGATAGCAATAACTTCCAGAAATTCCGAAACTATATTGATAAACGCTGGTGCGGGTGACGATACCATTTCAAACGCAGGAAAGCAGGTCACAATAAGCGGCGGCGACGGCAAAAACCACATTACAAACAGCGGCGAGAACGTCTCAATCGACGCGGGCAAGGGCAACGATACCATTTTCAACAGCGCGTCGTATGTTTCAATGTCGAGCGGAGCGGGCAATGATTATCTCGAAAACTCTGCCGCGCGAGTAACAATAATCGGCGGGGCAGGCAATGACACAATCCAAAATAGTAGCTCTAAGGTCTCAATTGACGGCGGCGCAGGCAAGGATTTTATTGAAGTCGGCGCGTATTATTCCGATGCCTCGACCGTCACGATAGACGCTGGCACCGGCGACGATACAATTACTTTCGGTAGTGAGACGAATAACAACCTTATTATCTACAACGTAGGCGACGGCGATGACTCAATCGTCGGTTTCAAGGCAACAGATACCCTCCAAATCGGTACGGGTAAAGGCTATTACGCCTCAGTCAAAAATGGCAATGACATTCTGATAAGATCGGGCAAAGGTTATATAACTTTAGCGGGTGCGGCAAGTCTTTCAAAAGTCAACATTGCCGGCACGCTCGATAAAACTATGATGCTCGTCGTGAACGATACTAAATCGCCTTTAACTGTTGGCTCGACGATAAAAACCGTCGACGCGACGCGGAGGACTAAAGACGTCAAAATCACTGGTAATAAGCTCAACAATTCTATAACGGGCGGTAGCGGTGATGATAAACTTTACGGCGGCAATGGAGCCGATTCGATACTCGGAGGTGTGGGAGCCGATAGTCTACTCGGTCAAGCCGGCAATGACACATTGAGTGGCGGCAAAGGCAATGACAGCTTGACGGGCGGAAAAGGCAACGATGTCTTCGTTTATACGGAGGGCAAAGACGTTATTACCGACTACGCGACGGGCGATAAAATTTCTCTCAGTGGGGCGATTTCTAAATCAACGGTTAGCGGTGCGGACGTCATCTTAACAATCGGCAAAAAAGGCACGTTAACTGTTAAAGACAGCGCAAATAAAAAACTTAGCATGATTAATGCTAAGGGCAAGGCTTTTGAGACGCTCGTTAGTAGCGCGACAACTTTGAACATTACAAATACGACTAAATCCCCCATTACACTTGCCGCAGACGTTGGAACTGCTGACGCCTCTAAACGCACTAAGGCAGTAAAAATTACCGGCAATAAACTTAACAACGTAATACTCGGCGGCTCAAAGGCTGACATTATCTACGGTCAAGGCGGCAATGATTCGATTCTTGGCAATGATGGTGCGGATAAACTTTACGGCGGATCCGGTAGCGACACGCTAAAAGGCGGCAAAGGCAATGATACGCTTATTGGCGGTGCCGGTAATGATTCGTTGTGGGGCGACGCGGGTGCAGATACTTTTGTTTACTCAAGTGGCTCCGACAACGATATTATATACGGTTTCGACGACAAAGATACTTTGACGTTCGACAGTATCGACTTTACAACGTCTTACAGCAAATCCAAAGGCACTATTACCTTCAAGATAGATGATGACTCCGTTACTTTAAAAGACTTCACGGCGACAACCTTCCACGTAAACGACGAAACTTATCAAATCAGCGGCTCTAAGTTCGTTAAGAAATAAAATCTGCGCGGACAAAATTTTTTCCTCCGACAAATTCGGGGGATTTTTTTATTTAGCGTTGATTTTGGAGGCAAGAACACCCGCACCGAATCCGTTATCAATATTGACTACACCGACGCCCGCCGCGCAGCTGTTTAGCATTGCCAAAAGAGCCGCCAATCCTTGAAACGACGCGCCATAACCTATACTCGTTGGCACGGCAATAACAGGACGATTAGTTAAACCGCCGACGACGCTAGCCAATGCGCCCTCCATGCCTGCAACAACAATTATCACGTTCGCGGCAGTAATTTCGTCCATGTGCGCAAATAATCTGTGAATCCCAGCGACGCCGCAATCATAGCAAGTCGAAACGACATTACCCCAAAGATAAGCCGTCAATCGTGCCTCTTCGGCAACGGGTACATCGCTCGTCCCAGCCGTCACGATTAAAATTTTTTTGTTCTCATCGCGCCGTAAAGTTTTATCACGGTCAACGTAAATCATTCGCGCCGTCTCGTCATAAATCGCGGCGGGAATCTCTTCACTTAAAAATTCAAATTGCTCGCGGCTTGCCCTCGACGCGATTAAATTGCCCGCGCTCCGTTCGTAAAGATTTTTGAAAATAATTTTGAGTTGCTCCTTAGTTTTGCCCGGTGCGTAGACAACTTCCGGAAAACCTTGCCTAAGTTCGCGTCCGTGATCAATCGTTGCAAAGCCAAAACTTTCCGTCGCTAATGAAAAATTTTTCAGTGCGTCAAGAATTTTTTCTTCCGTCACATTTCCTGCCTTGTAATTGCGGAGCATTTCCAGCAAAATTTTTTCTGTCATGAAGTTCACCTCGTTGGCAAGAATAAATCATAAACCGCACTCAATGTCAAATGCTATAAAGAAAATTTCACAGGCACTTTATTTTAATGGCAAAATTGGTTATAATCGCGACGGTATCAAAAATTTTTGAAGGGAGTTTTATTTTATGGCTAAAGCCAGCAACAAAGCTTACATCTTTTTTAATTGCGACGCAGATAAAAGCGAGGCGTCCATGAATATTTTCTACAATCACGCCGTTTATAAGGATACAAAGACTTCGCGGAAAAATCTTTGGAAAAAAGTTAAGGAAGAGTTCGGCGCGGAACGAATTCAAATCGCGGAGGATAATCTTAAAGCCGTCGAATTGGCGATAACTGAAGGCGACCCCGTCGAGGCAAGCAATCTTATGCAATTCGGCGCGATTCGTGCGGTTGACTGCTATTGAGGTCTTTTTATGGCGGCAAAAAAAATCGCACTCTTTATCGACGCAGATAACATTTCAGCGAGATTCGGCAAGCAGATTATCGAAACTTTGGAAAGTCGCGGCGAAATTTTTATCCGGCGCATTTACGGCAACTGGGAAAAATTTTCTCTGCACAGTTGGAACGAGTGCATTTTAAACTTTTCTCTTCGCGCCATTCAGCAACCTGACTACGTGGCAGGGAAAAATGCAACCGATATGTCCTTGACGATTGACGCAATGGACGTGCTTTATGGCGGCAAAGCGGACGTTTTCGCGCTCGTGTCTAATGATAGCGATTTCACGCCGCTTGCAATTCGTCTGCGCGAAAGCGACATAAAAATTATCGGCATGGGCAATGCAAATGTTTCAAATGCTTTTCGTTCTGCGTGCAATGAATTTATCGACCTCGACGCGCCTATCAAAACTAAGTCCTCCCAATCGCCGCCAAAAAAAGTTTCTGCCGCTAAAAAGTCTTCCGTTCAAATGTCGCTGTTTGCGGAAGAAAAAAATTCTACGGCGTCCAATTCAAAAGTTGTGCCGATAACTAATAAAAATTTACAACCTCTGCACAACATTTTACGAGAGACGGCGAAAATTTACGGCGACGATAAAGGCTTTGTAAATTTGGGGCAAGCGGGACATGCTATATCGCAAAAAAATCTTGACATAAAAAGTTCGGGGCATAGCAAGTTGAGCAAATTTATTTCCGCATTCCCCAATCTTTACGAGCTGAAAGAAAATTCTTATCGTTGCAAGTAGTGCAAAATATTTTGAACAATCAGTAGACAAAAGGAAAAGCGGCGTGTATAATTTTGAAAATAACTTGCAAAAAAGGAGGAGGCTCGCTTAAAGGGCTTCCTTCTTTGCAAGAGGGGCTACTTAATCACGGCTCCAAATAGAAAAATATAGTGGAAAGGAGAATATTGTTTCACTCGGAAGAAAATTTTTTGTAAAGAGGTAAGGAGGTTTTTTGCATGAGTGACGGAGGCGGTTCGGCATTTGCCGTAGCGCAACAAATCGGTAAGTCGTTGTTCCTGCCGATTGCCGTTTTGCCGTTCGCGGGCGTCTTGTTGGGTATCGGTGCATCTTTCTCGAACCCGACGACTATCGCGGCTTACGGCTTGGAGAGTGCTCTTCACCCTGGCAGTGCGCTATTTAGTTTCATGCTCATTCTTTCCAACGTCGGCGGCGCAATCTTCGGTAACTTGCCGTTGATATTCGCTCTGGCGGTTGCTCTCGGTATGGCGAAAAAGGAAAAAGGTATCGCCGTTCTTGGCGCAGCAATTTTTTATCTCGTTATGCTTACAACAATTCACGTCTTCTTAGGTCTCGACGGCTCGATTCACGCTGACGGCTCGATTGACCCCAGCGTTAAAGAAGGCGCGATAACTACAGTTCTTGGTATTACAACTTTGCAGATGGGTGTTTTCGCGGGTATCGTTACGGGTCTTGTTGGTGCGGAATTGTGCAATCGTTTTTATAAAACCCAACTCCCGCCCGCGTTTTCATTCTTCGGCGGCACGCGCTTTGTCCCGATTTCTTGTATGATTTTCGGTATCGTGACTGGCGTTATCATGTATTTCGTTTGGCCTTTCATTCAGACGGGCATTTTCGCGCTTGGCGGCGTCGTTCAAGCATCGGGTTATTTCGGTACATTCTTCTTTGGTTGCTGTGAACGTGCTTTGATTCCGTTTGGCTTGCATCATATTTTCTACCTGCCCTTCTGGCAGACAGGTCTTGGCGGCACTGCAGTTATCGACGGTCAAACGGTTATGGGCGCGCAAAACATTTTCTTCGCAGAACTTGCCTCGCCGAACACGGAGCATTTCTCGGTTGATGCGGCTCGTTTCTTAATGGGTAAATTCCCCTTCATGATGGCGGGTCTTCCGGCGGCGGCGTTTGCTATGTACACCTGTGCACGTCCCGAAAAGAAAAAGGCGGCTGGTTCTCTGTTATTCTCGGTCGGCTTAACTTCGTTCCTCACCGGTATCACTGAGCCTATCGAATTTACTTTCCTTTTCCTTGCTAAAGAACTTTTCATGATTCACGTATTCTACGCGGGTTTGTCCTTTGCAACGTGCCATATACTCGGCATTGCAATGGGTACAACTTTCTCCGACGGTTTAATTGACTTTATCCTCTACGGCGTCCTGCCTGGTCAAGCTAAGACTAACTGGATGATGATGTTGCCTGTCTTCGCGGTCTACGCCGTGTTGTATTTCGTCACGTTTAAATTCTTCATTCTGAAATGGGATTTGAAGACTCCTGGTCGTGAAGCTGACGACGAAGAAATTAAGATGATGTCTAAAGCAGATTATCAAAAAGCTACGGGCGTTGGCGTTGCTGGCGGCGGCGCAAGTGTAGCTATTGCTAACCTCACACCTGACCAACAAAAATCGGCAACTATTTTGAGCGGTGTTGGCGGCGTCGATAACGTCACTGAAATTGACTGTTGCGCGACACGTTTGCGCTTGACGTTGGTTGACGGCTCCAAAGTTAACGAGGCTATTCTCAAGTCCACTGGCGCGGGCGGCGTCGTTATCAAGGGCAACGCTATCCAAGTCATTTACGGACCGAGCGTCACGATTGTTAAGGCGAACTTCGAGGAATTCGTAGAAGACATTCGCGCCGGCAAGATTGACCGTTCGATTCTTGAAGGTGCTTCGGGTGGCGGCGGCTCTGCGGCGGCTGAAGAAGAGAAACCCAAGATGAAAGACGCTATCTTTGGTGCACACTTAACCGGTCGTATGATGCTCATGAACGAAGTACCCGACGACGGATTTGCCTCGCGTGCAATGGGCGATGGCGTTGCAGTTGAGCCGACTGAGGGCAAACTCCTTGCTCCGGCTGACGGCACGATTACGCTTATCTTCCCGACCAAACACGCAATCGGCATGGTTACACCCGACGGCGCAGAATTGCTCATGCATATTGGTATCGACACGGTTAAACTTAATGGCGAGAACTTTGAAGTTCACGTCACCGACGGTCAAGAAGTCAAGCGCGGCGACTTGCTCGTCACGTTCGACATTGACGCAATTCACAAGGCTGGTTATCCTGTTACCACGCCGCTTATCGTCACCAATTCTTCCGCTTATGGCACAGTTCGTCCGCTCAAGACCGGCGATGTCAAAGCGGGCGCAGATGACTTGCTTGAAGTTCTCGGCTAAGTCGTTTAGGTTTTAAAAATTCGAGTGAAAAATATTCTTCCTTAGTTAAAAGCCCGTCAACCATTGGCGGGCTAATTTTGTTTTGTTAGGAGGTTTTGTTTTGACAACCTATTTAAAAAATGCTTTGATGATAACATTGCTGATTTTTTTTCCGCCGTTCGGTTTAATCTTTATGTATAAATATTCGACCTTCGACAGGAAAACGAACTTTGCGCTAGCCGCCGTATGTATTGCGTTTTTCGTCTACGCTAACATTTCCGCCGGCAACTTGGAAAATATTTTCGGTAGTAGTAAAGGTTTTGAGCAGAGTTTGATGACTGAAGAATTCCGAGAAAAATTTAATGCTTCCGCGCAGAAACTTGCACCGAATTTAAATTTGGCGATTAATGCGCCGTTGACAGTAGAGGATAAAAATTTTACTTACGAGTTTACGCCGAAATTAAAACTTGTCGGGACGGTTGACGGCGAGCAAATTACTGAGCTGAAAATTTTTGCCGAACCTAAAACTAAAGATGAATCTTTCCAAACGATTAACGTATTGGGGCTTTTAATCGCGACGCTCAATCCCGAACTTGACCGCGACGACCGCAGTGAAGTTTTTCGCGATTTGCGCATGCTAAAGGAAGTTTCGACAGAAGGCTCCTACGATTGGACGACAACTCGCGGGCGTGTGAAATATTCAGTGCACGCTGACAGCGGCAAAAGTATTTTTACTGCCGAGCTATAATAATTTTTAAACTATACAAGAAAAAGCCCGCTTCAAACTTTCTGAAGCGGACTTTAATTTTAAGCTGACCAAGAATTAACGTTTTGTGCTTGACGACGTTGAAAAATTTTATAGTCTTATCGCCACATAAATTATCTATAAACTCCCAAATCGAATGTAAAAATATTTTCAAATCTATTATTTGACATAACCAATGCAGCTGTTGCCCCTTGACAAACAACTCCAACAAAAGAATTGCACATCGACAAAATTACAATTTCTGTTAAGTATTCTTTACCCCGCAAAAAATAATCATTATCTCTGTCGAATTGATAATCCCCCGCACATTTTTTTTCATTATAATTATAATATACGTATTCTTTATTTGTTGTAATGCATAGGTCACCAAAAGTATTTTTGAAAGTCTCAACAAATTTATAGTCTTCAGTCGCTAGAAAAATTTTGTTGCAATTCCATTCCTTCAGCTTAGTACGAACAGTATCTACAGCTAACGATACGGGGGGGGGGATTTGATGCCATTTGGGTTTTAGAGCAATATAATCCGTTCCTCGCAATTTTACACCGAGTACGCGATCATTCTTGGAAAATAACGTTTCCCGAACTGATAAAATTTCTTCCATTATATCGGGTTTTATCATTAATAACCCTCTATTAACGAGTTTTAAATATTTAATTAGATGATCATGGTTTCGATTTTTAAAAAGAGCGGGGTTTATAAGTGAAAGGCTTTGGCTGGAAATCCAATCTAAATTACCCAAAATTACATTTTCTCCATTATAAGCCTCCTCAAGTCCGATGCGCAGTGGTTGCTCAAAATAATACTCCCAAGCATTTTCTTTACCAAATTTTTCTGGTGGCAAATAACCACTTTTATAATTTTGCACATCTACTACAGGAAAATATCCCTTTGAAAGCGCGTAGTAAATGTATCCTGCAGAAATGAGATATATACCTAAAAGTCCTTTATTAATACGATGTATAGGACGAACTATATAATAAGTCGGCTTGCTGGGGTCGCCTTTTTTGACATAATGCTCTTCTATTTTCAGGTCAATTAAACTTTTGTCAATCAAATAAATCACTTCCTTAGAAAGGCGGGCGACGACTCGGTAACAGAACCGCCGCCCTAAAAATTTTTCCAGTATTTATTTCATGGTAACGAGAGGTTTACCGGTCATTTCAGCGGGAATATCCATGCCAGCGAGCGCTAAGAGTGTCGGTGCAACGTCGCAAAGTGCACCGTCTTTAACTTCCGCAACGCGGTCAGAAACGACGATAATCGGCACGGGATTTGTTGTGTGCGCAGTGAACGGCTCCTTAAGTTTGTAGTCGAACATTTGATCCGCGTTGCCGTGATCAGCGATAATGACGACTTCGCCGCCGATTTTCTTCATGCACGCCACGAAAATGCCAACGCACACATCAACGGTTTCGACAGCTTGAACTGCCGCCTTCATAACGCCGGTATGTCCAACCATGTCACCGTTCGCGTAGTTCAAAATTATGAAGTCGTATTTTTCGGAGAGAATAGCCTCAGCAACTTTAAGCGTGACAGTCGGAGCACTCATTTCCGGCTTGAGGTCATAGGTTGCAACTTTCGGAGAGGGGACGAGAATTCTATCTTCGCCCTCGTAGGGTTCCTCGACGCCGCCATTAAAGAAGAATGTCACGTGAGCATATTTTTCCGTCTCGGCAATGCGTAACTGCTTTAAGCCAGCCTTGCTAATCGTTTCGCCTAAGCCGTTCTTGACACTTTCGGGCGGATAGGCAACGTCAACATTCAAGCCTTCCTCGTATTGTGTCATAGTTGCAAACGGAATACCAACAATTTCTTCGACACGCGGGAAACCGTCAAAAGATTTATCGGTAAAGGCATGCGTCAATTCGCGGGCGCGGTCGGGGCGGAAATTGAAGAAAATAATTCCGTCTTTCTCGCCAATACCGGGATAATCGCCAATAACGACAGGATTGACAAATTCGTCAGTAACTTTTGCGTCGTAGGAAGCTTTAATCGCAACGTCGGAGGCGGGTTGTTTTGGGGCGTCAGCTTTAGCAATGGCGTCGTAAGCCTTCTGCACTCTGTCCCAACGTTTATCTCTGTCCATTGCGTAGTAGCGTCCGCTGATTGTAGCAATTTGTCCCGCGCCAATTTCTTTAATCTTAGCCTCAAGCTCGGCAAGATATTCAGCGGCAGAACTCGGAGGAACGTCGCGTCCGTCAAGGAAACAATGTACATAAACTTTTGCGACGCCTTTTTTCTTAGCAAGTTGCAACAAGCCGTAAAGGTGCTCGGTGTGACTGTGAACGCCGCCGGGTGAAACTAATCCGAACAGGTGCAATGCGCCGCCGCTAGCCGTAACTTTATCAATGACGCCGACGAGGGCTTTATTCTCGAAAAAGTCGCCGTCACGAATTGCCTTAGTTATCTTCGTCAGCGGCTGATAAATAATTCTGCCCGCGCCAATGTTCATGTGTCCGACTTCGGAGTTGCCCATTTGCCCATCGGGAAGTCCAACGAATTCGCCCGAAGCTTGGAGCTGTGCATTTGGATAATTTTTCGTGAGTTCGTCGAGGACGGGCGTATTGCCAACTTGAATCGCGTTGAAGTTGTCGCGGGCGTTGCCGATTCCCCAGCCGTCCATAATGATTAAGCAAATCGGCGCGTGTTTAATTTTTGCCATTCGTAGCACTCTCCTTTAACAAGTTAAAAATTTACTATTTGCAATTTCCACGTTGAGAGATTTTATCCTGCGTTGTTTAAGCGGGTTATCGAATATTTTGTTAAAGAAAAGCCGCCTCTGTCGTAACATTGGCGGCTTAACTTATCCTTTACCTAGTCAAGCAAAAATTTTCGCTTAGAAATTAACAATCGCGCTGAAGTCAGCAGATTTAAGGCTTGCGCCGCCGACCAATGCACCGTCAACGTTGGGTTGTTGCATAAGGTCTTTAATCGTCGCAGGTTTAACGGAGCCGCCGTATTGAATGCGAATTGCGTCCGCCGCTTCTTGACCGAATTTCTTAGCAACACATTCGCGAATAGCTTTGCAGACTTCTTCAGCCTGATCAAAGGTCGCAGTCTTGCCGGTGCCAATAGCCCAAATCGGCTCGTAAGCAATGATGAGTTTCTTAACTTCTGCGGGTTTGAAACCGTCGAGGTCTTTGTCAATCTGTCCAACGACGAAATCAATATAGTTGCCCGCCTCGCGAATTTCAAGGGATTCGCCACAGCAGATAATCGGGGTAATACCAGCATTGAACGCAGCCTTAGCGCGTTTGTTGACGCCCTCATCAGTTTCGCCAAAGTAATCGCGGCGTTCGCTGTGTCCAAGTACGACGTAATCAACATTAATCTCGTTGAGCATGCCGGTTGAAATTTCGCCGGTGTACGCGCCTTTGGGTTCCCAGTGTACGTTCTGCGCGGCAACATGAATATTTGTGCCTTTAACCGCATTAGCAACCGCGGCAAGTGCAGTAGCAGTCGGAGCGACAACAACGCGGCAATTTGCATTCTTAACGAGCGGAATCAATTCTTCAACGAGCTTGACGCCCTCTTTAATGGTATTGTTCATCTTCCAGTTGCCAGCGATAACCGGGGTGCGTCCTACGCCGTCAATCGCGTCAATGCCAGGCAGAACTTTGCCTTCGAGATATTCGAGGGTTGCGCCGCCGCCAGTAGAGATGTGCGAAATCTTCTTGTCAAGTCCGGTCTTCTTGAGAGCCGCAATCGAGTCGCCGCCACCGACGATTGAAATTGCGCCTTTTTCCGTCGCGTCAGCAACAGCTTTAGCAACTGCGAGCGTGCCTTTTGCGAAGTTGTCAAATTCAAAGACGCCCATAGGTCCATTCCAAATAATCGTCTTCGCGCCTTCGAGAGCCTTGACGTATTCTTCGGAAGTCTTTTCGCCGCTGTCAAGCCCCATCCAATCAGCTGGGCACTGGTCAACGGGAACAGTTTTAAACTCTGCATCAGCCGCAAATTTATTAGCAATAACGAGGTCAACGGGCAGAACGACTTTAACGCCTTTTGCCTCTGCTTTTTCGAGGAGAGATTTAGCGAGTTCGACTTTATCCGCCTCAAGGAGGGACGTGCCGACTTCGTAGCCTTTAGCCTTGTCGAAGGTGTGAGCCATGCCGCCGCCGATAATAATCGTGTCAACTTTGTCAATCATGTTGCTGATAACGCCGATTTTGTCGGAAACTTTTGCGCCGCCGATAATGCCGACGAACGGGCGAGCAGGATTTTCAAGCGTCTTGCCGATATAGTTAATTTCCTTTTCCATGAGGAAACCGGAGGCAGTTTCGAGGAAATGGGTAATGCCGACGTTGGAGGCGTGAGCGCGATGAGCCATGCCGAAAGCGTCATTAACAGCAATGTCAGCGAGTGCGGCAAGTTGTTTCGCGAATTTGGGATTATTTTTCTTTTCTTCCTTGTGATAGCGAAGGTTTTCAAGCAAAAGAATTTCGCCAGGTTGAAGTTCAGCGGCGGCTTTTTCTGCGGGTTCGCCAATGCAATCTTCAGCCCATTTAACTTCCTTGCCAAGAATTTCAGCGAGTTTTTTAGCAATGGGTTTAGTGGAGAATTTCGGCTCGCGAGCTTCGGTGGGTCTGCCGAGATGGCAACCGATAATGACAGCCGCGCCTTGTTCAAGCAGATAATTAAGAGTCGGGAGCGTCGCGTCAATGCGTTTGGTGTTGGTGATATTTTGGTTTTCGTCCATAGGAACGTTGTAGTCGACGCGAAGGAATACTTTTTTACCCTTCAAGTTGATGTCGCGAATATTTTTCTTATCCATTAGAAAACCTCCCAAAAAAATTTAAGCATAAACGGAAACGACCCGGCTCAACATTTCAGAAGAGCCGAGCCGCTAAAAGTCTTAACCGTGTTCAGTTGCTAATTAATTACTTCAGTTCCGCGAAGTACTTAATGGTGCGAACCATTTGGCTGGTGTAGGAGTTCTCGTTGTCATACCAAGAAACGACTTGTACGAGAGTGTTGCCGTCGCCAATGGGGCTGACCATAGTCTGAGTTGCGTCGAAGAGCGAGCCGAATTTCATGCCGATAATATCGCTGGAAACGATTTGTTCTTCGCAATAGCCGAAGGATTCGTTAGCCGCCGCTTTCATAGCTTCATTGATTTGTTCTTTAGTGACTTCGCCTTTAACAACCGCGAAAAGCAGAGTGGTCGAGCCGGTCGGAGTCGGAACGCGCTGTGCTGCGCCAATGAGTTTGCCTTTCAATTCGGGGATAACGAGACCGATAGCTTTTGCTGCGCCGGTGCTGTTGGGGACGATGTTGCATGCGCCTGCGCGGGCACGACGAAGGTCACCTTTACGCTGCGGACCGTCGAGGATCATTTGGTCGCCGGTGTAAGCGTGAATGGTAGCCATAATGCCGCTTTGAATCGGAGCGAGGTTGTGAAGAGCTTGAGTCATCGGAGCCAAGCAGTTGGTGGTGCAAGATGCCGCCGAGAGAATTTTAACGTCAGGGGTAAGGGTCTTGTGGTTGACGTTGTAAACGATAGTCGGGAGATCATTGCCCGCAGGAGCCGAAATGACGACTTTCTTTGCGCCGCCTTTCAAATGAGCTTCTGCTTTTGCCTTGCTGGTGTAGAAACCAGTGCATTCCAAAACGACATCAACATCATGTTTTGCCCAAGGAATTTCAGCTGCATTCGGGATTTTGTAGATGATAATCTTCTTGCCGTCAACGACGATGTAGTTATCTTCGCCTTCGCCGTCGTGGGATTCGACAGTGTGTTTGCCTTCGCCGATTCTGCCAGCGTAGCCACCCTGGGCGGTGTCATACTTCAAAAGGTGCGCGAGCATTGCCGGGCTGGTGAGGTCGTTGATAGCGACAATCTCATAACCCTCTGCGTCGAACATTTGACGGAACGCAAGACGACCGATACGACCGAAACCATTGATAGCAACTTTAACAGCCATTAAAAATACCTCCCTATGAATCTGTAAAAAACTATTGAAGAATGAGTTTTAATCTGTGCTTAATGTTACACCAAAAGCTTTTGAGTGTCAACAAATTTTCGGAACATTTTTATTTCATATTCATTTCATAAAACTACGAAGCATAAATAATTTGCAAGTTAAAAGTTATTATGATATAGTTTCAACGTAAAAAATTTTTAGATAAGGAGAATCGCAATGGTCACTAAGAAAAATAATGTTGATACTAAACCGCCCGTAGATAAGCCAGCTGTAGCTAAGCCGCCCGCAAATACTCAAACTGCGACAGCTACAAAAATTCCAGCTGTAAGCGTTATTATCCCTATGTACAATTCCGCGTACTATATCAAATCTTGTTTGGCAAGTGTTTTAAATCAGACTCTTACGAACTTTGAGATTATTTGCGTGGACGATTGCTCGACTGATGACACTTTCAAAATCGTAACGGAACTTGCTAATCAAGACAAGAGGATTAAACTTCTCCGGCACTCAAGAAACTCCGGTGGAGCCGGTGAACCGCGCAATACTGGAATTCGGCTTAGTCGCGGAAAATATATCGCCTTCCTCGACAGCGATGACCTTTTAACTAAAACCGCCCTTGAGGAACTTGCTACTATCGCTGAAAAATGGCAAGCGGACGTTGTTCACACTGAACGCGCTTTCTTCCCCGAAAAGCAAACTGTCGACGGGAAATCTCAAGTTAAATTAAGACCTTTTAGCAGGGAAGTTGGCGGCTTTTGCAAAGAACCCATGCTTGAGACGGATAAAATTGCCGAGCGCGTTCAAATGTTCCACGATAATCGATTCTTCGGTTGGGTGCAAAATAAACTTTATCGCCGCGATTACATCATAACCCAGAATATTACCTTCGACAATCTTGCTATATCGGAAGATATTATTTTCTATTTTAAAGTTCTGTGCACTGCGCCGCGCATTGTCCGCGTCCCGAATATCACCTACATTTCCTGTAGCAACCCCGAATCCATAACGCGCAGACAAATTCCCATTGAAGAATCTTTGCGCTCGCTAACTCATGTCATGGCTGAAGGCTCCAAAATTCTTGATGAATTCATGAATGGCATTGATTTCTTTAAGAAAAATCCCGCCTTCCGTCAACTGCCGATTGATTATTTTGTCCAGCAACATTTGGTTTGGACGCAAAGATTTTACGATCAATACAAACTCTTACAGGTTGAGCCTGCCATACGCCAAGAGCTTAAAAAATATTGCGGGGATTATGCGCCGTTCTTTACGTATCTTTTCGGTGTGGTTCATAATTACCGCAGACAGATTATAAATTCGGCTAAAGCAAATAAAGCATTGCCGAAACCAGCTGATAAGCCGAAACCGCAACCTCAACCTAGACCTAAACCGCCGCTTGTCAGTATCGTTATCCCGATGTTTAACGCGGAAAAATTTATCCCGCAGACATTGGAGAGCCTCGTTTATCAGACATTGAAAGACTTTGAAGTTATTGTGCTGGACGATTGCTCGACCGATAACAGCCTTGAAATTATTAAAGACTACGTTAAAAGATTCGGAGGGCGGCTCCAAGCCGTCAAGATGAAGAAACATTCGGGCAGTTTGGGCTTGCTGTACAACGCCGGTCTCAAAATCGCTCGCGGAAAATATGTTACCTTCATTAACAGCGATACACTTTACACGAATACCGCACTTGAGGAATTGACGACCTTAGCTGACAAATTCAATGCGGACGTTATTCGCTTGCAGAATAGTTTTGTTTTGTGGGGCGGAAAGAGAAAGAGCATTGACGCGCCGGAAATGACAGACTTCAAAGCGTTGACCAATCCGCAGAATTTTACTAGGGTAACGTATACCAGAGAAAAATTGACTGAGCCGAGCTTGGCGACAAAAGATATTGGCGAACGTATGCGCAAGTTTTATAGTTCCGGACAAAATGGTTTTTGGATGATGCCGCTCCAGTTCTATCGTCGCGATTTCCTTATCGAAAATAAAATTACTTTCCCGGCTACGCTTAACGATAAAGATACGACGTTTGCACTTGCGGCTTTGACTTTGGCGAAAAATTATTTGAACGCGCCCCTTGCCATTAACATTATTCGTCCGTAATTAAAATTGTAACTTCTTGACATAAAAATTTCTCCGTCATATTATCGGCGGAGATTTTTTGTGGCTTTAAAAGCGACGGAACAGCAGTCGCGATTGACATTTAAAATTTTTTAACGTAATCACCGCGCTCTAATCGTCACATTTATTTTTGGGAGAAGTTTTATGCAAGGGCAAGCGAACGGCGCAGTCAAAGATTTAACGGTCGGGGAACCTGCGCGGCTAATTTTTTATTTTACGTTGCCACTGTTAGCGGGCAATGTTTTTCAGCAACTGTTCGGATTTGTCGATACGCTGATTGTTGGACGATTTTTAGGCGTCGATGCATTGGCGGCGGTTGGTTGTACAGGTCCGTTAATGTTTTTGATGTTGGGATTTTGTTTCGGCATGACGAGCGGATTTTCGATTTGCACGGGACAAAGATTCGGCGCAAAAGATTTTGACGGCGTGCGGAAGAGCGCGGCATTTTGTATTGAGTTAAGTTTAGTGGCGTCGATTATATTGGCGATTATCGGTGTAATTTTTTGTCGCGACTTGCTAATTGCAATGGACACACCGCCCGAAATCCTCAACGGCGCGTATTCATTTATCGTAATAATTTATGGCGGCGTCGTGATGTTTATTTTCCAGCAAATGTTGACGAACTTAATCCGCGCACTCGGCGATAGTAAAATGCCAACAGTAATTCAAGCAACGACACTTTGCATAAATATTTTACTCGAACCGATTGCGATTATCGGACTGGGATTAGGTATACCTGGATCGGCGGCAGCGACGATTCTTGCTTTAACGCTCGGAAATATTTTGTGCGTCGTCTACATAAAAAAGCGCGTGCCTTATCTGCATGTGCGCCGCGAAGATTTTTCGTTCGACAGAGAATTTTTAATGGAGCATATAAAAATCGGCTTGCCAATGGGATTTCAATCGTCAATCATAGCAATAGGCGCAGTCGTCTTGCAAATCGCGCTTAACGGACTGGGGAGCGTAGCGGTTGCGGCATTTGCGGCGGCGCATAGAGTTGACGGAATAGCGGTTATGCCGATGATGTCGTTCGGCGTGGCAATGGCTGCGTACACAGCTCAAAATTTCGGCGCAAAACAATTTGGGCGAATTGTCGACGGCGTTAAGAAATGCGTTTTAATGTCGTGTTCGTTCAGCATATTAGTTGCGGCGTTCAATATTTATTTGGGCGCGGAAATAATTGAATTATTCGTCGGCGTCGAGGCTCAACAAGTCGTCGAATACGGGCGATTATTCTTAATTATAACTGGGCTGTCATATTGGGCGTTAGCGTTGCTATTTATCTTCCGGTTCACGTTGCAAGGCTTAGGAAAAAGTTTCGTCCCGACGTTGGCAGGCATAATTGAATTGATTATGCGAATAGCGGCGGCGATTTTTTTAGTCGATTGGCTGGGATATTTGGGCGCGTGCTTGGCGGCTCCAATGGCGTGGATTGGCGCACTTTTACTACTGGCGACATCATTTTTCCTAACTGCCAGAAAGTTAGTTAGAGGCGATTAAAACTGATTTGAATTAAACCTGCAAGCAAAAAACCCCGTCGAGTGTTCGGCGGGATTTTTTATTTCCACAAAACCGTAAACGGTATGGAGGCATGCACGACTGGAAAAGCTCACTGTTCGATAGCGTTCTCCGAAAATCAGAAGTTTGCTTTAATTTTTTTGCGGGCTTGTCGAGTTTGTCGGCACCAACGGTTTTTTCGTAGCGTTTAAGTAAGTCGCGCTGATTAGCAATTTTTTCAGCGACAATTTCTCGCGACAAATCGAGTTGGCGTTCAGGTTCGCGGAAAATTTCCAGTTGGCGCAGGAGCCGCGTTGCAGATTGTTTTTCGTTTATGAAATGCCCGATGATTTTCCCGCGTGCGTCGATGTAGAAGATGGGAATGTGCTGTTCCATGAGTTCAAAGACGGCTTACGTCGAGAGTTGAGCATTGCGACTGACAACTACGCCGTCAATCAAGCGAATGGGCAAGCGACCGAGTATTTCGGAATTTTTTTCAACGACAATGCGCGGACCGGCTTTATGTGCGGCACTGCCCGCCGATAAAAGATAAATTACGCCCAAAATTTTTCACCTCACACAACGAGAAAGCCTTTTTCCTCCTCCAGCGGTTTGACGGAGAGTAATAGATTTTTTTCGCAAGACTTGCAATGCGGCACCATTAAAACGGAATTGCGTTCAGAGGCGGCAGTGATTGCCAATAAATCTTTCCAAACTAGAAGTTGCCCGTTCCGTTTCGAGCCGACAACTAAAAACGCTGTATTGTACACGCCAAGCGAATCGCTCCAGATATTTGACGATATTATCCCGTGTTTTGTCATCGGGTATGTCGTAGCAGATAAGGTATCGCATATGGTTTCAGCTCCAAAAATTTTTCCTAATGTAGCACAGAAACTTTTGCGGAGCAACGAAAACTTTTGATTCACAGAAAAATTGAAATGCAAAATAAATGTTAGTCAGCTATACTAAGCGCGCGAGGTCAAGGTAGCACGACCGATTGAAAACCGAGTAACTAAAGGAGGTGATGTTTATAGCGTAGCAGATAGTTCGTCGAATTTGGATGTCAGTTTTAAAGGAGACTGACTATAAAGAGTTGAACAATTAGCGAACTTTGTCTACAAGTTGGCAGGAAAAAATTTTTTCCTGTCTAATTTTTTTTGCACAAAGGAGAGTGAACGCCATGATTTATCGTGAACTTGGTAAGACGGGCTTAAAGGTTAGCGAAATTGGCATGGGTTGCGAAGGCTTCGCCGAAGAAAATTGCGCGATGACTAAAAAACTTTTCGATACTGCGGAGGCGTCGGGCGTAAATTATTTTGATTTATACACGCCAAATCCAGCAGTAAGAAAAGCTGTCGGTGAGGCTCTGCGCGGGCGTCGAGAAAAATTTTTTGCGCAGTCACATATCTGTTCCGTGTGGCAGAACGGGCAGTATAAAAGGACGCGCAAGTTGTCGGAAGTTAAAGCGAGTTTTGAAGAGTCATTAGAGCAGTTGCAGACGAATTATATTGATGTCGGAATGATTCACTACTGCGATGCGCTTGACGATTGGCAGCAAATAGTTTCGGGCGGCATATTGGATTATGCACGCGAATTAAAATCTTTTGGAAAAATTCGACATATAGGTTTAAGTAGTCACAATCCGCAAGTTGCGTTAAAAGCTGTGGCGAGTGGCGCGATTGAAGTTTTAATGTTCAGCGTAAATCCTTGCTACGATTTATTGCCCGCCTCTGAAGACGTTGAGCAACTTTGGGCACCCGAAAATTACGCGGGAAATTTAACGAATATGAATCCCGACCGACAAAAACTTTACGAGACGTGCCAAAGATTAGGTGTCGGAGTTACGGTTATGAAATGTTTTGGCGGTGGCGATTTATTGAACGCTGAACTTTCACCGGCGGGCGTGGCGTTGACGGCTAATCAATGCATTCATTACGCGCTAAGCCGTCCTGCAGTCGCTGTAGTATTGGCAGGTGCGCATTCGGTTGAGCAACTCAAGCAAAGTATTTCTTACGAAGACGCTACAGTCGAAGAAAAAGATTACGCGCTGACTTTCGCCAGTTTCCCGAAAATCAGTTGGCAAGGGCATTGCGTTTATTGCAGTCACTGTGCGCCGTGCGTCAAACAAATTGATATTGCCTATGTGACAAAATTTTTACATTTGGCGGAAACGCAAGCTACGATACCTGAAACTGTTCGTGAACACTACGCGACGTTAAAACATCACGCGAGCGAGTGCATTAAATGCGGCGTATGTGAAACTCGTTGTCCTTTCGGCGTAAATATTCGTGAAAACATGACGAAAGCCGCGCAGGTCTTTGGTTATTGAAAAATTTTTCTATAAGTTAAACACGCGGCGAATGGCTGAAACTTTTCATAACGTTAAGCGCGTCAGCTGTTTGCTACTTTTTAAAAGTAGGTGATTAAAATGTTTGAAGACGGCGCGAGGATTGACGATATTTTAAATGTTTTGAAGAAGCCGACTTTGGACAAGAACAAGAAGAAGAAAAAAACCGAGCAATTTTCAGATACGGCAATTCGCTACGAGATAAGGCAAAACACCGGCGAAGATTTTATTAAATATGACTTCGCCCAAAATATGTCAGCATTAAGATGAGTAAAATTTGATAGCTAACTTTTCTTTCCAATAAAATTTCTTGTGTCCTTATGTATTATAAGGATTTTTTTGTTTATTACATGCCGCAAATTTTTATAAAAAACTCTTGACATTTTGTCTAATTGGTGTTAAGGTTTGCACCAAAAGAGAGGTGAACGACTTGGCAGAGGAAAAAAAGGTAATAATTGATAACGAGGACGGCGACAGCGCAGAAATAAATTTGCAGATGAAACAAGCTGAGCCACAAGTCGAAGAAAATACTCCAGACTTAGCGGCGGAGCTTGAAAATTTAAAGGCAGAACTCAACGCGAAGGACGACAGATTTTTAAGATTGCAAGCGGACTTCGATAACTTCAGGAAACGCACTGCGCGGGAAAAATCCGAGCTTGCGGCAGTAATTGAGCAAGCGTTCTTGAAAGATTTACTCCCGTTGCTGGACAATTTAAGTAGAGCGTCGGAGGCGGCAGAAAGTGCCGAGCAAGCCGATGTTGAAACCCTTCGCAAGGGTATTGAAATGATTAAACAGGAAACCGTAGCCGTCATGGGCAAGCACGGCTTGGAGCCGATTGAAACGCTTGGCAAACCCTTCGACCCGAATTATCATCAGGCGGTTGGTACGGTTAAAGACGAAACTAAGGACGACGGATTAATTGCCGCCGAATTGCAACGCGGATATATCGCACGGGGCAGAGTAATTCGTCCGAGTATGGTACAAGTGGTTAACAATTCGTAACAGGAGGAATTCACTATGAGTAAAGTCATTGGTATAGATTTAGGAACAACTAACAGCGTCGTCAGCGTAATTGAGGGCGGCGAACCTACAGTTATCACTAATCCCGAAGGTAGCAGAATTACGCCGTCGGTTGTCGGTTTCACTAAAGACGGTCAACGCCTCGTCGGTCAACTTGCAAAGCGTCAAGCCGTCAGCAATCCCGACAGAACAATTTCTTCGATTAAACGTCACATGGGCGAAAATTACAAAGTTTCAATCGACAATAAAGATTATACGCCGCCCGAAATTTCCGCAATGGTTCTGCAAAAACTTAAAGCCGACGCGGAAGCTTATTTAGGCGAAACTGTCAAGCAAGCGGTTATCACCGTTCCGGCTTACTTCAACGACGCGCAACGTCAAGCGACTAAAGACGCCGGTACAATCGCAGGGTTGGAAGTTTTGCGCATAATCAACGAGCCGACAGCCGCCGCGCTTGCTTACGGTTTGGATAAAGACAACGACGAAACGATTTTGGTATTCGACTTGGGCGGCGGTACGTTCGACGTGTCGATTTTGGAACTTGACGAACATACTTTTGAAGTTAAAGCGACCAGCGGCGATACGCACTTAGGCGGCGACGATTTCGATAAAAAGATTATGGACTGGATGGTTGCCGAATTCAAACGCGACAATGGCATTGACCTTTCCGCAGATAAAATGAGTGCGCAACGTCTTATCGAGGCGGCGGAAAAAGCTAAGATTGAATTAAGCTCCATGACTTCCACGAATATTAATCTGCCGTTCATTACTGCCGACGCAAGCGGTCCTAAGCATTTGGACTTGACGTTGACGCGGGCGAAATTTGATGATTTAACCCGTGATCTCGTTGAACGCACAATGGGACCGACTCGTAACGCTATGCGGGACGCGGGCTTAGAAGGCAAGGACATTGATAAAATTATCCTCGTCGGCGGCTCAAGCAGAATTCCCGCCGTGCAAAATGCAATCCGCGAAATTTTAGGCAAGGAACCGTCCAAAGGCATTAACCCTGACGAATGCGTTTCAATCGGCGCAGCGATTCAGGGCGGCGTGCTTAGCGGCGAATTCGGCAAAGGCAATGAAATTCTTCTGCTTGACGTTACTCCGTTGTCTTTGGGTATTGAAACGCTCGGCGGCGTCTGCACGAAGATTATCGACCGTAACACCACAATTCCGACGCAAAAATCTCAAGTCTTCTCGACGGCGGCTGACGGTCAAACCAGCGTTGAAATCCACGTTTTGCAAGGTGAACGCGAAATGGCTGCCGGTAATAAAACTTTGGGACGCTTTGTTCTTAGCGACATTCCACCTGCGCCGCGTGGTGTTCCGCAGATTGAAGTTACCTTCGACATCGACCGCAACGGTATCGTCAATGTTTCTGCTAAGGACAAGAGCACCGGTAAAGAGCAGAAAATTACAATTCAATCGTCGAGCGGCATGAGCAAGGAAGATATTGACCGCATGGTTAAAGAGGCTCAAGCGCACGAGGCTGAAGATAAAAAACAACGCGAGGCGGCTGACGCTAAAAACGACGCCGAACATACCGTTTATCAGTCGGAGAAAACTTGTAAAGATTTCGAGGGCAAAGTTGACGCCGCATTGATTAAAGACGTTCGCGACGCCGCACAGGCACTCAAAGATAAAATCGACAGCGCGGATACTGAAACGCTTAAAAAGTTAACGGAAAATGTTCGCCAGGCTCTGTACAAACTTAGCGAGGCGGCTTATAAGGCAGGCGCGGCACCGAATCAGGGCGAACCCAATGCAGACTTCACTCAACAACAGCAACAACAAAGCTCGTCCGATAAAAAAGACGACGATACGATTGACGCAGAGTGGACTGAAAAAGATAAAAAATAATTCGTAAAGAATCACGCGCAGGGGAGGGAGCAAATACTCTCTCCCCGTTGTTTGTTTAAGGAGGTACAGTCATGGCGGACAAAAAAGATTATTACGAAATACTCGGCGTCACTAAAAATGCAACCGACGACGAGATTAAAAAGGCATATAGGAAATTGGCGCGTCAATATCACCCCGACCTTAATCGCGACGACCCAAAAACTGCCGAAGCTAAAATGAAAGAAATCAACGAGGCTTATGACGTTTTAAAAGATAAAGAAAAGCGCGCGCAATACGACCAATTTGGACATGCAGCGTTTTCGGGCGCGGGCTACGGTCAAAGCGGCGGCGGCACTTATACCAATATCAACATGGAAGATATTTTTAATCACATGGGCGGCGGTTTTGGATTCGGCGATATTTTTGATGACTTTTTTGGTACCAAAACTAGTGCACGTAAAAAAGGTCCGCAAAGAGGCGCGGATTTACGCTACGATTTGCGAATCACATTTGAGGACGCGGCATTCGGCAAGAAAACTACAATAAAAGTTCCGCGTACAGAAACTTGCGAGGAATGTGGCGGCACCGGAGCTAAAAAAGGTACGACGCCCGACGAATGCCCCGATTGTCACGGTACGGGCATGCGCCAGACAATGACGCGTACGCCTTTTGGAGTTATATCAAATGCTCGTCCTTGCGAACGCTGTCACGGCACAGGGCAAATTGTTAAAAATCCTTGCAGTCATTGTCACGGCGAAGGAAAAATTAAAGTTACACGCGACATTGAAGTTAATATTCCAAAAGGTATTGACGACGGGCAACGGCTTAGAATTCAAAACGGCGGGCAGGCAGGCGAGCGCGGCGGGCAACCAGGCGACTTGTACGTTTATATCAACATTAAGCCGCACAGAATTTTCACGCGGCAAGATACTAATGTTTACTGCGAAATTCCGATTAGCTTTGTGCAGGCGGCATTGGGTGCGACGATTGAGGCTCCGACGATTGACGGCAAAGTTGATTTGACAATCCCAGAAGGCACACAGTCCGGCGCGGTGATGAGGATTCGCGGTAAAGGTATCCCCTCTCTGCGCGGCAAGGAACGCGGCGATGAATACGTTAAAATAAAAGTCCTCACTCCGAAAAATTTATCAAGTCGACAGAAAAAATTATTGCGCGAATTCGAGGACGGCGGCTCCGACTCAACCAACAATCCCGAAAAGAAATCATTCTTCGACAAGCTTAAGGATTTATTTGAATAAAAATTTTTATCTTAACAGCGGTAAGGCTTTCGTAAAGTCTTGCCGTTTTATTTTTGCCAACTCAACCAAAAAAGTGATAGAATTCAGCTAAAAGTGGTCTGGTAAAAAATGTAGCAGTAAATTATAATTGAATCGGAGGTGCGGCAATGAAACTCGTTCAGGACTGGCAGATATTGAAACAAGGTCGTCGAATAGATTTTGCAATAATAATCGGAATCACGCTGATATTTTTAATCGTCATAGCAATGAACGACCGCTTAATGTTTCAAGTGACCGCGAATCAAACGGAAGAAATCGGGCAAATGCAGCTGGAAGTAATTCGCTCCGACTTTCAAGGAACGTTGCAAGAGGCGGAAGGCACAACAATCCGCATGGCAATGGAAGCCGAACAGTTACTTAAAAACAAAGCCTCGCGCAAAGACATTGAAGATTATTTTTATCGTCGCAAGCGGGAACAAAAAAATTTAACGGGCGGCGTGTGTTTTAATGTCTACATAGCGGGCAAAGATTGGGCGGTCATTCCCGATTTTAATATGCCCGAAGATTATCACGCGCAAGAGCGGCTTTGGTACAAGGGCGCGTTGGAAAATCCCGGTCAAATTTACATAAGCGAACCATATATTGACGCGATGACGGGCATAATGTGTTATACAATATCGAAAATGTTGCCCGATAAAGAAACAGTCGTCGCACTGGATTTTAATTTCTCCGACGTGCAATATCTTATAAACCGCATGAACGAGTTGGGAAATCGCGAATCGCTGATTGTGACGAAAGACGGCATGATAATCGGCTATAGCGATATGAATTTGGTCGGCGAAAAAATTTCACAGCAGTTGCCCGATTACGACAGCATTTTAACCCAAATTATACAGTCGAAACGTCGGGAAAGTTTTGTTGCGCAAATTGACGGCGAGGAACGCACCATTTTTACCGGCAAGACGGATAACGATTGGTATATGATTCTCAGCGTCGACAATCAATCATTTTATAAAGATAGTTATCGGCAAATTATTTTCATGACAATATCAAGTCTGATAATGATGTTGGCGATAATTTTTTTCTACCTAAACGCAATGAAAAATGGCTTGCGTGCGGAAAATGCGTTGCGCGTCAAGGAAGAATTTTTATCGCATTTGTCAAAGGAATTACGCAATCCGTTGCAGGCGATTTTGGACGCCTCAAGCGTGAAGAGTATACATTTACATGCAAACCCCGCAGAAAAAGCCGCCGAAGTTCGCGAGTCCGCGCTGAAACTTTCCGACATGTTAGACAATCTGTTTTCGTTCTCGACGATTGTATCCGACGCCAAAAAAGATTTTTCGACGAGCAAAGCTTTTCAAGACGAGGAACTTTCAAAAGTCAGTCGCTACTCGAAATGGGGGATTATCACGGTATTAGTGGCGACAATGGTTTTTGCGTTCGTGATTTGTTTTAAAACGACGGTTAGTTGGGGCGATACCAAAATGAGCCGCGAGGTTGACGTTTACGAGCACAAACTTTCTAACTGGATTGAAAAGCAACGCAGTATTTTGAGCATGTTTGTAAATGTCGTGGGCGAAAATCCTGAAATTATGAACGATTACGCCTCCGCCGTAAATTTTTTGGACAATATCGCGCGGAATTATCCGGAAATTTCTGCTTGCTATTTGGCGAATCCTTACAGTGAGCACCCGCTTATAATGAATAACGGTTGGGTATCGAGCGACCCGAATTGGCATGTCGATAAGCGTCCTTGGTATATTGATACGGAAAAGTCAGCGGAAGGTTTCAGCGTCTCGGCTCCATATTACGACGCGCAAACGGGCTTGTATTGTGTGACGTTTTCGCAGATAGTTTACGGGCGCAACGGCGAATTTTTAGGCATTTTCGGTATAGATTTTTATTTGGATAGGTTGGTTCAAGTTTTGGGCGCGAGCTACACTAAAGACGGCTACGCTTTTTTAGTCGACAGGAACGGAATTATCATCAATCACCCGAACAATAATTATCAGCTATCGATGAGCCAAATGATAGACATTGCAGGCACGGAATATTCCAACGTCTATTATAGCGGCGATATTTTGACGTTAAAGGACTACACGAATAATTTTGTGGCGTGCATTTCCAAGAAGAATAAAATTTCGGACTTCACGGTTATAGTTGCTAACAGTTGGTGGAATATTTATGGTAATGTCACGCTTTTGGGCGGGCTGTTTATAATTTTGTTGGCGGCATGCGTTATAATCGTAAAGTTTTTAATAAATCGGTTGCTTAGGTGGCAAGATTCGGTTAATCAGCAGTTAAAGCAGGCGTCTAACACGGCATTGGCGGCAAGCGAGGCTAAGTCGCAATTTTTAGCGCAAATGTCGCACGAAATCCGCACGCCAATAAACGCTATACTCGGTATGAACGAAATGATTTTGCGTGAAAGTAAATCGGCGGAGATTTTGGATTGCGCGGCAAATATTCAAAGCGCGGGGCGGACGCTTTTGGCGTTAATAAATTCAATCCTCGACTTCAGCAAGATTGAGGATGGCAAAATGGAAATAATCCCCATGCGTTACGAAACGATACATTTGCTTGACGACTTGATAAATATGATTTCGGAACGTGCAAAAAAGAAAAACTTGATACTTAAAACGGAAATATCGCCGAACTTGCCGAAAATTTTATATGGCGACGACGTGCGACTGCGGCAAGTAATCGTAAATATTTTGACGAACGCGGTTAAATACACGCACAAAGGCTCGGTTACGTTAAAAATCGACGGGCAAGAACTCGACGCTGACACCTTTGAATTGCAAGTAAAAGTTTCGGACACGGGCATAGGAATTAGGCAGGAAGATATTCAAAAACTTTTCCAATCGTTCATACGGCTCGACGAGGAAAAAAATCGCAACATTGAGGGCACGGGGCTTGGTATAGCGATTGTGCAAAAACTTTTGTCGATGATGGGTAGCAAGCTTGAAGTCGCTAGCGAATACGGCAAAGGCTCGGAATTTTCGTTTAAGGTGCGGCAGAAAATTATCGACAAAACGACTTTGGGCAATTACGACGAAAATCACGCTAAAGAACTCGACAAGAAGGCTAAGAAATTTTTAACGGCGGAAGGCGCAAGAGTTTTGGCGGTTGACGATAATGACATGAATTTAAAAGTTATCAGTGGGTTGCTCAAGCGCAATAAAATTTTCCCCGACTTGGCTGAGAGCGGGCAAGCGGGAATTGATATGGCTAAGGAACATTTTTATCATATAATTTTCCTCGATAACATGATGCCCGGCATGAGCGGCGTTGAAACGCTAAAGAAAATGCACGAAGAAAAAATTTTGGGCGACAAAACAAAAGTTATAATGCTGACGGCGAGCGCGATAGCCGGTATGCGAGAAATTTTTTTACGCGAGGGCTTTGACGATTATTTAAGCAAGCCGATAGTCGTTTCAGAGTTGGAAGGCATGTTGGAAAAATATTTGCCGCCGGAGTTTATAAAGTTTGAGGAGGAAGAAACTAAAAAAGTTGAGGTCGTCGAAGAGATTAAAGCAGAACCGATTAGCGCAGACGAATTCACCAACAGCGAGAAAGAAAAATTCGCTAAAATGTGTCCTGACTTAGATTTAGAGACGGGCTTGAAATATTGCATGGGAAGTAAAGATTTTCTTTTGCAAATGTTGACGACATTCACGGACGGAAAAAAAGCCGACAAGATACAAGAAAAATTCGATGCGCAAGATTGGAAAGGTTATCAAATATTAGTCCACGCGCTCAAGTCAACGGCAATGTCAATCGGTGCGGCAACTTTAAGCGAGGCGGCTAAGGAATTAGAATTCGCCGCTAAAAACAAAGACGCAGAAAAAATTTTGGCGAATCACGCTGACTTAATGGCGACGTATAAAAAAGTTCGCGAGGAGATTGCAAAATATTTATCTGGAGCTGACGACGAGGAATCCGTTAACGCAGACGAATTCACTCGTAGCGAGAAAGAAAAATTTGCTAAAATGTGTCCTGACTTAGATTTAGAGACGGGCTTAAAATATTGCATGGGTAGCAAAGAATTTTTGTTGCAAATGTTAACGACATTCACGGACGAAAAGAAATCCTACAAGATTCAAGAAAAATTCGACGCGCAAGATTGGAAAGGTTATCAAATTTTAGTGCACGCGCTCAAGTCAACGGCAATGTCAATCGGGGCGATAAAATTAAGCGAGGCGGCTAAAGAATTAGAATTCGCCGCTAAAAATAAAGACGCGAAGAAAATTTTGGCGAATCACGCCGATTTAATGGCGACGTATAAAAAAGTTCGTGAGGAAATTGCAAAATATTTATCTGGAGCTGAAGAGGAACCCGTTAGCGCAGACGAATTCAGCAATCGCGAGAAAGAAAAATTCGCTAAAATGTGCCCAGACTTAGATTTAGAGACGGGCTTGAAATATTGCATGGGTAGCAAAGAATTTTTGTTGCAAATGTTAACGACGTTCACGGACGAAAAGAAATCCTACAAGATTCAAGAAAAATTCGACGCGCAAGATTGGAAAGGTTATCAAATTTTAGTGCACGCGCTCAAGTCAACGGCAATGTCAATCGGGGCGATAAAATTAAGCGAGGCGGCTAAAGAATTAGAATTCGCCGCTAAAAATAAAGACGCGAAGAAAATTTTGGCGAATCACGCCGATTTAATGGCGACGTATAAAAAAGTTCGTGAGGAAATTGCAGGGTATTTGTCGGGGGCGAGCATATGAGCAAAATATTAATCGTTGATGATGATGAAATGATGTTGATGATGGCGCAGCACATATTATCGACGAAATACGAAACAATTACGGCGACGACGGGCGAGGAAGCAATAGAAATTTTCGAGCACGAACATCCCGATATGGTGTTGTCGGATTTGATGATGCCGGAAATGGACGGCTACGAATTGCACCGAATTTTACAGGAAAAAAGCGCGGAGCCGGTGCCTATAATGTTCATGTCGGCTGACGAAAGCGAGGAAACCGAAAGCAAAGGCTTTGAAGTCGGCGCGGAAGATTATATCCGTAAGCCGCTAAAACCAGACGTATTATTGCGGCGCGTGGGAATTATAATCGAGCACTTAGATAAAGTTCGTGGACTTGAGACGGCGGCATCAACTGACCAATTAACAAAACTGCTCAATAAATCGGCGTCGCAACGGGAAATCGGAGAAATGGTTAAAAACGCAAACGGTGCGTTGTTGATGATTGATTTGGACAGTTTCAAATTGGTGAACGACATTTACGGGCATGCGGCGGGCGATAAGATTTTAATTGCGTTCGCGGAGCTGATACGGAAAATAATTCGCGAAAACGATTTGGCGGGGCGCATGGGCGGCGACGAATTTGTTGCTTTCCTGCAAAATGTTTACGACGAAAAAATTTTAATCAGCAAAGCAAACTTTTTGAACGAACAGATTTTAATCGCGGCAAAAAATATTCTCGGCAACGATATGCAAATTCCGTTGGGCGTGAGTATTGGCGCGGTCTTCGTGCCCGATGCGAAAAATACTTTCCAGAAACTTTACGAAAAAGCTGACAGCGCACTTTACGAAGTTAAACAGCACGGCAAGCACGGCATTTCTATTTTCAGCGAAAAACATTACGGCGCGGAAAAAACGTCAACGGTCGAGGGAATATCGCAAATGCGCATGATTTTGGGTGAACGCAACGTCGAGGCGGGCGCGTATTTCGTAGACTTTGAAACGTTTAAAAAAATTTATCAGCTCCTCTCGCGCATGGTCGACAATTACAAAAAAGGACTCGTGCTCATGCAGTTTACTTTGACGACGGAAAATTTTGCGGAAGAGTTTAAAGAAGTGTTGATTCATTCGTTGCGTAAAAGCGATTGCGTGACGCAGAGCGGGAAAAAATTTTTGGCGTTGCTAATGGAGGCGACAGAAATTGAATCCGACAGCGTTAAGAACAGAATTTTTTCGCGGCTGAAAAACTTTAACGCACATGAAATAACTTTCGAGCGAGAAAAAATATCTTGAGGTTGAGGCGATGAAATTTGTAAATATTAAAAATTTTAATTTGCTGGTGGCGATTGCCGCATTTTTAATAATCGTGTTGCCCGCGATGATGTTTTTAAATTTCAACGAGGAATTCGCGGAACGTAAAGAAAAAATCGGCTTTATAATTTTGGGCGATATAACAATTCCGGGTTGGAACGAATCGCAATATAAAGGCATTAAGGCGGCTTGCGAGGAATTCGGCGTGGAATTGCTCGTTCGCGACAAAGTTAAGGAAAATAGCGGACAATGCACAGAGGCGATAAAAAATTTGGTTAATAATGGCGCGGGCATGATTTTTCTTGCGAGCTATTCTTATTCGATTGAGGCGCAAAATATAATCGGCGAATATCCGCACGTGGCTTTTGCGACGAATTCGGCTGAAGTTCATGCCAAAAATATGACGGCGTATTTTGCCCGCATGTACCAGGCGCGGTATTTGTCGGGAGCTTTAGCGGGCATGAGGACAAAATCAAACGTAATCGGCTACGTGGCGGCAATGTCCAATACAGAAGTTAATCGCGGGATAAATGCGTTTACGTTGGGCGTTCAAAGAACTAATCCGCAAGCAAAAGTTGTAGTCATGTGGACTGGAGCTTGGCAAGACGAGAAAATTGAGGCTCAACACGCGGAACGGCTGATAAAAGAGGCGGGCGCAGACGTTTTAACTTATCACCAAGACGAAGACGCGACCGCGCAGGTTGCAGAAAAATTCGGCGCAGATTTCATTGCCTACAACGCGATTTTAGATACCAAGTCGGAGCATTATTTAACGTCGGTTATCTGCCGTTGGAACTTGTATTATTCGGACATGATTCAACGGTACTTGAAAGGCGAAATAAATTCTGTAAAAAATCATTGGCTGGGCATAGAGCGCGGCGCAGTAATGTTATCGGAGTTTTCGCCGGCAGTAACAGAAAAAATGATTACGCGGCTAGAGTCGCTTAAGCAAGAACTTGTTAACGGCAACTTGATTTTCGCGGGAGAAATTTACGACAACACGGGCAAAATCCGTTGCGCGGCGGGTGAGGCGATTAGCGACGATACTTTATTGGAAGATATAAATTGGCTCGTGAAAGGAGTTGAGGTTCTTGAATGAGGGCGGCTTTTCATTGAGCAAAAAATATATCAAGAAAATAATTTTGCAATTTGCGACGGTGCTAACGATTTTACTGTTAACGGGATTTTTCATGCGCATGGAAGTTAGAGACTTGCTGAACACGACGCTAGAAAAAACAATGGCAAAACAGGCGGCAGATTTATCAATCGTGGCGGAAGAAAGATTTGCTAAGGAATTGGCGGAGTTGCGATTGGCGGCAAAATATTTGGAGTTGCACCCGAACGCAACGACGGAAGAAAATTTTTTGTCGATTTTAAAGGCTGGCAATGAAAATATTTCGGTCGGGCTGTTGAAATTGGACGGCAAAGCTATTCACGGAAAAATTTTGTCGAAGTGGGATTTTTTGCGGCTCACGTCGGCATATCGCGGAAATGAGGTTGTAGACTACTGCGCGGGCAAAGGATTATTATTTGCGGTTCCGGTCATGCGCGGCGGCAACGTTCAAGCGGCTATTTATCGCCTTTACGACGACAAACTTTTGACGGATTTGTTTGGGCTTGCCGAATATAGTTCTGACACGCGGCTTTTGATTCAAGAGCGCAACGGGCAAATTATCATTCCGTACAAAGATTATGGCGAGGCTGATAAAAAATTTTTCCTAAATGCGACGATTCAGCACGGCTTTAAAATTATTCGCGACAAATTGAGTACTCACCGTTCAGCGGCGGTTTATCGTGACAGTTCGCTTGGAGAATTTTTTCTATTCGCGACTGACTTGCCGCAGACGAATTGCACGATGATAGGCTTTGTTCCTTGGGCGGCGGTTGCAGGCGACATTTTTAGGATTTATACGCTTTTATTGAGCGGCGGGACGTTAATGTTGCTGATATTGGCATTAGTTAGCGCGTATTTGTTTGTAGTTCGGACAAAGGCGGAGGAAAGCGACGCCTTGCGCGAGGCAAAACAGGCGGCAGAAGATGCCAATAACGCCAAAAGTATTTTCCTTGCCAACATGAGCCACGAAATTAGAACGCCGATTAACGCGATTATCGGTATGAACGAAATGATTCTGCGCGAAAGTCAAAATCCCAAAATTATAGACTACGCGCAAAATTCTTCCGCCGCGAGTGAAACTTTGCTGTCGCTTATAAATGATATTCTGGACTTTTCTAAGATTGAGAGCGGCAAATTTGAACTCGTGCCTGAAAATTACAAGCTTAGCGAAGTTATTAAAAATCTCGTCAACATGATGCGCCCGCGTGCCGAAAAGAAAAATTTGGCGTTCACGGTGCAAGTTAATCCTAACACGGAAAATCTTTTGTTCGGCGATTCGGTTCGAGTTCGGCAAATCGTGATAAATTTTTTGAGCAACGCCGTTAAGTATACGCGGGTCGGCAGTGTGGAATTTATCGTTGACGGCGAAAAAATTTCCGACGACAAAATTAATTTAAAATTTACGGTTAAGGATACGGGCATTGGCATTCACGAGGAAGATATTCCGAAACTTTTTAACGACTTTGAACGATTCGACGCCAAAAAAAATAAAAATATCGAGGGCACGGGCTTAGGGCTTGCGATAACTCAAAAACTCGTTGAGATGATGAACGGCAAAATTGAAGTGCAAAGCGTTTACGGCGAAGGCTCAATGTTTACAGTAATCTTGCCGCAAAAAATTGTTGGCAACGAGCTAATCGGCAAAATCGAGGAAAAACCTCACGCCGCGCAGGAAAAATATCAGCCGTCATTTATTGCCCCCGACGCAGATATTTTAGTTGTCGACGATAACGAAATGAATTTGCTGGTCGCGACAAATTTGCTAAAGGCGACGCAAGTAAAAGTCGATACGGCGTTGAGCGGCATGTCTTGCCTAAAAAAATTGGCGGAGCGTCATTACGATTTAATTTTGCTTGACCAGATGATGCCGAGTTTGGACGGCGTGCAAACGCTAAAAATGGCGCGAGCAATGGAAGATAATTTGAGCAAAGACGTACCGATAATCGCGTTGACGGCGAACGCAATATCCGGGACGCGGGAAAAACTAATCGCCGAAGGTTTCACAGATTATTTGAGCAAACCTATCGACGTAAAATTAATGGAGAAAATGCTTATGAATTATTTACCGGCAGAAAAAGTTTTGTCGTCGACGCAAGAAAAAATTTCGGCGGCAGAAAAGCCTTCCGAGCCAGTCAGCGACTTAATCAACGTGGAAAAGGGCTTGGAGTATAGCGCGGGCATGACGGATTTTTACAAGGAATTTTTATTAAAGTTCGTAAGCTTGAAGGCAGAAAAACAACAGAAATTGCAAGCGACTTTCGAGGCGGGCGACTGGAAAAATTATACAATTTGCGTTCACGCGCTCAAGTCAACGGCGTTATCAATCGGCGGCGAAAAAACTTCAGAGGCGGCAAAAGAATTGGAGAAAGCCGGAAAAATTTTAATGGCGGCAACAAGTTCCGAGCTTGAAAAACAGGAGAGCGCGGACTTTATAAATAAGAATCACGCGGCGGCAATGAAACTTTACGACGCATTGGCGGCAGAGGCAGAAAAACTTGCCGAGACACTTTAAACTTTGGAGGGATAAATCATGCGTAAAAAAACCGTTTTAGTAATTGACGATGACGAAATGAATTTGCAAATCGCAAAAATGATTTTGGAAAAAAGATTGCCGTGCGAGGTAATTGGCGCGGATAACGGCGTCGAGGGCATAGACATTTTAAAAAGTCAGCGCGTGAGCCTCGTATTACTTGATGTGATGATGCCGGATTTCGACGGGATAGAGACGTTGCAGGAAATTCGCAACGACGCGCAGATTAAAGACGTGCCAGTCATGATGTTAACGGCGTCGGTTGATGTGGAAACTGTACAAAAGGCTGGGGCATTGGGCGTTAAAGATTACATAAGGAAGCCGTTCTTGCCCGCCGATTTAATTGAGCGCGTCAATAGAAAACTTGTCGAAATTCATTCCGAAGAAATTTTACTGCTCGGCGACAACGAATCAGTTTTAAAGTCCATGCAAAGCATTATCGAGGACAATTTCCCGCACGAGGCATTAATCGCGACAACGACGACGGAGGCAGAAAAAATTTTGCAAGAGGTGGATATAGATTTGATAATCGCCTGCGCGGACATGAAATTTATCGACGGATTTAGATTTTTATCGCTGGTAGCGTCGGAGGAAAAATTCAGTGATAAGCCGTTCGCGATAACGACGCCTGACAAAATCCGCGAATTCATTAACAAGTTATCATCGCCTGGAGTGATTGAGGAACCACCCGTTGAAGAAACACCTGCCGAAGTTGAAGAGCCGCAAGCCGTCATGAAAATTGCGGAATCGGTTATTGTGCGTCCTAAAAAAAGCAAGCTTGCAAACGTCGTGACGAATTTAATCGGCTATCAGAAAATTACATAGGAATTTTGTTGCAGAACGCAAAAACCCCTGCCGTTAACGCAGGGGTATTTTTTTGGCTGTTAAGCGTGTTTAAAACCAAAAAGGCGGAAGCCTCGCCTCCGTCCTGGTTTCCTTTAAACATCGATTTTATTTCTACATATCTCACCTCCTATTTGCGACGTTTGGTGGTCATCGCAAGTTATTTGCCGCCGACCAAGCTGCGGGGACAGCCTTTCGGCACTGTGGCGCATATTTTATTTTGTTGGGATTAACGGGAATTATATCTTAAAATGATTAAAGGATTATTAGAACAAGATTAGTTTTCTGTGGAAAATTCTCGTTCCTCCCGTCGCCTAACTGTAGCAGAAAACTTTGCTATTTGCAAGTGACTGTTCAAAATTTTTTCAGCGATTGAATTGCATAGCTTGATAAAAGCCGGAACCTGTTATACAATTAAAAAAATTTTTGTAGCGTGGTGAATCACATTGGAGCCAAATTTTTATCTAGGAAAATTGTTGGAGCTGAAAAATAATTTCTCCGTCAAAATAATTCACGGCTTAAACGGCGTCGGCAAAACTACTTTATTAAATGCGTTTGCTGAAAATTTGCGTTCGGAGGGCGTCGCGGAGGAAGAAATAATTTTTTTAAACTGCGCGGAAGATGAACGGCTTAGAAATTTTCAAACGTTATATGACTTTGTAGAGACGCGAACTTTAGAGTTGGAAAAATTTTTCTTGTTGATTGACGAGATAGATTGCGTCGTCGAGGGCGAAAAGGCGATTAACGCGCTGTTCGTTGGAATGCCCGCTGAAATTTATATAACGTGTTCGACTGAAGCGTTCGCCGAAAAAATTTGCGCACTTCTGCCAGATAACTGCGACGTGCTGAAACTTTATCCGTTGACATTCAGCGAGTATGCTAAAAATGTTCCGGAGGATAATGCCCTGCAAAATTATCTGCACTTCGGCGGATTGCCTGTTACACTCAACGCCAATGAAAAAATTTTACCAACAGTTTTGCGCGGTGCCGCTTATGAAATAATCTTTGACCTCGTCGCGAAAAATTCTTTGCAAAGGGCGGAAGTCTTTCAGTTGTTGATGAAAATTATTGCTCAAAGCGTCGGTAAAGCAACCAGTTTAAATCAACTATTCGACCGCTTAAAAGGCGTCGCAAGTACAATTAACACCTTTAGAAATTATTTGAGTTGTAGCACCGGACTTTTTAAAAGAATTCCGCGCTTTGATATAAAGAACGAAAATTGTTTGATTAGCGGCGAGAAATTTTATTGCGTCGACAACGGTATACTTTGCGCCCTTGCTCCGGAAATTGACGAAAATATTTTGGTAGAAAATGCCGTATACGTTGAACTTTTGCGGCGCGGATATTCGATTAGCATTGGGAAGTTCGGCACAATGAATATAACTTTTGTGGCTGAACGCGCCGATAAAAAAATTTTTATACAAGTTTTGCCTACCAGCGGAATTTCCGTTAGAAGAATCACGCGACCTTTGCGAGCCTTGCCCGCTGACTTTGAGAAAATTTTAATTACCTCGAAGCGCGAGAAAACTTTTGGCGACGTGAAAAATATTATCTTGCAAGAATTTCTTTTGGGCGGCTAAAAATTTTTTTAAAAAATTTTTTCAGGCTTGCAGGAATTTTTTCACGAAGTGTAGAATAGCTTTAATCCTTAATCATATGACATTAAAGATTTTTTTCAGATAAAATAAATGCAGATTATTGTTGGTAAACGTTTTGGTTATGAAGTGAAAGGAGGTAGATGTATCGGAAAAAATTCGCTGAGCCCGCTATAATTTTCGCAAGTATACATGTTAAAAACTTGTGGAAAAAATTTTCAATGTTATAATGGCGGGCATGAAATTTTGATTTGTTAATAAAGTCGGAGGTGTCCTTTCATGGCGGAACGTGAAATCAAATATCGCGGCTTAAAAACTTTTCAAATATTCAGCGGCGAAATGAAGAGCGTTTGGATTTACGGTTTTTACCTTAAGCGCGGAACATACGGAGACCCCGGACCGCAAGCGCACATTTTTGTTTACGAAAATGGCTACGAAGGCTATCGCGTGGACTCGAAGACAATAGGACAATTTACAGGGCTTGTCGACAGCACAGGCAAGGAAGTTTACGAAGATGATATAGTTGCTACAGAAGACGGGCAGATTGGCATTGTGGAATTTCACAACGGCAGTTTCGTCGTCAATTATGGCAACGAGATTCGGCAGGCTCTATACGATGTGCAAAATTGGAAGATGACAATTTTAGGTAACCGTTTTGAAAATCCCGAGCTTCTGATTAAAAGCATTGCTCCAAAAAAAAACGCACCAGAAGAACAAGAGCTGCAATCAGGTGAATTTGATATGGAGTTCCTCGCAAGGAAGTGAGTAAAATGCTCAAAAAGTTTTCAGCGATTTTGCTGGTGAGCTTTATGTTGACGAGTGGCGCGGCTCAAGCTTATGACCTGCCACAATTTAAGCCCGATAAAAAAATTGCCAAGCAAGCCGAGCAAAAGAAAGGTCCCATGCTCAAAAGCGATTGGACGAGCGCGGAACTTTTCGAGCAGCAATTAAAAGCACTTTTGGCGAGTGGCAAGCGGCTTGCACCGAACGACCCTGCGCGGGTGTCGACGGACAAAAATTATGTATTCATTGCGTTTTACAATGACGCGCCGTTTTTCCTGGACAAGTATTCAATCAAAGTTAAAAAGAATTCGGACGGCTTGCAAGTGTGGGAACAACAAATTTTCCCGATAAGTAAAAATTATTCACCGAAAAATGCAAAGGCGACACGTCAGAAATTTTGTTTGACGGACGGGAAATTTTTTAACTCAACCAAAGCCGAAAATGCGTTGTCAGCGGTAGGAAACGAATCGGATAGAGTATTTTTAGAAGAGTGTTTTAGAGTCGGATATTATTTCGCCTTCGGGCAAGAAGTACAAGAAAGTTAAACATGGGATAAAAAAACGTCGGCAAAATGTCGGCGTTTTTTTTATTTTGGGGAACGCAAAAGGCGGAAGTTTTAGCTTCCGCCTTGTAATTTTCTTTATGGTGGAGACGGAGGGATTCGAACCCTTGACCCCCAGATTGCGAACCTGATGCTCTCCCAGCTGAGCTACGTCCCCAAAACGCGGCTATCTTAAACCTTTTGCCGCCCGTTGTCAAGAAAAATTTTTGTGCTTTTAAGCCTTACATGATATAATCGCGGAAAAATTTTTCAAGGAGACATTGCAATAGATGAATTTTATTAAAAGAATTTTTGCGGCGTTAATGGCGGCGGCTACCTCGTTTGGTGTGTTAATGCCTACTTCTTCTGCCGCGAATAAAAATTTGCCGTCGACTGTCATGCACAAGTTAGAAGTTTTTTCGCAAGACAGCGGCGGAACATTGATTTTTTCTGACAGCCCCGAATATGTTCGTCGCAACGGGATTTTATACACGGACACGGTAAGCGGCGACGCTAGACTTTTGTTTTACCATTTGAATGATACTGGCGTCCGTAAACGTTTTGCGATAATTTTTGAGAACACCTCGAAGACGGAGGCTGTCATAAATATAACTCGCGGCGGCTTGAGTGAACCAAATAGAAATTATTTCAGTGTCGGCAAAATAACCCAGACAATGTACATGGAAAATAATTTTAGCGACCAAATTGAACTTGACAGTTTCGAGCGAAAAGTTTATCAGCCTTACGAAAATTATTTTCTGCTCAAGCCTGGTCAATTAATTCACGGCGTGTGCGATTTTAACGCTAATAAACCCGTCAAAGTTTTTCTGATGATGTATCCGGAAAATGCCGACCCGCTCCAATTCTTGAGCCGCGCCGAAATTTTGCCTAAAGATGAATACAAACTGCGCGGCACGTTTAAGCAGATGAATCGAACGTTGACGCTTAAAAAACCCTACGACGGCGAACGCGACGGGCTTGGTTATATTTTAATCGGCGACAATATCAGCGACCTGTTCAAACGCGGCATTGACGCGACCGACGGCTCCGAAGTCATTAATTACGGCAACTACGGCATAAATTATACTCTTAACTTCCGCACGAAATTTTTGACGAGTTTTTATCTAAGTCCGCTTGGCGGGCACTATGCAGGCGCGTTGAGGTATAAATATTATGGTACGTCGGGAGTAATTCAAACGCCCGATAAACGCCTTTACTTTGGTGACAGGACGCCGCCGGAAAATTCTGCCGTTGCATTGGCGCGTTCAGAGGGGATTTCTTTAATGACGGAGGGCACCGAACTTTCCGAGCTGGGAGATTATCGCGGCTACGTTAGCTTTGAATATTCACCGCCGGGCGCGTCCAATTTGCCGGTTAATATCGTGCTCATGCCGTCTAACGCCAATCAGTAAGAAAAAATTTTTTAAAAGGATACGCGATGAATTTTATCAAGAAATTTTTACGAATTATTTTAGGCGTAATGCTAAGCGTCTTAATCGGCGTGGCGTTAATGATTTTTGTTTACGCGCTACCGAACGAACTAGCCGTTGAAAATATTCGCGACGCATTGCCGCTTTACGAACACGAGGGAAATTATCCGTCATGGGCATTGGGCGAACATTCAAAACTCGACAATTTCACCGACGCGATAATGTTATTGGAAATAATTCACCCAACAGATGATGTAATAAAATCGGCAATGCTAAATCCGCGTTTTGCGTTGCCTGACGAGGAAAAACCTGTAGAGGCATTAATAAAAGTTCTGCGCGACGACACCGAAGGCTTAAGCGAAACGGTTTATCCGCGTTATTGGCACGGCTATCTTTTGGTACTCAAGCCGCTACTCTTGACAATGAAGGCTAACCATTTGCGAATGCTTTTGGCTTACGTGGTGTTTATTTTATTTGTCGTCGCCTTGCTCGCGTGTCAAAAAATTTTAGGAACGCCCCGTGCGCTTGCATTGGCGGGAACTGTCATGATTTTAAATCCGGTCTCGCTGTCAATGTCATTTCAATTCGCGCCGATTTATATCATAACAATGACGGCGATAATTATCATGCTGAAAAAAAATCGCCGCCTATTTGACGACGGACTTTATATTTACTTTTTTGCGCTGACGGGAATTTTAATCGCGTTCTTCGATTTCCTGACTTATCCGATTTTTTCTGTCGGCATGATGTTAATTTTTTGGTACGTTTTGAATCTGCGCGGACTTCTTGAAGAAAAATTATCTAACGTTCTTAAAATGATGAGCGAACTTTTAATTGCGTGGGGCACGGGTTATTTCGGCATGTGGTCGGGCAAATGGATTATCTCGCAACTTTTGACAGGTTACGATACCATTTCCAGCGCATTCGTTCAAGTTGCGTCGTATACTCGAATCGGCAATAATCTGGTTAATGCGGGCTGGCAAATTACGACACTCGGCGCGATTCAGAGAAATATTGCCGTCTTAGGGCACGGACCGATAAGAATTTTTTTGTTCCTTGCGATAATTTTCCTGCTCTATATCTTAATCAGTCGACGAAATATATTAACCTCAAGAAAAGTTTTACCATATTTATTCCCAGCAACATTGCCGTTTATCTGGTACGCCATTGCAAGCGGACATTCGCATATCCACGCATTTTTTGTTTATCGAGGACTTGCCGCAACTATTTTCGCATTGTCTTGCTTATCAATAGAAATTTGGCAACACGATAAAAAAGTAGTTTTTAATTCGTAAAGAACATGTGCGCAACGGGAGCCGCAATTAACAAACTAATAATTGTACGCTCAAGGAAGAGGATAAACAATTCGGGGAGGTTGACGGGGATTTTCGAGCCGAGAATCAAACCGCCGACTTCCGACAAATAAATTAATTGCGTGACGGAAATGACTGCCACGATAAATTTTGCCATTGGGCTGGTAATTGTGCCCGCCGCCAATACCGACGGCGTAAACATGTCAGTAAAGCCAACAATCATTGTTTTGGAAACTGCCTCCGCTTGAGGAACGTCTAAAATTTGCAACAGAGGCAAAAATGGTAATCCCAACGTGTCAAAAATCGTTGTGTGATTCGCCAAAACCAACGCCAAAGTTCCTATGCACATTACGACCGGCAACACGCCAAACCACATGCCCGCAGCGTTCTTAAATGCGCCTTCCATGAACTGTTCAAAGCCGCGATGTTCTGCGACGCGCTCTTTAGCTAATGCAATGCCATATTGAAACGACGTTGTGTAACCTTCGGGGAGCGATTCACCCATTGCCTTGCCTGGAACTAAATATTCATCTTTTTTCAAGCTAAGCGGTGGGATTCGCGGCAAGATTAACGCGCAGACAATTCCTATTGCGCAGATTAACAGATAGTACAGTCCGAAATATTCCATTAAGTCAACTTGCGCCAAAACGACGATTGAAAACGTTATCGATACGGCGGAAAATGTCGTCGAGATAATCGCCGCCTCGCGCTTTGAATAATAACCGCCTTCGTACTGGTTAGCCGTGAGCATAACGCCCAATGTGCCGTCGCCAATCCAAGACGTTATACAGTCGACTGCGGCGCGACCAGGTATCGTAAACAGCGGGCGCATAACCTTAGTTAAAAGCGCGCCGATAAATTCAAGCAGTCCAAAATCCAACAGCAACGGCAAAAGTAATCCCGCCAATAAAAATATTACCACAAGGACGCTAAGCAAATCATTTAGAACAAAGCCGCCGTTGTCGTCCGAAGTTATTAAACTGATGACGCCCGCGCCGCCTTCGCCCGATTGAATGCCTAAGTAAGTCAGCCAAATAAAAATCGCGCCGAAAATCCTAATCACGACCCAAATCGCCGTCGTCGAAAACGTGTTGGCGACAATCGGATAAGTCGCGATGAAATTCGGCTTGCCCAAAAAAATTATGCCGAGAATTGCCGATAATGTAACAATCCCAACGCACAACGCCGGTAAAAATTCGCCTATCGCGCCCGAAATCATGTCCGCGATAATTTTGACGACTATTGTCCAGCTCCCGTCGTATTGTACAGGAATCATGAACAAAATAATCCCGACGATTGACGGCACCAAAAAGCCCGCCAGTGAACCTTGTTGTTTGTTTTCCATTTCAATCTCCTTCGCAAAAAATATTAGAGAGAAACTCCCGAAACAAAATACACGTCATTATAGCACTAATTGCGCGACTTTCAACAAACAAACGACAAAAAAATCTGCGCGGACTTTTTTATTGGAAAAAATTTTCAAGAAGGGTTGATAATTATTTTCATGCATGATAAACTGCGCATAAAGCTAAACGAAAATACTTTTCAAGGAGGTACCGGAATTGACACTTAAAGAAACAAAGTCGGGAATGGTCGTGAGGATTGATTCAGTCGGTGAATCGGCACTTAAACAGCGGCTCATGACAATGGGACTAATCCCCGGCACTCGTGTAGAAGTTTTGAACTCGGCACCGCTCGGCGACCCGATTGCTATACGGCTCCGCTCTTACAACTTGGCATTGAGACGCGACGACGCCGCGCAGATTGAAGTTTCACAAGTTAATTGAGGTGATAAAATGTCAGCATTATCCGTAGCATTAACGGGCAATCCCAATACCGGCAAGTCGACAATTTTTAACGAACTTACCGGCGCACGTCAGAAAATCGGCAACTGGCCTGGTGTTACAGTCGACAAAAAAGTTGGCGTTATCGAACACAACGGCAGAAAAATTTCCGTCATAGATTTGCCTGGCACTTATTCAATCAACGCCCGCTCACAGGAAGAGCAGGTTGTCAGCGATTATTTCAAGGAGAATAAGCCCGATATAGTCGTTAACATTATCGACGCGGCGAATATTGCGCGGAATCTTTTCTTGACGGTTCAGCTTATGGAACATGGAATTCCGCTGATTCTCAACCTTAACATGATGGACGAGGCTCAACGGCACGGCATTAAAATCGACATGAAAAAATTGGAAGACGCTTTCGGAATGCCCGTAACTAACACCGTCGGCAGAAGCAATAAAAGCGTTCGTAAACTTTTGGACGTGTTCACCAATGCCGTTATGACGAATTACAAGCCCTCCAAACTTATTACCGACCATATTGATAAAGTTCACAAGATTGAACAGAGCGGCTTAGGTGCGGCGAAAATCGAGGAAGAAATTATTTCTGCGCGGTACGACTTGATTGATAAAATTATGGCAAGCGCAGTAACCGTTAGCGCAGCGGGCAAAACGTTAACGGAAAAACTTGACTCTTATCTTGCTAACGGCGTGTCGTCGCTGGTGTTAATGCTTGTCGTGTTCTATTTGATGTTCCAAATTTCTTTCAACTGGATAGGTCAACCGCTTGCAGATTTAGTAGGAGAATTTTTCGACGAAACATTAGTACCTTGGGCGGCAGAGTCAATGGCGGAGGCAGGCGTCGCCGATTGGATGCAGTCGCTCGTTTCAGACGGAATTATCGCGGGCGTCGGCGCGGTTATCAACTTCGTGCCGCTGATTTTTACGCTGTTTATCATTCTGAGTTTCCTAGACGGTACAGGTTATATGGCTCGTGTCGCGTTCATAATGGATCCGATTATGCGCCGCGCAGGTCTTTCCGGTAAATCGATTATGCCGCTGGTAATGGGCTTTGGTTGCGCAGTGCCGGCAATTATGGCGAATCGTGCACTTGATACGCACAAGGACAGAATGATTTCTATTTTCGTAACCCCGTTTATAACTTGCAATGCTAAAGTTCCGATTATTGCACTGTTCGCGGCAATGTTTTTCCCCGACAATGTAGCCAATGTAGTTTTCGCAATGTATTTTCTCGGTATAATTACAGCAATTGTTATGGCGAAAGTTTTAAGCACGACAATATTTAAAGAGCAAAAATCAACCTTCCTGCTTGAGTTGCCACCCTATCGCTTGCCCGACCCCAAAACAGTTTTGCTTGAGGCTTGGGACAAGGGTAAAGGCTACTTGATTAAAGCCGGTACGATTATCTTTGCAATGAGCGTTATAATTTGGTTCCTCAGCAGTTTCAATTCCGACGGCATGACGGAAGATATGGACAACAGTTATCTCGCAAGTATTGGTTCGACAACTTCGGTAATTTTTGCTCCGCAGGGCTTTGACACGTGGGAAGCTGGCGCGGCAGTCATTACGGGCGTGTTAGCTAAAGAAGCGGTCGTTTCTACAATGGGAATTCTCTACGGTGCAGATGAAGATTCTGTTGATACGAACGATGCGGAAGGCACTGCAGAAGTCTTAAATGCAACTTCTATGGGCAGTGCGTTTACCCCGTTGTCTGCTTTAGCATTTATGGTATTCACTTTGCTTTATTCGCCGTGTATGACTGCACTTGGCACCGTCAAAAAAGAAGCGCAAAGTTTTAAATGGATGGCGTTCGTATTCTTCTACACCTGCGCGGTTGCGTGGGTTGCGTCGCTAGTTGTTTATCAAGGCGGAAAACTTTTAGGCTTTGAATAAAATAATTTGGGGGCATTGTTCATGTTGGTTAACGTCCTTATTAAGGATCGTATTTGTTATGTAGAAATGCAGAATGGTAAACATTTTAATTGCCTTAGCGAGAATATGTGCAATGAATTAATCGCGGCACTCAAGCAAGGTTACTCCGCTGAATGCGTGGGAATTGTGATTAAAGCTCAAGTTAACAAAGGTGTATGGAGCGCGGGACATGACATTCGTGAACTTCCTCAAGACGGCAGTGACCCGTTAGCATTTTATGTGCCTATGGAGCATTTGCTGAGAAAAGTACAAGATATAGCTATTCCCGTTATCGCCTGTGTGAACGGAACTGTATGGGGCGGTGCCTGCGACTTGTGCTTGTCGTGTGATATGATTGTAAGTAGCAACGAGGCAACTTTTGCCATAACTCCCGCAAAGATTGGTATTCCTTACAATGCGTCGGGGATTATGCACTTCATAAACCAGTTAGGCATGAATAAAGCGCGCGAAATGTTCTTTCTCGGTATGCCAATTACCGCCAACGATGCTTTAAATGTCGGACTTATAAACCGCGTCACGGAACCCGATAAATTAGAAACTGTTCTTGAGGAGCAATTCCTCGCGCCGCTTCGACGCAATAGCACGCTGTCAATCAGTGCTATCAAGCGTCAATTCCGTATTTTAAGTCGAGCCTCCACTGTCATTAGCGCGGAAAATTTTGAGCGCATTAACGCCTATCGCAATCGCGTTTACAGTGGTGAAGACTATAGAGAAGGTATCAATTCGTTCTTAGAAAAACGCCCGCCGAAATATAAAGGTAAAGCTTCGGATTTAGATTGATAAAATAGTGGAGATGATTTCATGGCGGCGACGATTGTTCTTGGAGTTTTAATCGCGGCGGCTTTCGGCTACGGCTTGAAAAAAATTTATAATGCTTTCTTTAAAAGCGAGGCGGCGTGTTGTTCTGAAGAATGCGGCAGTTGTAGCGGCGGTTGCAATGTGCAAAAGGCTTTAGATGATAGCTACCGCGTTCGCGTCGAGAAGATTGAAAAATTTCCGATACACCGCACGATTGACGTTGACGGCATGACTTGCGAGAAATGCATTTATAAAGTTGTGCGTGCCCTCGAAAAGATTGACGGTGTGACGATTGCGGCGGCTAGCTTGGAAAAACAATCCGCTCAAGTCGGCTTAAAAGAAAATATTTCCGACGATATTTTGAGGGACGCAATTAATAAGGCAGGTTATACGGCTGGAGCTGTAACGGCATAAACACACAAAAAAAGCGACGGACTCAATCGAGCTCGCCGCTAATTTTTTTATCTTAAATTTCGTGTCGTGGTTAAACTTTTTCCAAATTTTATAATCGCCGCCGCATAAGCCGCTGAACAGACTGCCGCTAAAATATAACTTAGCGTCCAGTCAAACCCAAAACCAATCGGCGCGTGCAAAATGTAAGTTGAGACCATGTACATGTAAAAAGTACCAGGAATTATCGCCATAATGTACGGCATGTTATTTTTAAACATGTAAATAGCAATCATCGCGAAGGCAAAAACGGCAATCGTTTCGTTAGCCCACGAGAAATATCTCCACAGAATCGCAAAGCCGCTCGCGTCCGTTTTAGCGAAGTAAAGAACACCTGCAACGACAACAAAAATTATCGACGACAAAATAAATACGTTAATTTTCTTTTTGTTGTCAATGTGAAGCGCGTCGGCAATCATTAAACGCAACGAGCGCAACGCGGTATCACCGGAGGTAATTGCAAGGACAATAACGCCCAAAACCGCAACCATACCGCCGATACTGCCGAGCATATTTTGCGCGATAATGCCGACGACAACAGCCGCCTGTTTGAAAAGATTTTCGTTGGTGGCAAGCCCGCTGTTAACTGCGCCCATAGCCGCGCCCGCCCAACTCATCGCGATAAAACCTTCAGCAATCATCGTGTTGTAGTAAATAAGCCGCCCATATTTTTCATTCGTAACAGAACGGGCAATAATCGTAGCTTGAGTTGAATGGAAACCCGACGTTATGCCGCAAGCAACAGTTATAAAAAATATCGGGATAAAGTGTTCGCCGTAGGGGTGGACGTTGGCAATGCCCGCCTCCCAAACTTCAGTCAGCGGATAACCCTCAATTAATAACCCAAAGAAAATCCCTACAGCACTAAGCAAAAGAATCGCGCCGAAAATCGGATAAATGCGCCCGATAATTTTATCAATCGGCAAAAGCGTTGCGGCAAGATAATAAGCAAAAATTACGCCGTAAACCATCATAACTTCCGCGCTCAATTTGGAGGCGTCGCCGTTAAGAATATGCGCAACGAATAAATCACCCGGCGTGTAGATAAAGACGACACCGACTAAAAGCATTAAGAAGCAGACAAAAACATTATAAGCGCTGTAAACGCCGCCGCCGAGAAAACGTCGCATAAGCGATGGCATTTGTTCGCCGTTGTTGCGCAAGGAAATCATGCCGCTCATATAATCATGGAACGCGCCGCCGATAACGCAACCGATTGGAATTGTTATAAAGGCAATCGGTCCAAACAAAATACCTTGAATAGGACCGAGCACGGGACCTGTACCGGCAATGTTGAGCAATTCAATCAAACAATTTTTCCATTTATTCATCGGCACATAGTCAACGCCGTCTTTAAGTTTAACTGCGGGCGTCTGCGCGGAGGCGTTCGGTTTCATTATGCGTTCGCAAATAGAACCGTAAATCGCCGCACCAACTATTAAAATCACTAAGCCAATTATAAATGTAATCAAAACAATTCACTTCCTTAATCCCTATTAACGTCTTCAATCGAAGTTTCAATCTCCTCCATTTTGTAAGCCTCGATAATGTCGCCCTCTCTGAAGTCGCGATAATCGACAATGGAAATACCGCACTCGTAACCGGCGGCAACTTCTTTAACTTCGTCTTTAAAGCGGCGCAGTGAATCAATTTCGCCGTCGAACATTTCGATATTGTCGCGCAGAATACGGATTTTGCTGTTGTTGAAAATTTTTCCTTCCAAAACATACGAACCCGCAACCAAAGCTTTGGAGAACTTCATAACTTTACGAATCTCGACACGCCCTTGAATGACTTCCTTAAACTTCGGAGCAAGCAAGCCGCTCATAGCGTCCTGCACGTCGTGAATTGCGTCGTAGATAACGCGATAAGTTCTAATATCGATATTTTCCGTAGCGGCAGATTTTCTAGCGTTGTTGTCGGGACGTACGTTAAAGCCGATAATCAGTGCGTTCGACGACGAGGCAAGCATAACATCGTTTTCAGTGACTGCGCCAACACCCGAATGCACGATATTAACGCGCACTTCGTCATTTTTGTTAAGCGAGAGGAGCGACGCGGACAAAGCTTCAACCGAGCCTTGAACGTCTGCTTTAACGACGATATTTAAATCTTTAAGCGAGCCAGCTTGAATTTGATTGAACAGGTCGTCAAGCGAAACTTTCTTAGATTTAATTAACTCGTTGCGTTGGCGTTCGATTCTGTGTTCGGCAATAGATTTAGCAAGTCTTTCGTCAAGCGCGGCAAGAATATCACCGGCGGCGGGCACGTCATTTAAGCCCAAAACTTCGACGGGAACGCTGGGCCCTGCCTTTTTGAGATTATCGCCGCGTTCGTTCATCATAGCGCGAACTTTGCCGTAAGTTGTACCTGCGACGATTGAATCACCGATACGGAGCGTGCCATTTTGAACCAAAACCGTTGCGACAGGACCGCGCCCTTTATCGAGTTGCGCCTCAATGATAACGCCGCGAGCCTCACGGTTCGGATTAGCTTTGAATTCTTGAACGTCGGCTTCAAACAAAATTTCTTCCAACAAGTCATTAATGGCGATATTTTTCTTAGCAGAAACTTCAACCATAGTCGTATCGCCGCCGAAGTCACGAGAAACTAAACCGTGTTCAAGGAGTTCTTGTTTAACGCGCATGGAATTTGCGCCAGGCTTATCGATTTTATTAATGGCAACGATAATCGGGACGTTCGCGGCTTTAGCGTGATTAATCGCCTCAACTGTTTGCGGCATAACGCCATCATCAGCGGCGACAACCAAAATCGCAATGTCGGTAACTTGTGCGCCGCGAGCACGCATAGCAGTAAAAGCCTCGTGTCCGGGCGTATCGAGGAAAACAATTTTCCTGTCGTTGCAAATGACTTGATACGCGCCGATATGTTGAGTAATTCCGCCAGCTTCGGTGGAGGTGACGTGAGATTTTCTGATAACGTCGAGGAGCGAGGTTTTGCCGTGATCAACGTGCCCCATAACCGTAACGACAGGCGGGCGAATTTTCAACGTTGCAGGGTCGTCTTCGATTTCGGGGATAAGCGTCGGGTCGACTTCGGGCGGAAGTTCCTCTGCAGTAACTCCGAATTCAGCGGCAACGAGCGCGGCTGTATCGTAGTCAATAACTTGGTTAATCGTAGCGACGACGCCCATCATCAAAAGTTTTTTAATAACTTCGACGGCAGTACAACTCATCTTGCTTGCCAAATCTTTAACGGCAATGCTTTCACCAACTTTTATATGCGTCGGACGAGCGATTTCCACTTTACGGACGGGCTGAGGTTGCTGACGATTTTTCTTACGAGCAGATTTAGGAGCGCGTTGTTTATCAGTGGCTTGTGCCGCTTGAGTTTTGGCAGCTTCCTTAGCATTTGCCGGACCTTGACGGTTGCGATTACGCTGACGATTATTTTTGCCGCTACCGTCGTCGCGCTGACGATTTTTAGATTGACGGTCGCCGCGTTCCCCGCGAGTGTCTTGTTTTTCTTGAGCGCGATTTTCTTGTTTATCCTGCTTGCCGCGTCTTTCCTGCTTATCTTGACGTTCTGCGCGAGATTCTTGCTTATCTTGACGTTGATTATCGCGTTGCTTTTGTTCCTGTTTAGGTTTTTGTTGAGGTTGCTTTTGTTCTTGTTTAGGCTTTTGTTGGAGTTGAGCCTGCTTTTGTTCCTGTTTAGGTTTTTGTTGAGGTTGCTTTTGTTCTTGTTTAGGCTTTTGTTGGGGTTGAGCCTGCTTTTGTTCCTGTTTAGGTTTTTGCTGGGGTTGAGGTTGCTTTTGTTCCTGTTTAGGCTTTTGCTGAGGTTGAGGTTGCTTTTGTTCCTGTTTAGGCTTTTGCTGAGGTTGAG
>CAMJRX010000009.1 GCA_946408355.1 uncultured Selenomonadales bacterium
CAGCGGCGCACTTTGACGGCTTAACGTACAAGTCGGCGAGCAACACCGAAGGTTATGTAGCAGACGGACAAACTATCACATACACGGCGGCAAAACCTGCAAGCGACCTGTTCACGTTGAATGGTGTTAAGTCCACCGACGGAATTACAGTTAGCGATAAAAATGTAATTACACTCGGTGCGGCGAACCTCAATAAAGCTGATGTCACAATCAACAATAATGATTACACGCTTAAGCTTGGCTCTGATGTGTCCGCGCCGCAGAAAGAAAAGAGCGGCTCTTGGAGCAACTTAAAGAATAATAAAGCTACTTATTACGCCGCGGGCACTACTGCAGGTTATGAACTTAGCGACAATAAAGTTACCTATAGCGCGGCTGTTAAGGGCGACCAGTTAATCACAGCAAGCGGCGTTAAATCGACTGACGGCATCAAGGTTACGAGCAATGCTATAACTATCGACACTGCCGCGGCTAAAGTTGATGAGGATACGGCGGTTGCTATTAATGTTACCAATATTCAAAATAAGGCTTACACTATTTCTGGCGCAGAAAAAATTACCGGTTTCAACGCGAAGAAACACACACTGGCTGGTACGCCCACAGACGCTAAAGTCGAAGGCAAGAACTTAGTATTGGTCTTGACCGACGGAGACGTTACTATCAATGGCGCGGCAACTTCTACTATTAAAGTCGCTGGCGATTCCATTACGTATTCTGCCACTGCTGATTTGCTGACTGCTGGCGACAGTGCAACAATAACTTCTAACTACGACACTTCTAAAGAATTTACCGTCGCAAAAGATGTTAAAGAAGTCATCGGAACTAATGCAACCGGTGGTCTCATAGTTAACAGCGAGGAAGCTTCTGGCGTAATACTTGTTGGTAGTGCAAATGCCGACCAATTAACCGGTAGCGCAGGCAATGATTCCATTAACGGTGCCAAAGGTAACGATACACTTAACGGCGGCGCAGGCAAGGATACACTTAATGGCGGCGCAGGTAATGATTTACTCAACGGCGGCACAGGTAACGATAACCTTAGCGGTGGTGTAGGTAAAGATACGCTTGTCGGCGGGGCTGGTAATGATTTACTCTACGGCAGAGAAGGCGACGATTCCCTCAGCGGCGGTGCGGGTAATGATACACTTCACGGCGGTATAGGTGATGATATACTCACTGGCGGCAAAGGAAACGATTTGTTCATCTACAACGATGGCAATGATGTTATAACTGATTACAAAGCCGGCGAAGATACACTTCGTCTCACAAACTCCTACTCCGGCGTTTCGTTCGATAACAACGACGTTATTCTTTCCTTCGACGAGGGCGAACTTGTTATCAAAGACGCTAAGAAGAAAGAAGTTACCTTCTCGGACGGCACAGTTCAGATTTTCCAAGAAAAACCGATTATCAATGGCAAGGTTGCTATTTTGCCCGCTGGTTTCGACGATGATTATACTGTTCCTAAAGGCGTTAGACACGTTAACGCTTCGTCTACTTCTGCCGACATTAATATCACTGGCGACGGCTCAGCAAATTCACTCGTTGGCGGCTCCGGCAGTAACGAGATAACCGGCAACTCTGGTAAAGATACGCTTGTAGGTAATGCTGGCGATGATATGCTCTATGGCGGTGCTGGTAATGATATACTCCGCGGCAACGCTGGTAGAGATTATTTACTCGGTGAAGCCGGCGATGACACCCTCGAAGGCGGCAACGGTGACGATACACTTGACGGCGGTGCGGGTAATGATTATCTCGTTGGCGGCAACGGTAAAGATAATTTCATCTATAGCGGCGGCAACGACACCATTAAGACGTTCAATATCAAAGAAGATTCGCTGGAAAATGCCTTCAGCGTTCCATACGCTGGCGCACTCACCTCTAGTGAGGACGGCTTAGTTCTCCAGTTCAACAACAGTAACAGCCTCAAGATTGAAAAACTTGCTGGCGGTTCTTCGTTCGACATTACGGTGGGTGACGAGGTTTATACCTATACGAAGAATTATGTCACAGACAACGATACTGCCGTCACGCTTTATCCCGACGCAACAAATTACAAGAGCACAGATAACATCATCTCGATTGACGGCTCGTTGACTACTAATTCCGTCACAATTACTGGCAACAGCAACGACAACGTAATCGTCTTGGGTAGCGCAGGCGGTTCTATCAACGCTGTAGCGGGCGATGATACTGTATATGCTGGCGACGGCTCCGACACTATTATTGTAAGCAAGGGCGACGACGTTATCTATGGTTTCGACTCGACAAACGATAAGCTCGGACTTGGTAGTTTCAGGTTAGACGATATAAGCGATTTGGAATACACCTCAAGGGCAACAACGCTAACCATTGATGATAATACAGTTCAACTTAACGGTCTTGCAAAAGACGCGGTTATAGGTTTCGCCAATGCCAGAGGCAAATATGCGGGCGGCATAACAACTTCCGGCATAATAGACGCCAAAGGAAATTACGTGCTGAATGCGTTGGCAAAGGGCACTTACGAAGGTAGCGACGAAATCAAATCAATCGATGCCTCTATGACAACAAATAAAGTCACGTTAGTTGGCGGAGCGTCGGGTGGCACTCTCACGGGCGGCGAAGGTAAAGATACGTTCGAGTACACCGGCGGCAACCTCACCATTAATGATTATGCGACAGGCGAAACAGTTAAGACCGGCGATTACAGCATCATTAAAGACGTTGTTGTTAGAGGGCAAGATGTAACGCTGACTATGACGGACGGCATCACTGACGGTACAATCAAACTTACTGACACTAGGGGCGAAACTATCAATTTGAATGGCAAGAACATGCTCTTCACGGAAAGCGGCAGAATTTACAACAAGGTAAAGAATCCGACTGCCGTAATGCTCACTTCGTCCAGCGGCAATTACGACGCAAACAACGACGAAAACGCTGCAAAGATTAAGACAATCGACGCAACACTTAACGAAAAAACCATTAGCATAAAAGGCAACGGCAACAACAATGTCATAATCGCAGGTAGCAACTCCACGACACTTAACGGCGGCGACGGTGGCAAGAGTACGCTCACGGGCGGCGAAGGTAAAGATACGTTCGTGCACAACGGCGGCAATACCACGATTGAAGATTATAGCTTGGAAAGCGGCGATGTTATTTCCGTCACGGGTCTTACGAAGCGGAATCTCAACGAAAATATCTCGAAAGTATCGCTCAACTCCATGTCGAATAGTGGCACACTTAAGGTTGAATTGGCGGACGGCTCCAAAGTTGAAATAAACAGCGACGAATACAGCAAGACTGCACTCAACAACGGAGATAAAGCTACGGTTAACTTCTCCGGCGTTGGTCAAGTCGTTATGGACAACGACGCTATTTATGGTACTAAATCTGCAACGCTCCTTAGCAGTTTCAGCGGCAAATACGATGCGTCGGCTAAATTCGATACGACTGGCGTAACGGTTGATGCGTCTAATGTCGCAGGCAAGAAGAGTTCGATTAACTTGATTGGTACCAGTGGCAAAGACACTCTCAAGAGCGGCGGCACGAATGGTTCTGCAACACTTCAAGGCGGCGCAGGTAATGATAAACTCTACGGTGCCGTTGGCGTTAAGGACACCTTCTACTACGCTAAAGGCGACGGCAATGACGTTATCGCAGACTTCACCAGCAAAGAAGATGTTGTCAAGATTGCTACGAAGAACACTCTTGACTCTGTCAAAGAAAACAGGGGCAATCTCAACTTTAACATGAGCGACAAAGGTTCGATTAAGGTTAATGGTCTCTCCGCCAATAATGTCTTCATTAAGAACAGCAACAAACTTTACTGGTTTGAAGACGTTGACGGCGACAAGAAGGGCGAATGGGTCACTGGCACAGATTCGGCTACGAAGAGTGCTCTCAAGACGATAATGAAGAGCAACGACTACGCAATAGTTGACGTTAGCTATTCTGATTGGAGCAAACTTTCGCAGTCGGTCAAGTTCGGTGTCAAGAGTGCTTATGGCACGTCCAAGACGGTCAGCGACTTCAGCAGCTACAAAACGAAATAAAATCAACCAATAAACAGAATAACGATTAGCTTTAGAGCTTGTGCAAGAAATTTTGCACAGGCTCTTTTTTTTGGCTATAATGGGCAGGAAAAAATTTCGGAGGTGTTGGCAATGATTTTAGTATTGGATTTCGGCGGGCAATATAATCAGCTGATAGCGCGGCGCGTTCGCGAAAATAATGTTTATTGCGAAGTACACACGGCACTTTCTATTGAAAAAATTCGCGAACTCAATCCGGAAGGAATTATTTTGACGGGCGGACCTCAGAGCGTTTATAAAGAGGATTCGCTTCTGCCGCCAATGGAAATTTTTAATTTAGGCGTGCCGATTCTCGGAATTTGCTACGGTGCACAGGCAATGGCTAACGTGCTCGGCGGCGAAGTCAAGCCTGCGCAGGTCAGCGAATACGGCAAAACGGAAATTGAAGTCGTCAGCGCGTCAAGACTTTTTGCGGGCGTTAATAAAAAATTCGTTGCATGGATGAGCCACACGGACAAAATTTTTACTGCGCCTGAAAATTTTATAGTTACTGCTACCAGTCGCGATTGTCCGATTGCTGCTATGGAAAATCCTGCAAAAAATTTCTACGCTGTGCAATTCCACCCCGAAGTTGTGCATACCGTCGAGGGCGCGAAAATCTTTTCAAACTTCGTGGACATCTGCGGTTGTAAGCGCGATTGGAAGATGAGCTCGTTTGTTGCCGGCACGATTAATCAGCTCAAAAATAAAATCGGCGACGGAAAAGTTTTGTGTGCGTTAAGCGGCGGCGTCGATTCAAGCGTCGCGGCAGTTCTGCTTAGTAAGGCGGTCGGAAAAAATTTAACGTGCGTGTTTGTTGATCACGGACTTTTACGCAAAAATGAGGCGGCGGAAGTCGAAGAAGTTTTCAGCAAGTTTGACTTGAATTTTATAAAAGTTGACGCTGGTGCAAGATTTTTAGGTAAACTGCGCGGCGTTGTGGAACCTGAACGTAAACGCAAAATTATTGGCGAAGAATTTATCCGCGTGTTCGAGGAAGTTAGCAAAAAAATTGGCGCGGTTGATTATCTCGTTCAAGGCACGATTTATCCCGACGTGATAGAAAGCGGGTTGGGAAAATCCGCCGTTATAAAATCGCATCACAACGTTGGCGGCTTGCCCGATTTTGTCGACTTTAAAGAAATTGTTGAGCCGTTGCGTTTGCTGTTTAAAGATGAAGTTCGTCAAGCTGGGCGCGAGCTTGGTTTGCCGGAAAATATTGTAAGCCGTCAACCGTTTCCTGGTCCGGGTCTTGGAATTCGGATTATTGGTGAGGTCACAGCAGAAAAAATTAAAATCGTGCAAGATGCTGACGCCATTTATCGCGAGGAAATTTCTAAAGCAGGTGTGAAAAATTTGGCGCAATATTTCGCCGCACTAACTAATATGCGTTCGGTTGGTGTTATGGGCGACGGCAGAACTTATGATTATGCGATTGCCCTACGTGCGGTGTTGACAAGTGATTTCATGACAGCGGAGGCGGCGCAAATTCCTTGGGAAGTTTTGAGCGTTGTCGCCAATCGTATCGTCAACGAAATCAAAGGCGTCAATCGCGTGCTGTATGATTGCACTAGCAAACCGCCTGCTACGATTGAATTCGAGTGAGGAGGCGAGCGCGTGAATTCTAAAATTGGTCACATAAATTTTTTGAACGTCTTGCCGCTCAATTACGGCTATCAAAACACCGCGCACGATTTGCAGATTATTTATGGCGTTCCGACATTTTTAAACGATGAACTTAAAGCAGGACGCATTGACATTAGCAATATTTCTTCGATTGAGTATGCACGTCAAAGCAACGAACTTTTGATTCTGCCGAAAATTTGCGTCCGCGCAGATGAAGACGTTACGAGTATTGTTTTGGTGTCGCGCAAGCCGATTGAACAAATTCGCGACGATAAAGTTATTCTAACGTCGAAGTCGGCAACTGCTCAAAGATTGCTAAAAATTATTTTGCATGAAAGCTACGACGCCGCTCCAAATTACGAGACGCGAACAGTTACGGCTGAAAATCCCGTCGACGAGGATGCAACTGCTGCGCTGTTAATTGGCGACGACGCACTTTATATTTACTTGCATCGCCCGAAAAATTTTTACGTGTACGATTTAGGTAAGGAATGGCACAAGCTAACGGGGCGGCAAATGGTTTACGCATTGTGGGCTGTAAGAAAAAAATTCGCCACCAAAAATCCCGAACTTTTTAAGTCGACGTATGAAAAAATTCTTCGCGCATTTAAATTCGGCATAGAACATAAAGCAGACGCGATAAAATCCGTGCTTGATAAAAAGCCGTTCACCTTCAACGAGCTGGATAAATATTTGGGCGGCGTTATCAAATGGGATTTAACATTGGAGAGTTTGGAGGCGTTGAAACTTTATTATAAAAAAGCACACGCACTTAAACTAATTGATGTCGAGCCTGATTTGAAATTTACCGAATAACTATTGATATTACAAATTCACTTGTCAAGGATTAAACGATAAAATTTTCGTGTATCGTCTCAAGTGAGGCGGTACACTTTTTTATTTTTTCGATCACTTTTCAAGTATTAGTTGCGTCGAAGAAATTTTTTGATATAATGCGCTTGAATGGAGGGAGGATTTCTTTATGTTCAGAAAAATTCTGGTCTGTGCATTAACGTTAGTGGCGTTGTTGATTGTCGGTTGTGGCGAGGAAAAAGTTGTAGGCACGCCCGATAAGGCAATTCTTGCATACTGCGAAATAATTACGATGGGCGAATCGCCGAATATGGAGGCGGCTGGTTTTACTGATAAGGATAATAAAAATCTTCGCAACGTGCTGACTAAAGTTTTTGCGGAATCATTCGACTCGATTGTCCCGTTAAGCGACGCAAGCGCGGACGCTATAGCTAACAGTTTCTACGAAAACAGCAAGGCAAAAATGACCTTCCAAGTCAAAATCAAAAGCGAAGACGGCGAAAAGCCCGTTGTTGAGCTGACGACGACACCGCTTGATATGTCAAAAGCAGTCGGTGCTTTCGGCGTAAATGACAAACTTATTGCGCTAATCGGCATGGTCGGCAAGCTCAAATCCGACGGCATGAATGACGATCAACTTAAAAACAATCCCGAAGTTCAGAAATTGGCAGTTGAGGCGTGCGGAAAAAGTATTGAAGAAATCCCAATGCAACCGGAGAAAACTTTAGAAGTAGCTTGCGAAAAAGTCACCGGCACCGACGGAAATATTCATTGGGCACCCGCTGATGTCAATTCGCTCGTAAATTTTATCATGGGCAAAAATTAATATAAATTTTTTATGGAGGTTTTATTTATGTTAAGGAAAGTTTTGTTTGGCGCGTTGACGCTTTTGTTGGCGTTTTGTTTAGTTGGTTGCGGCGGCAAGAAAGACGCGGCTGGTAGCGACGCTAAAAAAGACGAGGCGAAAACTGAAGAGGCTGTCAAGGCTCCCGAAGGTAGTCCCGATAAGGCAGTCGTTGCTTACGCGCAACTCTACGCTTACGGCATTATTGAAGATGAGAACATGAAGGCGGCGGGCATGACAGATAAGGACGTCGAAAAAGTTCAGGATCAAGTTATCGCCCCGCTCGTCGAAGCTTTCAAACAATATCCGCTAAGCGACGAAAGTGTTGCCGAAATGACAGCAGAATATATTGCTAAACTTCATAAGGCAATGGAAATTAAAGCAACCGTCAAAAAAGACGACAAAACAAATCCCGTTGTTGAATTAACTGCTACGACAATCAATCAAGCAGGCGCGGCTAAAGTTGCAGAGAACAATGAAGACTTAGTTGCACTCGGCACGGCTTACGGCGAATTACAAGCGCAAGGCCTGACGGAAGAACAGCTTAAAGCCAGTCCCGAATTCCAAGAATTTGCGCTTGAGTCGATTGACAAATTCATTAACGAGTTCCCGCTCAACCCCGAATCCAGCATTGAGATTACTTGCGAGGCTGTCGAAGGTTCGGACGGAAAAATGTATTGGGCACCGAAAAACCCCGAAGAAGTTGCAAAATTTGTTACCGGTCAAAAATAATCTGACAGCGTAGAAAATTTTTTTCGCCGCAAGTAAAGCGGCAATTTTTTTTAACAAAGGAGTTGAGGACATGCAAAAGTTTCGACGGTTTTTCATGTTGGCAATTTTTTTGATAGCGGCGTTAACAGCAACGGCTTGCGGCGACGACACTCCTAAAGGCGCAACTCAAACTAAATCTGCTAAGACCGCGAATTTTACCGACACTTACAAAGCTGAAGACACGTGGTTGATTCAATGGTACTTGTGCGGCACGGATTTAGAAACCGGTAACGGCGCGGCATCTGCTGACTTACAGGAGCTGTTGGAAGTTAAACTCCCCGCCAACGTTAAAATTTTGATTCAGACGGGCGGAACTAATCAGTGGCAAAATAACGTTGTCTCAAGTTCAGCGGTTGAGCGTTTTATTTACACTTCGGACGGACTTGAGCGTATTGCGACTTTGCAAGATGCCGACATGGGCGACGTTAACACGCTGGCGGATTTCGTTCGCTTTGGTAAGGAAAATTACACCGCCGACCACAGAGTTTTTGTATTTTGGGATCATGGCGGCGGCTCGGCTGTCGGTATCTGCTTAGACGAACGGACAGGCAATATGCTAAGCTTAAACGACCTGCGAACCGCGTTTACTGCCGCTTATGAACCTTCCGCCGATAATCCGCCGTTTGAGCTTATTGGCTTTGATGCTTGCTTAATGGCGACTTATGACACGGTTAACACGCTTGACGGCTTAGCGCGCTATGTTACGGCGTCGGAGGAAGTTGAACCTGGTATTGGTTGGAATTACACGGGCTGGGTTGGAGCACTCGCCAAAAATCCCGCTATGGGCGGAGCGAAACTCGGCAAGGAAATTTGCGATACTTACATGGAGGCTTGCGAAAGTTATTGGGTTGACGACACGGCGACGCTTTCTGTTATAGACTTAGCTAAGTTGCCGTATCTGCGCAACGCTTATGAATCGTTCGGGCTTGAAGCTTTGCGGGCGGCTCATAAAAATCCGCGCAACTTCTTTGCAAAATTTGGACGCGGCGCAAAGCAGGCTGAAAATTACGGCGGCAATACGCGACGCACCGGCTATACGAACATGGTTGATATTGTTGACCTCGCAAAAGGCAACAAGGACATTCTCCCTAACACTTCGGATAAATTAATCAGCGCGGTTGATGACGCTGTTATTTATAAAGTCAACGGCGAATATCGCAATCGCGGCGGCGGCTTGTCGAGTTTCTATTCTTACAGCGGTGACGAGCAAACTTTAGTTAATTATCTCAATCAAGACGGCGCACCTATTCCGCAAAAACTTTTGTATTACTACCTGATTTACGGCGAACTTCCTGCAGATGTTGTTCCGCTTTTGGACGACGATTCACTTGTTACGCCTGCACCGACGACGCCTCCGCCCCAACGTCAAGAGATTTTCCAAATTTCGCAACTGGAAGATTTCACCGTTCAATTAGACAAGGACGGCAATGCATTCGTGCAACTTAATCAGGAGCAAATGGATTTACTCTCAAGCGTTCATTGTCAGTTGGTTTACATGGATATTGAAGAGGATATAATCCTTTACTTAGGTAGCGACGCCGATATTAGAGCCGATTGGGACACGGGCATTTTTACTGATAATTTTCGCGGCGTGTGGCCTATGCTTGACGGGCACCCCGTTTACGTCGAAATTACAGAAGAAAACGACGGCTACAATCTCTACTCAATCCCGATTAAACTTAACGGCGTCGAATGCAATTTGCAAGTTGCCTACGTTTACGCCGAAGAAAAATATTATATTCTCGGCGCACGCAAAGGACTTGACAATCACGGCATGAGTAGCCGCGAACTTATCAAGCTTAGGGCGGGCGACGAAATTACAACGCTCCATTACGGCATGACGATTTCCGGCGAAGACGAAGATTTTACGCAAGTTGAAGTTGACACATTTACAATCGGCGACAATCCGAAGATTACAGACGAGGAACTTGGCGACGGCAATTACGGCTATTGCTTTGAGTTCATGTCACCGACGGCGGAGGAAAGCGCGTTGTCTAACTTTATCCTGTTTACAGTTGCTAATGGACAAATTACCACAGACGTTAGTGTACAATAATTGGAGGAATAAAATTGGCTGACGATAAAAAAATTGACGAAAGCAAAGACAAAGATTTTTCAAAACGGACGAATCAATTAATCGCGTTGACGGCTTTGGTTTTGGCAATCTGCGCGACGTTCGCCTCACTGTATGCCGGCGCAAATGCAAGCAAAGGAATTTTGGCGCAGAATCAAGTTTCTGACGGTTGGGCTTACTATCAGGCTAAAGGTATCAGGCAAACGATTTACTCCAGTCAACTGGAAATGTTGGAAATTGACCCGCCCTCTAATCCCGATCCTGCCAAGCTTGAGGAGTTGAAAAAAGATTATATTGAGACAATCGAACGCTACGACAAAGAACGCGACGAAATTAAAGCTGATACTCAAGCTAAGGAAAAAGAGCGCGACCATTTCCTCGAATTAAATAAAGGCTTTGCGGGTTCGTTGACGTATTTGCAAATCGCAATCCTTTTAGTCTCGTTGGCGGGGCTTATGAAGCAAATTTATTTTTGGTACGCGGGAATAGCAATCGGTGCGTTCGGAGTATTTAATTTCGTTCAGGCAATGATGATTGTATGAAAAAACTTTTTACAACAATAATTTTTTGCGTCGTCTTAGCAATGGATTCGTTTGCAATGGCGGCGGAAGAGCCGAAAATTTTAGCGGATTCGGCGATATTAATTGAGGCGACGACGGGGCGAATTATCTGGGAAAAAAACGCTGACCTTCGACACGAGCCGGCTAGTATGACAAAAATGTTGACGTGTGTTTTAGCTTTGGAGAAACTTAATCCGCCCGATGAAGTTTACATGAACCAAGCGGCAGTCGCGACGGAAGATAATACGTTGAACTGGACGTCACTGGATTCTATATCTGCGCGAGATATGATAACTGCTGTCATGCTCGTTTCGGAAAATGGCGGCGCATTGGCTCTTGCGCAAACTATCGCGGGCAGTGAATTGGAATTCGCCGAAATGATGAATGACAAGGCTAAATTAATCGGTTGCAAAGATTCGCACTTCGCTAATCCAAACGGTTTGCCCAATCCGAATCATTACTCGACGGCGGCGGATATGGCACGCATTGCGGTTTACTGCATGAAAAATCCTGCCTTCCGCGAAATCGTCAACACGCGGCGCACTTCGATTCACTGGATTTATCCAAAAGAAAAATGGTCGGAGCTTAATAATACCAACGAGCTTTTGGGCAAGTACAAGGGCGCGAACGGCATTAAAACCGGTTGGACACGTGCGGCGGGCGGTTGCTTAGCGGCTAGTGCTAAACGCGGCGAAATTGAGCTTATCGCGATTGTAATGAATTCGCCTGACCAAGATACGCGCTTTGACGACGCGGCTAATCTTTTGAATTACGGCTTTGAGCGCGTCCGCATGGTTAACGGCATTAATAAGGAACGTTTGGAGAAAAGAGTTTTCGTTAGCGGCGGCAAAAAACCTACTCTGCGCGTCGCGCCTAAAGAGAATTTAGATTTTCCGCTAATGGCGGGCGAAGACTCCAAACTTTTAAAAGTTACTTACGACTTGCCGAAAATCGTCGACGTGGGCAAGGGCATTGACAAGGGACAAGTTCTCGGCGAAGCTGTTCTGCGCTACGACGGCAAACCCGTTGCGAGAGTTCCGCTCGTCGCCCGCAGTCATGTCGACGCAGGGTTTAGCTTAGGTTCGTTATTAGTGAGTATTATTGAGCCTTTCCTTAGCAAATAAGAATTTTAATCAGGTAGTTTTACTTCTATTTTCGTAAGGAGTAAAATCATTTTTGTTATATCTGCGACTCAAGCCAATTGTTTTTCAGTTAAATATCTCTTTATAGAAAAAACCTCCATAGTAATTATTTTACCGCAGGAGGCTTTTCTTTTTTTGCACTTATTTCTGACTTCTATCCAAATTAACGGGCGGTCTTTTGTTTTTAATGATTAAGCAACGCTCGGAACTCCGTATCAAAATTTTTAGCGTCGTTATGATTGTAAAACGGCAAGCCCCAAATTTTATAATCGCCGTCGTCGACAAGAACTTTCGACTTTAATTCAAGCAAAAATTTTTCTTTCCACGAATCATTTGCCGCTAAGTGTTCGCCCTTAGGTTCGATAAAAATTTGAAACTGTTCAAAGCTCGTAGAATTTTCTTTTCGCAAGAACAACACATAATCCGGTTCAAAGCGTGCGCCGTCGTCAAACGAAAATATTTTAAACTCGCGCTCGTTGCGAATCAAATAAATTTTGCTGTAAATTTTCTTAAGCTCGTCGATACGCGCTTTGAAATACGCGACGAACGATTTCTCCTCCGACGTGCCAAAATTGTCGTTGTAAGCAAACCAATCTTCCGCCGCCAAATTAATATCATCTTGAGATTCACCGATGCCGCCTTCGCGCACTTCCGAATAGTTTACAACTTTATTGTGGAAAATTTTGTTTATGTTCTGCGGATTAAATTCCGTCGTGCCGCGATAAATTTTTACGGGCTTATCAAGTTCTATTGCAATTTTACCCAACACGTCGAAAGCGGCGGCGTATAAAGTTTCAACGCTCGGTTCAGGCTCGTTGCTCGTAATGTCAATGCCAATGTCGCCAAGATATTCCGCGTCGGTGATAAATTGCCGCGTCGATTTCAAATTCTTAAAGCGTGTCTTCAACTTAGCGAACTCGTAAATCGGAAATTTCATCAGGGCTTTGTGAACGATTGCATAATTTTTCGCGGCGATTTCTCCAAGCGTCTTGTGCCTCAAATAAAATTTATCTGCGCGGCTCTCGAAATTTTCCGCCATAACTTTATCACGGCCAACTTTGCCGATAAGCCGCTCGAAACGGTAAAACTTTTCGGGAATGATTTCGCGGAACTCTTGATTAACTTCCTCTCTGGCGTTTAGGAAAATCACGCCGTGTTGATAAAGTTCGTCGCGCTTAAAACTTTCCTTGAGCTTGTACTCGCAACGCACAACTTTTTTATTCGCGCCCATTCCGATTTTACGCAAGGCATTATGCAAATCATTAATATAACGGCGGTCGTTTTGACAATGATAATACAGCGTCTCACATACGCGCAAATCCTCTTCGGCGGCTCGGTCGTATTTGCGTTGGAATTTTGGTTGCTCGTCGTTAATTTGGAACGGACAATATCTCGCGCCGCGCCCGATAAGTTGCGCCTCTGTAATGGTGTCGTTGCTCGACCGCGTTTCATAAAGCCGCACAATGTCAAACAAATTCAAAACGTCCCAGCCCTCGTCCAGCTTTTTAACCTCGAACACCGCACGATATGGATTGCTCGAATCTTCCAACGTGTTGAGCAAAATTTGATTCTTTTCGGCGTCCTTGTCGTCATTCGCCGATATGCAACGCTCTGCAGAAAATTCATCGCGCAATTCGGCGGCTAGCCCGTCAAATGTAATTCCCTTGCTTGCAAAATATTCAAACGCTCGCCGAATAATTTCATCAGAATTTTTTTCGGACAACGCTCGCAAATCTTCGCCGCGCAGATTTTTTACCCGCTCGATAAAATTTTTCATAAAAGATTCGCTGTCTTTGATTTTTGCCGCCTTGAATAAAATTACTGGCTTAATGCTCAATCGGTGCTCTTGGAAAATTTTTAAGCGGTATTGGCTCAACACAAGCGCGAAAAATATTCTGTCGTCAAGCTCGGCTCGCAACGTCATAATCTCTTTTGAATAGCCGTCGTTATAAAATTCTACAAGCGGATAATTGAAGACAATCAGCGGCTCATATTTCTTTTTGATTGACGGGTTGTCAAGGTCGCACGTCGCTGTAAATTCCAACAGAACATTAGCGGAATTCATGCCGAAAATTTTTTCTACGGTATCTTCCCACGTCTCGCGGTGCTCCTCTTCCGTCGCTGAAAGTTTTTTCTTAGTGACAACGTTCAAATGGTGCGCCTCGTCCGAAATTAAAACAACTTCGCGCTCGGTAAAGTCTTCGGGCGTCATTCCATTTTCCTTTGCAAAGTTCATCGTCATATGCAAGCCTTGCGTCGTCGAAAAGCAAATATTTATCGCGTCGTCGTCAGCGTATTGAAAATTTTCTACCTCGTTGATTCGCACGCGCTCGCCGTCTAAAATTATTTCGTCGGCAAAAAGATATTTCGTCGACTGCGGATTTAAAAAATTTTCCCGCGTCTTGTCCACGATATTTGTTAGGTTAACGAAGAATAAAAAATTTCGATAACCGCGCTTGTACAGATAAAGAATCAGCCCCGCCATTATTAAAGTCTTGCCGCTGCCCGTCGCCATATGGAATAAAATTTGCGTAGGTTGAGGGCAGGTCTCGCTTTCAAAGTGCGTGATAAAATTTTCAAACGCCTCGCGCTGATACGGGCGCAACTCAAAATTCAAATTCGCCGCAATGTATTTGGGCACGGGCTTAATAATTTTGTCCTCGCGCCTTACGTCCATTTTATCGTAAAGATACACCGCTCATCACTTCCCATAAAAACTGCGCGTGAATTTTTTATCGACGTCGCTTATCGCAAATTCCTCGTCATCAAGGTCGCACAAATTCACGTACAGCAAATTTTTATCCAGCAACTCAAGCAAGAAACGTTTTTGATTTTCTATCGTCAACGCGGAAAAATCTTTAATATTTTCCTTAATCTGCGCGGGGTCGACTTTGTGACTGATAAAGCCCGTCGAAATAATTTTCTTGCGCAGGTCGTCAAGCGTCGCCGAATCTGTCGCCTTTTCGATTTCGTCTACAAAATTTTGATTCAGCTTGGCAAGTTCACAGTACACGAACGAGCCGCCGCCTTTCCAACCGATTTTTTCCGATATGCCGCCGCGTTCCCCGCCGATTACTTTTTTTAACCGCTCAACCGTCAACGTCTCGATATAATCCATTTGCTCAATGCCAATATATCGCCGCTCCATTTTGTGCGCAACCGCCGCCGTCGTGCCGCTGCCAACGTGATAATCCATTACCAAATCGCCCGCCCGCGTCGCCAATGTCAATATCCGCTCAAGCAAGCGTTCCGGCTTCGGCGTCCCAAAAAGTAAATTAAGCTCCCGCATTTCCCGCTTGCCGTCTTGATTATCGCCAACTTCGTCACGTTTCCAAATTGTCGTTGGAACAAAGCCGTCTTTTACTTCCGATAAAAATTTTTTATAACGCGGTACGTTTTTTCCGTCTTCGCCAAACCAAATTCGATTATCGCGTTCAAGTTCCGTTAATGATTCATGCGAAAACGCAGAAAATCTTCCTAACGGCGGCGACCACTTTACGCCATTTGAAAAAATATGTTCAAAGTTTGAATCCGTTCCGCTTTTTGCTTGCAAAGGTAACGACTGCCATGCACCACGCGGGTCATTATCTGGATTGGAATAATTGCTTTCACTTTCTTTAGAGCGTGGCAAAAGATTAGGACGCCAAATTGATTTATCCTTCGCGTAAACCAAAATAAAATCGTGATTATCAGAGAACCATTGCGCGTCGTTACTGCGCGTATGTTTTTTTTGCCAAATAACGGTAGCGACGAAATTATCACGCCCAAAAATTTCATCGGCGAGAACTTTCAAGTAATGCCCTTCGTCGTCGTCAATGGAAATCCAAATGGAGCCGTCGGGCTTAAGAAGTTCGCGGGCGAGCGTTAAACGATTTTTCATAAAAGTAAGCCAGGTTGAGTGTCTAAACTTATCGTTATAGCCGAAACTGTCGGAGCCGGTATTAAAAGGCGGGTCGATATAAATGCATTTGACTTTAGCGGCGAAAACTTTTTTAAAGGAGGCGAGCGCGAGCAAATTATTGCCCTTGATGATTAAATTGTCGTCGGAAAAATTATCAGCGGGCTTTGCGCCGTCGGCAGAGTAGCGCATTGCCTTGACGAAAACTTTTGGCGCGAGCAAACGGTCAACTTCGTCGCGGGCAAGTGTCGTGTTGTAAAAAATTTCGTCGCGCTTTTGGTCGTCTTTAGTCTGCCCGCCTTCAAGCACGCAATCTTTGTAGGGAAAAACGAGCGCGATTTTATCAGAGGCGGAAATAAAATTATCGTGTTCGTCGACAAGCCCGATTTTATTTGCAAAGCGGGTGTAGCTGTCGGGCAAGAATTGTCGGTTGTTAATCGTCCAGGCGAATTTAATTTTGTCGAAGACTTTAACGCCAGCCGCGTCGGAGAAAAATTTATCGGCAATATCATTTTCGGACAAGAGCAGTTGCAAAAGTTTTTCGTCCAAGTTCATAGCCGCCTCGTAAACGGCATTGCGCAAAAAAGTTCCGTCGTCGGCAACAAATCTTTTATCGCGTTTCAAAACGTCAATCAGTCTGTCGAAGAAAATTCTCACGTCATTTGCCTCCCAAATTTTTTGAAAGCAAATTCGATTTTGAAGGGGAAAAATCCTTGCACGTAATGAAATAAAAAAATTTTGTCGTAAACGTGGCGTCGTTACTTATCAGCTTGTCAAGAAAAGTGCGCCTTTACAAGTCAAAGAATCATTGATAAAATTTATCGCATGAAAAACAGGATAAAAAATTTCGACGCTGCGCCATTTGACTTGACAAAATTGTTTGATTCGGTACAATCATTGCACTTGACTAATTCGGCGCGAGAAAAGCTCGTAGTGATTTTGGGAGCAACGTCGACGGGCAAAAGTTCATTGGCATTGACGCTTGCAGAAAAATTCGGGACGGAAATAATTTCGGCGGACTCAATGGCGGTCTATAAAAATTTCAACGTGGGGACAGCCAAGCCGACGCAAGCAGAATTGGAGTGCGTGCCACATCACTTGATAAATATATTAAACGCGGAAGAAAAATTTAGCGTCGGGGAATTCGTTAGACGGGCGCGACCGATAATTTCCAAACTGAATCTGCGCGGGAAAATTCCAATCGTGGCGGGCGGCACGGGACTTTATATTCAAGCCCTCGTCGAAGGTTACGAATTGAGCGCAGGCAAAAGTTTAATCAGTCACTACAAGCAGACGGGTGAATTGATTTACGAGGCATTGATTTACGGATTGACAAGCGACCGCGCAGAGCTTTACGACAGAATAAATCAGCGGACGGAAAAAATGTTTGTTGACGGCTTGATTGACGAGGTAAAAAATTTATTAGCAAGCGGCACAAGTTCAAACGCTCAAGCAATGCTCGGTATCGGATATAAAGAGGTAGTCGAATATCTTCAGGGCGGCGCAACGCTCGAAGAAACAATTTCAAAAATCGCTCAAGCCACAAGAAATTTCGCCAAACGCCAGCTCACGTGGTACCGGCGGATGAAATATATAACGTGGTTGAAAATTTAATGATTTGCAAAGGAGAGAATGCTAAATGGCAGTAAAATTAATCAATCTGCAGGAAAATTTCTTGAATCAGGCGCGCAAGGAAAATGTCCCCGTGACGATTCATCTTGTGAACGGCTTCCAGATTAAGGGCATGATTCGCGGTTTCGACCAGTTCACGGTAGTTATCGACGCAATGGGACGCCAGCAAATGGTCTTCAAACATGCGATTTCGACAATCACGCCTGCAAGACCGCTGGGCGGAACCAAACCGCAGGAAGAAAAGGAAAAGTCTGAGGAAGTTGCCGCACCTGCTGAGGAAAAGGCAGAGGTCAAAGCGGAATAAAATTTCTTTTCGGCGAGGCAGATAAAATGATTCGAGGCTTTGAGATTCTCGGAGGATACGACGGAATTCACCTTCCGACACGCAAAACAGCTTTCAGTGCAGGTTATGACTTGGAGGCGGCAGAAAATATTCGTGTGACGGATAAAAAAATTTCGCTCGTGCCGACGGGTCTCAAGGCCTTTTTTCCTGCCGATGAGGTTCTGTTGATTTATTTGCGCTCAAGTCTTGCCGTCAAACACAATTTATTTTTGGCTAACGGCGTCGGCGTGATTGATGCGGATTATCGCGACCATATTATCTTGCCGGTGATAAGTTTAAGCGGCGAATTTGAAATTAAACGCGGCATGCGGATTGCGCAAGGCATTTTCCAAAAATATTTGACGGTTGACGGAGATAAAATCGGCGTCGGAGAGGTTAGGCGAGGGCGTTTTGGCTCTACAGGTGAGTTTTAAAGGTTTGGGGAGTTTTATGAAGAAGATTTTACCATTGAATCACGGATTGCGCGGCGATATTGAGATTCCAGGCGATAAATCAATCTCGCACCGCGCTATAATTTTGTCTAGCTTGGGAAATACGCCCGTTGAAGTGTCAAATTTTTTAGCAGGCGCAGATTGTTTATCAACTGTTGCTTGCATGAGGGAATTGGGCGCGGAAATTGAACAATCAGGCGGAAATTTTTTAATAAAAGGTCACGGACTTAACGGATTGCGCGAACCAGAAAATGTTTTGGACGCGGGTAACTCTGGCACGACGTTAAGATTGTTAATGGGCTTGCTTGCATCGCAAAAATTTTTATCGACGTTCACTGGCGACGTTTCATTAAGGCGGCGTCCAATGGCACGAGTTATAAAGCCTCTGTCACAAATGGGCGCAACAATTTTCGGGCGCAACTCAAATAAAAATTTACCGATAACAATTTTACCCGCTGAAAAAAATCTGCGCGGAATAACTTATGAAATGCCAATCGCCTCCGCGCAAGTCAAATCGGCGTTGCTTTTAGCGGGACTTTATGCAGAGGGCGCGACGACCGTCATTGAACCCGCGCCTTCACGCGACCATACCGAAAAAATGTTGGAGGCATTCGGAGCGAACCTTGAAATTTCAGGAAACGCAGTAAAAATCTTCCCAACAGAAAAATTTACCGCTCCAGAAACAATTTCCGTGCCCGGTGATATATCTTCGGCAACTTATTGGCTCGTGCTCGCTACTATTCTCGAAAATTCCGACGTTATTATCGTAAATGTCGGCGTAAATGACACGCGAACCGGAATTTTGGACGTACTAAAAAATATGGGCGCAAAAATCCAAATTTTAAATAAAAGAACTTCCGGTGGCGAACAAATTGCCGATTTAAAAGTTATTTCGTCGAATCTACGCGGAATTGAGTTCGGAGGAGAAATTATTCCACGTTTGATTGATGAAATTCCCGCCCTTGCCGTTGCCGCCGCTTTTGCCGAAGGTACAACCATTATTCGCGACGTTAGCGAATTGCGTGTTAAAGAAACTGACAGATTAGCCGCCATTGTCGCCGAGTTTAACAAAATATCGCCCGAAACTTTTACAGCGACGGACGATAGCTTAATTATTAGCGGCGGTCGTGAAAAATTTTTTGCCGAATGTAACACCCGCTCAGATCATCGTATGGCAATGTCACTTTCAATTTTCGGCGCGGCGGCTAAGGGCGTTTTAATCGACAACGCCGACTGCGTTAAAATTTCTTATCCAAATTTCTTTGATATGTTAGCTTAATCGAAAAAATTTTATCGACTCATTACGAGCCGATTTTTTTATTCCGTCTCAATGTTGCTCGCCGATAAAATTTCGGCGATTTTTACTTTGTCGGAAGGCTTTTTATCGCTCAAAAACTTTATAAGCGCGATTATTCGCTCTAACGCTTCCATATCCGCGTATGTCGTGAAAAATATGTCGTCGTGATGTGCTCCAACTAATCGGTCTTCTTTTATTATATCTAATTGCCTTTGAATTTCTTTTATCGTCATGAAAATTCCCCTTTGCGTTGAAAATTTGCGTGCTATTTGTTAAACTTTAGCATAAAAGGAGGCGAATTTCAATGCAAGATAAAATTTCCACAGCAAAGAAAATAAAAGACGCCGAATTAGCATTTGACAGAAAACGACGGACTTTCGGACTGATTTTCGGACCACTGCTCGCGATTATTGTAATTTTAACGCCGATTGACGCCTTAACGCTCGAAGCCCACAAACTTTTAGCAATTATGGTACTCGTCGCGCTGTGGTGGATTACTGAACCAGTTCCAATACCCGTAACGTCGCTACTAGGACCAACACTCGCCGTAATCACCGGCGCAATCCCTGCAAGCGCGTCATTTTCTGCATTTTCCAACCCGATGATATTTTTATTTATGGGCGGATTCATTTTGGCTAAGGCGATGATGATGCACGGACTTGATAAACGCTTTGCATATTGGTTGTTGTCGCGTTCGTGGGTCGGTTCCAATCCGCGCAGGATTTTTTTAGCAATCGGACTTGCAACTGCGCTTTGTTCGGGCTGGGTAAGTAATACTGCGACCGCCGCGATGATGTTTCCAATTTGTTTGGGACTTTTGAACTCGATTAAAGATATGATGGCGGCTAATGGGCGCGAAATTGACCTCTCCGAATACAAATACGCGACAGGTTTAATGCTAATGACTGCTTATTCCGCGTCAATCGGCGGCGTTTTAACTCCAATCGGCACGCCTCCAAATTTAATTATGCTTGGTTTCCTCGATTCAATGCAAAACATTCATATTTCCTTTTTTGAGTGGATGATTTGGGGATTTATCGCAATGGTTTGTTATTTTATAATCGCGTATATCGTTTTATCGAAAATGTTCCCGCCTGACGTTGATAAAATTGACGGCACGGAAGAATTCATACGCGCAAAAATAAATGAACTCGGAAGTTGGACTAAAGCGCAAAAAAATACTTTGATTGCGTTCATGATTGCGGTTGCGCTGTGGATAATTCCCGGATTTTTGAATATGTTTTTAGGCTCAACGAGTCCGATTTTAAAAATTTACAATCAACTTTTCCCTGAAGCGATAGCGGCTATGGTGGGCGCATTATTACTTTTTATTTTGCCCGTGAACTTTTCTAAACGCGAATTCACAATCACTTGGAAGGAAGCGGCAGTCGGCATTGAGTGGGGCACGCTAATTTTATTCGGTGGCGGCTTGGCAATGGGCGGAATGATGTACAAAACGGGATTATCGAAATGGCTCGGCGATTTAATCGTTGGTGCAATGGGCGGCGCGGCGTCGCAAGTCGTTTTAGTCGCGGTGTTCTCGGTTTTAGCGTTGCTTTTGTCTGAATTAACTTCACACACGGCGGCAACTAATATGATTGGACCTTTGGCGATAACGATTGCAGTTTCGGCGGGCTTAAGTCCGGTGCCGGTGTCAGTAGGAATTGCGTTGAGTGCCTCGCTCGGATTTATGTTGCCGGTGTCGACGCCACCCAACGCGATTGTTTACGCCAGCGGTTACGTCCCGATTACCAAAATGATTAAGACGGGCGTTTACATTGACTTTATCGGGATTGCGTGCGTGACGATTCCGCTTGCGATTTGGCTCGTCGGTTTAATCGTCGGCTGAATTGACATAAAAAGTTTTGAAAGGTAAAATTCAATCACCCTTGCTAACGGGTGAAATTTTTTTGTAAAGGATTATTCATGTCGGATAAAAAAATTTTTCTAGCTCAAGCGGCGTTGTATTATTATCTCGGCGAAGTTTTTTATATAGACATAGGACAACCCGCCGCGCCGCAATATTTTTTGCCGCCAATCCCAATCACAATCGCGCTGTTGTGGCTGATTCAATTCGCGTCGGGCAAAAAATTATTTTCTAAAGCTCATTTGCCGAATTTATTAACGGGAATTGCTTGGCTATTAATGTTTCCACTCTTGTACACGTGGACTTATCAGCGGCAATGGTTTATGTCGCTAATTTATTATGACTTCGCGGTTGGTACGGCGATTTTTATTTTTTTGACAGGTGCGCTGATAGTTTTTCGTTCGCCGCTGATAATTTGCGCGTTGAGTTTAATTTTCTGGATAATTCCGTTGGTTGAGCTGATTTATTATTGTATGACGTGGCATTGTTTATCGCCGGCGTCACTTATGGCGATTTATTTAACGAATTGGCACGAGGCGGGCGAATTTATCCGCGCAATGATAGGTTTGCCGACTGCCGCAATAATTCTGTTGCTGATTGGAATTTTTTTGCGGCTAATTTATAAATCTCACAAGAAATTTCTAACCACGAACCACCAACCACCAACCACTAAAATAGCGTCGGCGGCGATTGCATTAATTTTAAGTTTTTGTGCACTGATTTATTACGTTCCTAAAACTTCAATGGCGGGCTTATATAAAACTGTAACCGAATACGCCGCGCAGACTCAACTTTACAATCAAAACCGCGCTGAACGTCTTGCAGATTTAAAAATTTCTACAGAAAATAATTTAAACGGAACAATAATTTTAGTTATCGGCGAAAGTGCGAGCCGCGACTACATGCACGCCTATAATCCAGATTTTCCGTTCGATGACACCCCTTGGCTAGATTCAAAGCTAGAGAAAAATTTTCCAGTAAAAAATTTGCCTGAAGACGCAAAAATTAATCCAGATTATACAGTTACAGAAGATAATATTCCATGCTTGACAGCAATGACAGGAAAGTTTATTATTTTTGACAATGTTTATGCTTCATGGACGCAAACAGTGCCAGTTTTGCAACGCGCACTAACTGAACAGAGCCAATACAATGACAAAGAATTTTTCGAGTCGGTTTCGATAATCGACGTGGCGAGAAAGGCGGGATATAAAACATATTGGTTTAGCAATCAAGGTCGTTACGGCGAATTTGACAGCGCGATAACGTTGGTAGCTAAAACAGCTGACGTTTCGGAATGGACAGACGACACCTTTGATTTTTCCGAGCTTGAAGACGAGATTTTACTCAAATTCTTTGAGTGCGTCGACCCAAGCGAGAAGAATTTTATCGTATTTCACATAATGGGCAGTCACATTTATTATAACAGCCGTTATCCGCGCAGATTTAAAAAATGGGTGACGAAAGACGGTACCGGAATGATGTTGGCGGCTCCGAGCTATGCGAATTCGATTTTGTACACGGATTTTGTCCTGTCGAAAATTTTTGATTACGCCGCGCAGAATTTGAATTTGCAGGCGATGATTTATTTTTCGGATCACGGCGAAGACTTGGAAATTTCGCACAATCCGGACGTTTTTCGCTTTGAAATGCTTAGAATTCCAATGTTCATGTATTTTTCGCCGGAATATGAAGAAAATTTCCCTGACAAAACGGCGACGCTTGAAAATCACCGCGAAAAATATTTTACAAACGATATGTTCTACGATACATTTTGCGGGATAATTAATGCGCCGTCTAACCGCTATGATGCCGGGCAAGATTTTTCCTCCGCCGAATACAAATTTAACCGTGAAACCTTGACGACTATGCTTGGTCAACACAAATTAACCGAAGATAAGGAGTGATTTAATGGGAAATTCTGCAATCTCCGTAATAATTCCGCTATACAATGCCGAAAATTATATAGGCGAATGTTTGGACAGTCTTTTAGCGCAAACTTTTAAAGATTTTGAAGTTATTGTCGTTGATGACTGTTCAACTGATGACAGCGTTGAAATTGTCGAGAGTTATAAAGAAAAATTTAACGAACGACTTACAATTTCTAAGACGGAAGAAAATTCAGGTGGCGCAGGCTACGTTCCGCGAAATATCGGATTTAATTTAGCGAGTGGCGAATATATTTTCTTTGTAGACGCCGAAGATTATCTTTTGGATAGTGCATTAGAGACTTTGTATAAATCGGCAAAAAAATATGATGCGGAAGTCGTTTATACAGGCGTTCGCTATCAATTTGATGATCCCGATGAAATTCGCACGGTAAAAGATGGCGAAGGTGAACGATTAATTAAGAACAGGCGCGAAGATAAAACTACTTTGCTAGATGATATGCCGAATGAAAGTCTTAAACAGCTTTCTTTGGCGGGAAATTTTCTTGAGGCCTCCTCAAAATTTATTAGGAAAGATTTTTTAATTAAAAACGAAATTACTTTCCCAGAAACAATTACTGGTAGCGAATTTCTTTGGACGGTTAATATTTATTGTCATGCAAAAAAATTCTTACGTCTTATTACGCCGATTTATTTTTATAGAGTTCGTGACGAGTTTGTAGCATCTAAAGAGCAACCGAACGAAGAAATTTCCGCTCATGTTTCGGAATTTATTGCATTTTTAAAGGCTCTAAACTACATTGTAAATAGAAATCCAATCTTAAAAGAAAATCCGGTTTACTCTTACAAACTATTGAGTATTGCTTTTAATTATCACTTTAAATCGTTATCCGAAGCATTAAATAACTTAAGTAGCCAAGAAGTTTACGAAAATTTAATTCGCGAATTTGAAGATAAAAGCGATTCTTCCGAGCTATCTGTACCGTTCTTCTTCAGCCAAATCGTTAATCGTAAAAAACGCATGCTTAAAAGTCCGGATCCTATTGTCGCACCGAAAGTTCAGGATATAGCACTACCTTTTGAGTCTGAAACTGTTACTCCCGACGATGAGCAACACCCTGCAGTTTCCGTAATTATTCCAATGTTCAATGTGGAAAAATATATCGGCGAATGTTTGGAAAGTATCCTCTTGCAGACTTTTCAAGACTTTGAAGTTATCGTAGTCGACGACTGCTCCACTGATTCGAGTTATAAAGTTGTAGAAAGTTACATTCCCAAATTTGATGGACGGCTTAAACTTGCGCAGACTGAAAAAAATTCGGGCGGCGAAACTATGCCGCGAAATATCGGATTCAATATAGCTAAGGGAGAATATATTCTCTTTGTTGACAGTGACGATTTTATCCTTTTGACTGCGTTAGAAAATCTATACAAAGCGGCCAAAAAATATAATGCCGATGTTGTTTATACTTGTGAATATTATCGTTCAGATAAACAAAATGAAGTTTATAAGTTGTTAGATGGCAGAGGAAATACGCTTTCCAAAAAGGGAATTGAAGATACGACGACTTTGAGAATTAATAAACCCTATGAAAATTTATATCAACTTATTTTTAAAAACGAATTTCCTAACGTATGGACAAAATTTGTTCGTCGTGAATTCTTGATTGAAAACAAAATTTTCTCGCCGCTAGGTTTGCCTATCAGTGGGGATTTTATTTGGGTTATTGAAGTTTTCGCTCATGCAAAAAATTTAGTTCGCATGCCTTTCCCGTTTTATTTTTACAGACATTATCGCGTAGGCTCCGTTGTAACGACGAAAAGGAAACCGGAAGAACAAATTTCCCATTGGGTATCAGCTTTTATTCCTTGGCTAGGGGCTTTAAGCAACTTATACAAAAGAATTGAAATGTTGCATGAAAATCCTGCCTATTGCTACAAAGCTTTGTTCAATCATTTTTCTTGGTGCCTCCGCTGTTTATCTGAAGAGCTTAAAGATTTTTCGGACGAAAATATTTACGAGATTTTATACAAAAAATTTACTAAGGAAGATGGCTCCGCTGATTTAATAGTTCCATTTTTCTTCAGCCAAATTGTTAATTTCGAAAGACTTCCTGCAAAGTTGGCTGCTATAAGTTCTGCTAAAAAACATTTTAGAGCTTCTAAACTGAAAGCTTTGGTAACACATTTTCCTGCTATCTCGGTTATTATTCCCATGTACAACAGGAAAAAATATATCGGCGAATGTCTCGATTGTCTCCTCGAACAAACTTTTCCGTATTTTGAAGTTATAGTGATTGACGACTGCTCGACTGATAATAGCGTTGAAATTGTCGAAGGTTATAAAGAAATATTCGGCGAGAGACTTAAGCTTATCAAGCTAGAAAAAAATACAGGGCATCCGGGCGAGCCGCGTAACAGAGGAATTGCCATTGCGCAAGGCGAATATATTTATTGTCTGGACAGTGACGACATTATTACCGAAACTGCGCTTGAGGAAATGTACACTCTTGGCAAGAAATTTGATGCTGACGTTGTTTATTGTGAAAAATATTTTATGTCGGAAGGCACTGGACAAGATTTAAAAAATAATATTCGTGTTGCCAACAATCGCCTTCAAAAGCCGCCGTTTGTTGATGAGCCTACACTTGAATCAGACGATTTGGGAGAACGAGTTAAAAAGTTCCTGAATTGGAATTATTGGATGTCGCCCGCTCTTAAAATTGTAAAACGCGATTTGTTGATTGGTAACGACATAACATTTCCTTCGCTGGTTGGTTCGGAAGATGACGTTTGGTCTTTGAAGGTTACCTTCTGTTCCAAAAGATTTTTGCGCATACCTAACATTTGCTTTATAAGAAGAATGCACGACGAGGGCATTTCTTTTGGTGAATATACCACTCCCGACCACGTTCAAAGATGGATGGACGTTACAATCCGTTCTTTAAAAAATGTGGATAACTTCCTTAAGAAGATAGACTTCTTTAAAGAAAATCCCATTCATCGCTACGAACTACTTGAACGTTTAGTAAATGCAAGTTTTGGTAATGCTTTTGGCAGATTAGCAAATGAATCTTCTTTTGAAATTTACAATATCTTCAATGAGAAATTTGGCGACTCTCTAGGTGAATATGATATTTTGATTACTCTTCTCTGCACCCAAATAATTAATCAAAGAAAAGTATTGTCACAACAGAAAAAAAATCCCGCTGACGAGGCTAAACAACTCATTGCGGAAAAAGTTGCCACGATTAATAAAATTGCAAAAAATATTGATTCTGTACCTACTCTTCCCGTTCCAAGTTCAAATGTTCCGCCAATTTCCGTAATTATCCCGATGTATAATGCAGACGAATATATTGGCGAATGCTTAACAAGTCTTTTAATGCAGACGTTTAAAGATTTTGAAGTTATCATAGTTGATGACGCCTCAACCGACGGTAGCGTAGCCATTGTCGAATATTTAGCAGAAAAATTTAACGGGCGGCTCAAGTTTGCAAGTACGGAAAAAAATTCTGGTGGCGGTGGCTACATTCCGCGAAATATCGGACTTGAACTCGCACACGGCGAATATATTTTCTTCTTAGACGCTGACGACATTATTTTAGATAACACATTGGAGACCTTGTATAAGGCGACAAAAGATTATGATGCTGATGTCGTTTATATGAGTGCTTATTACGATTACAGTAGCAACGGGAAATTTGTATTAAAGGGCGTAGAAGACAATACAACTTTAGCAATCGACAATCCGAGTAAAAATCTTAATAGGCTGCTGTTTAATGGAGAAGCTCGCAATTCGTGGACAAAATTTGCTCGTCGAGAATTTCTGTTAAAAAATGAAATTACTTTCCCTGAAATAATGTCTGGTGGCGACTTTATATGGACGATGCATGTTTACTGCTGTTCAAAGAGATTTTTGCGTTTGCCAAGCCCGCTTTATATCTATAGAAATTATTCCGACAAATCTATTCTTAGAAAGAAAAAGGCTCCAGCGGAACAAAGTTTTTATTGGGCGTCGGCATTTGTTACTTGGGCAAAAGCCTTTAACAAACTTATCAATGAAAACGAAATTTTACAAAAAAATCCTTCTTATTGTAGACAGGCTTTGACTCTTCATTTTGATTATTGCCTTGCATGTTGTTTTGAAGCCCGAAATAAATTAAATGCGCAAGAGCTTTACGATGTTTTACAGAAAGAATTTTCAAAGGATTATACTGATTCCGCGCTCCCGTTCCTCTTAAGCTTTATCAGCGAACAACAGAAAAAATATGACGGAGATTCTTATTTGATTGATAAGTTGAGTCTGTATATTACGGCGCGTGTAGACATTAAGCTTATAACAAATATGGGTAAAGGCGATTTAAAAATCCTTTCCGTGTCTGATAATAAAGCTAGCGTTAGTAAGCCTGATTGGTTGCAAAAAGACGGCGTTGGTTATACAATTCAGTCTCATGCTGGGAAAATAGAGTTCGTTGCCAAAGCCACTACAAACGGAAAAATTAATTTAAATCTTAGGAGTCTAGATATTCGCGATCCAGCGGACAAATCTAAGCGAGTTCCCTATTGGATAGATTACACTAAGTTGACAGTAAAAGGTAATACAATATTCAACAAACTTACACCCGCTTGGCATGATAAAGCTTATCGCTACGACATAGACGTAAAAGCTAACGAGGCAGTCAAAATACAAATCGAGTGGCTTCCGCACAGAGGCGACATTTTACCGCCGCCTAAACCTGTAGAAATACCTAAACTCGTGGAAAAACCCGTTGAATTTCTGCCGAATCTAACAGCACGATTGGAAGTTCAAATGGTATCCGATACGGGCGAGGGCGATTTTAAAATTCTTTCTGTGTCTGATAAGATAGCTAAAACGATTAAGCCTGACTATTTAAACAGGGAAGGCATAGGCTACCAGATTCAATCTTATGTCGGAAAAATGGCATTCATTGCTAAATCCACTACGGACGGGAAAGTAACCTTGAAGCTTAAAGGTATGAACGTTCATGACCCAGAGGATAAATCTAAACTCGTGCCCTATTGGATAGACTATACGAAGTTAACGGTAAACGGCAAGACGATAATCGACAAACTCACACCCGCTTGGCATGATAAACCTTATCGCTATGACATGGACGTAAAAGCAAACGAGGAAGTTAAGGTAGAGGTTGAATGGTTCCCCCACAGAGATGAAGTTGTAGTTGAAGTTCCTAAACCTGTGGAAAAACCAGTTGAATTTTTGCCGAATCTAACTGCGCGATTAGACGTTCAAATGGTATCAGATACGGGCGAGGGCGATTTCCAAATTCTTTCCGTGTCCGATAAGCGGGCTAGCGTTAACAAACCTGGTTGGTTGCAAAAAGACGGCATAGGCTATGTTATTCAGTCTTATATAGGAAAAATGGAGTTTATAGCTAAAGCCACTGCGGACGGACAAATAACTTTGAAGCTTAAGGGTATGGATATTCGCGATCCAGAGGATAAATCTAAACTCGTGCCCTACTGGATAGATTATACGAAGCTGTTGATTAACGGCAAAGCAATAATCGATAAACTTACGCCCGCTTGGCATGATAAACCTTATCGCTACGACATGGAAGTAAAAGCAGACGAGGAAGTTAAGGTAGAGGTTGAATGGTTCCCCCACAGAGATGAAGTCGTGGTTGAAGTTCCTAAACCTGTGGAAAAACCAGTTGAATTTTTGCCGAATCTAACAGCGCGATTAGACGTTCAAATGGTATCAGATACGGGCGAGGGCGATTTCCAAATTCTTTCCGTGTCCGATAAGCGGGCTAGCGTTAACAAACCTGGTTGGTTGCAAAAAGACGGCATAGGCTATGTTATTCAGTCTTATATAGGAAAAATGGAGTTTATAGCTAAAGCCACTGCGGACGGACAAATAACTTTGAAGCTTAAGGGTATGGATATTCGCGATCCAGAGGATAAATCTAAACTCGTGCCCTACTGGATAGATTATACGAAGCTGTTGATTAACGGCAAAGCAATAATCGATAAACTTACGCCCGCTTGGCATGATAAACCTTATCGCTACGACATGGAAGTAAAAGCAGACGAGGAAGTTAAGGTAGAGGTTGAATGGTTCCCTCACAGAGATGAAGTCGTGGTTGAAGTTATTAAACCTGTAGAAAAACCCGTTGAATTTTTGCCGAATTTAACTGCGCGATTGGATCTTCAAATGGTGTCCGATACGGTTGATGGCGAATTTAAAATCCTCTCCATTTCCGATGATAAAGCTAAAACGACTAAGCCTGACTATTTGAACAGAGATGGCATTGGCTATGTAATCCAGTCCTTTGCAGGGAAAATGGAGCTTATAGCTAAAGCCAACGAAGACGGGCAAGTAATTCTAAAGCTTAAGGGTATGGACATTCGCGACCCAGGCGATAAATCTAGACGTTTACCTTACTGGATAGACTATACGAAGCTGACGGTAGATGGCAATACGATATTCGACAAAATAACTCCCGCTTGGCACGATAAGCCTTACCGTTACGACATAGACGCCGAAGCCGACGAAGAAATTAAAATACAAGTTGAATGGCTCGCACATAATAAAGATACGTAAAAATTTTTGACAGAGTATGGGCGCGATATTTTACCGCTCATGCTCTGTCGTTATAAATTTATAGTTGATGAGGAGGAATTTAATGGCAACTTTTACCTCACAAAATTACCCTGCAATCTCTGTGATTATTCCGATGTATAACGCGGAAAATTACATTGAAGATTGCCTTAAAAGTCTCCTAATGCAAACTTTCCAAAACTTTGAAGTTATATTGGTGGACGATTGCTCAACCGATAATAGCGTTGCCGTTGCCCAAAAATTTATGGAGAATTTTGAAGGGAATTTTGTAATTCTCACGACGGAAAAAAATTCGGGCAATTTTGGCTACACGGCACGGAACAACGGTTTTGATTTTGCTCGTGGCGAATACGTTTTCTTCATGGACGCCGACGACGCAATTATCGATAAAGCTTTTCAAGGACTTTACAAGGCGGCAAAAAGTTTAAATGTAGATGTTATCTACACGGGCGCACGCTATCTTTACACGTCTAACGAAGGCGAGAAATTGAAACGCGACAAAGAGGGGCGCATGTGGAAAGATAAAGGCATTGCCGAGAAACCGACGCTTATAACCAATGAACCACATAGACTGCTTAAAAATCTTTTGCTTAATGGCGGCGTTTTCTGGACGGCGTGGACAAAATTTGTTCGCCGAAAATTTCTAATAGAGAAAGACATCAAATTTTATGAAATAATTTCCGGCAGTGATTTTCTTTGGACGATTGAGCTTTTCTGTTGCGCTGAAAGATTTTTACGAATTCCCAACGCAATTTATTTTTGGCGCAATGACGCTAAAGCATCGGCGACACGTAAAAAGAGATTACCTGACGTTCAAATTAGTACATGGAGCAGAGCATACTTTTATCTGGCGCAAGCATTAAAAGACTTGGCTAATCGGCGAGAAATATTAAAAGAGGATCCACTGTATTTGTATTTTGCGCTGAAACGTCATTTGAAATTTTGCCTTAAAGTTACTTCTGAAGAACGCCTTCAATTTAAATCCAAAGATATTTACGAAATTTTATGGCGCGAGTTTGAAGGCAAAAACGAACTCGATATGTTGACAATGTTTTTCCTTAGTTTTATAGACCTTCAGCAAAAAGAAATTGATAGCCTTAAGGACAAAGAGCCTCAAGGTTAATCAGCATAAAATGTAGGTTAAAGGATAGTATTTATGGAAGAAAAAAATAAGCCGACCGCGAAGATTGAAAGCTACGTAATCAGCATAAAGGGCGGCGATAAAGAACGAACAATTAAGCTGTCGTCGGGCATGTTTAGATTCGGCGTGGCGAGCGTGCTAATCGGCGGGCTGTTGCTTGTCGGTACAGTGGCTTTTTCTTTTTACAGCGCAATGCGTATGCAACGCGATGCCTCAACGATTTACGAGGTTGAACAGGCAGCAGAACTTAGGCAGGAACAACTTTTGACGCTCTCAAAAAAGGCGGCAACGTTAAGCGAAACAATTCAAAACCTAGCACAACAAGAACAGGAATTGCGAATTCAAGCGGGACTTAATCCGCCCAAAGACGATAAAACGCCTGAAACGCCTCCCGCCGAAGGTCAACCTGCAGAGGCTCAACCTGCTGAAAATCAATCGACTGAAACTCAACCCGCCGCCGAAACTCCTGCAGAAAATTCAGCTGAACACAACGGACAAGGTGGTCCTGTTGAAGAATTGGATATTGCGGAAGTTTCAGAGGCGTTGGACATGTTAGAGGCTAAAGTTAGCACGCGCAAGGAAAGCCTCGATGATTTCCAAACCGAGCTTAAACAGCAACGCGAACAACTTGCACGCGGCGCGGCAATGGCAAGTGGTTATTCTCCCGGATCGGGCAGTTGGTCGGCTCCTGCTGGCAGTGTTCAATTCGACTTTGCGAACGGCTTGCCGATTATCCCTTCAGCCGGTTCGATTCCTGCGCCTGGTTCCTTCCCCTTCGATCCAAGTCTTGTCGGCGGTAGTGGCGCGGCTGATTCTCGTATTCCGTCAATTTGGCCGACGACAGGTGTTGTAACTTCGCCTTATGGTTTGCGTTGGGGCGGCACTGATTTTCACCCCGGCATGGATATTGCTAACGATATGGGCACTCCGATTGTCGCGACGGCTGACGGTGTTGTCGATTACGCGGGTTGGAATTCGGGCGGTTATGGTAACATGGTTGACATTGATCACGGCAACGGTATCATGACGCGCTACGGTCACGCCTCGCAAGTTGTAGTTAGCACGGGGCAACACGTCAAGCGCGGGCAACTTATCGCTTATATGGGTTCGACGGGCTTTAGCACAGGTCCACACGTCCACTACGAAGTTCACGTAAACGGGCAACGCGTCAATCCTATCAGTTATCTCTAAGGACAAAAAAATAGTGGTTAGTGACGAGGACAAAACCTAATCACTAACCACTAATATTAATCACTAAATTATTTCAACGTCACACCAACGCGGCTGTCCATAAGATAAGGAACGGAAACTGCGAAACCTTCGACGTTGTCGAGCGGATAGGGCAGAGCTTTGCCGTCTTGGTCGTAAACACCGATAACCCAGAACAGCGCGTCAACTTGACCGGAGGACAATGCGGCACTACGAGCACCAGCGTCAACGTCGATAAGCTCAATGTTCTTGTTAATGCGCTTGCTAAGTTCAGAGAGGAATGCAACATTGAAACCTGCGGGTTTGCCGTTAGCAGTCATAAAGTCCATAGCGGGCATATCACCGGTTACGGCAACTTTAATCGTCGGCGCACCTTCGATAACGGGCATGGGCATTGCGGCGGGTTCACCATTGCCAACATCGGTGATATTTTCTTTAATGATTTTGTCAATGGTTCCGTCGTCTTTCATGGTTTTGATAGCGGTGTTAATCTCTTCAATCTGCGCGGCGTCTTTCTCAAGCATACCAATCGAGTAACCCAAAATCGGCTTGTAGTTGTTGTCGATAACTTTAAGGGCGTCGTTGTGAGCCGCAATATAATTACCAACTCTGCTACTCGTTGAGAAACGGTCGATTTGTTTAGCCTGAAGAGCTGCAATCATAGCGTTCATATTGTCGAAGAAAGTAACCGTGTTCGGAGCCGTATAGGCTTTTTGCCCTTCAACTTCGGCAATGCTTTTAGTCCAGCGTTTATAGCCTTCTTCGTCCAAACCGATTGGCATGAGTGCACCGATTTTGCTTGCTTGTTGCTCATTTGCCGCAGGAGCGGGAACCGGTTCCTCTGCTTTCTTATCGCCGCCGCCACAACCCGCGCAAGCCACCAACATAACAAGTGCTAATAATAACCCAAATATTTTTTTCATGGTGTACCTCCTTTGAAAAATAGTTTATACTAGTCATATTGACTGCCTGCATTATACAAGGCGATTGTCAAATTTTCAATACAAAATTTAGGGAGGTTTTATCTTGCAAAAATATTTTCTAGCAGTTCTGGTTGAGAATAAGCCAGGCGTCTTGACGCACGTATCTGGACTTATCAGCCGCCGCGCTTTTAACATCGAAAGCATCTCCGCCGGCTACACAGAGGAACCGTCCGTAACGAGGATTAATATCGTCGTCAGCGTCGAGTCCGAAAACGAGCTGGATCAAGTCGTCAATCAGCTCAGCAAATTAATCGACGTGATTAAAATCGTCAACCTCAGTAAGTCACCGTCGATTGAGCGCGAACTCGTCATGATTAAAGTTAAGGCGAATAAGCAGACCCGAGCAGATTTGGTTAGCGTCGTCGATATTTTCCGTGCCCAAATTGTCGACATTACCAGCGAAAATATTGTTATCGAATTGACGGGCAGTCAAAATAAAATCGATGCGATTTGCGAAGTTTTAAGCGATTATGAAATTGTCGAGATTGCGCGAACAGGAACGATTGCCTTATCGCGTGGTCCCATTCCCGTTAAAGCTATGTAACATGAAAAAATTTTTTCTAATTATCTGCGCGGTGATTTTGTTAGTCGGTTGCGGAAATCAAGTTCAAACGGTGCCGCCTCTGCCAGGAACGTTACCAAACATTTTAACTGCGCCGGAAAAAGTCGACACGGATATTTATTTTGACGCTACGGTTTCAATGCGGGGCTTTACGACGCAATCGGCGGGCAATGTTTACTTGACTTTGCCCGATTTATTGGGCGATTTATGCGGCTCAATGGGTACTGTGAATTTTTACGGATTCGGCGAGCAAATTCGCCCGCTTGACGGCAGAAGTTATCGGCAATTCACTTCGCCCGACGTTTACACCGAAGCGATAACTGCCGTTGCCAACGTCGTCGACCGCGCAGATACAAACCACTTGTCAATTATCGTCACGGATTTATTTGAAAGCGAGTCCGATTGGAGCAACGTCGCTCAAAAGATTCGCGATAAATTTTTTGCTAATCATCTTGCCGTTGCGATTATCGGGATAAAAAATTCTTTCAGCGGCGAAATTTTTGACGTGGGCTTAAATGCCGCGAAGTTCAATTACAATTCTTTTGACAATCCCGACCGCTACCGCCCGTTTTATTTGCTGATTATGGGACGCGACGACGTTGTTAAAAATTTTCTGCGCAAGTTCAATGAGCGGCAGACTTTGCCGAATGACACGGGCTATTTGCTGTTGTCGGAGAATTTGACGGAGGTGGCAAGCGATTTTTCTAACTTTGAACTCGGCGACGTGGAAAATTTTTATTCAGACGATACACTTGGTTTAGACAGTCGCGTTAAGGAATTCGGGCTGGATAATTTTAATGAGGTGGCGTCGTTTATGTTTAGTTGGAATTACCAACCGCCGCTTGGAGCTTGTCCGCTTGACTTGTCGGAAGTCGATACGGATATTGAAAATTTTTCAGTGGCGGGCGAAGAGTGGACGCCTCTTGATAAAAATGACGTTCGTGTCAGCTTATTAAAAGACGACAGACAGGCGGATATTTTCTTGGTAAAAGTTGCGTTGACGCCGGAAAAAACTTTAGCGGAAGGTAAATTAAATTTTGTGCAAATAAAAGTTATGCCAACGGAGCAAGGTTATAAATTGCCGGCATGGGTCGAACTTTGGAGCGTGAACGTCGACGGCGCGGCTAAAAATTTCGACGGCTCCAAAACAGTAAACTTAACTCGCGTGCTCGGTTCGCTGAAAGATTCAATCTTTGCAACGTCGCGTCCCGCGTTAATGAATGTTAATTTTGTCGTAATACCTTAAGCCAATTAAAAGTGATTAAAATCGGCGAAAAGTGATTGTACAATCTCCCTAATTTTGTGGTTTAATGTCACAAAGCAAGTAAGGGAGATTTTTTTATGAACATTGCCATTGTAAACGACGAGAAAGTAGAGCTGGAGACCGCTGAAACTTTTTTGCGCGTCTACATTAAAAAATTTTTGCCCGAACGTAAATCCGAAATTAATATCGAGATTTTTCAGCGCACGGAAGATTTTTTCCAAATTTTCAGCGCGGGATTGTATAACTTTGTAATTATCGGTGCACACATGGAAGAAGTAGCAAATTTTATTCGTGCCAGTGGCGATTATGATGCTAAAATTCTTTTGTTTAAATTTAACGACAATTCTGGGGGGGGGGGAATTTATGAATATTGCACTCGTTGACGATGACAGAATCGAATTATTTGCCGCCAAAAATTATCTGTGCGATTTTATAACTAAAAATTGGTCGGAAATAAATTTCACTATTCAAACGTTCTCTTCCGCCGATGATTTTTTAAAAGTTTTTAAGCCTGGAATTTTTCAGCTCGTAATTTTAGATATTATGATGCCTGAAATTGACGGCTTACAGACCGCGCAGATTATTCGCGCACGCGGCGACGACGCTGTTAATATCGTTTTTCTTACGAACAATGATAATTTTATTTTAAATGGCTATCGCGTCTTTGCTGTCGGATATTTTCTCAAGCCAATTTCCAAACACGAGGACGAATTTATTAAAACGTTCAATCATATTTTTCCTAAAATCTGCGAAAAAAATCCTGAAATATCTCTGCTTGTCAACGGAATTAAATTTTCCATTTTCACTAGAAATATTCTTTACGTGGACATTGATTATCGTCACAGGCTTTGCGTTTATCTCGCCGACGGTAAAAAATTCGTAACTTCCAATTCTTACAACGAAATTTTCGAGGTTTTAACTAATGAAGAGCGTTTTTTAGAGTGTTATCACCGAATTATTGTTAACATGGATTATATTAAATCTATGGAGCCGGACGATTTTACTTTAATGGACGGCACATCAATTCCCATTAGTAAGCGCAAAAAAAAGGAAGTACAAGTTAAATTTATGCGCTATTTGGCTCACAAATAATCGTTCCAATACAAATTTACGCGAACTAATCCATTTTCCTGCGAAAAATTTACGAACGCATTATATTTTTTAGTGAAAAGTTCTAACGAACCCATTCCGAGTCCGTGACCTATTTGCGTCGTGTAAGGCAGTCCATTTTCTCCGAATTTTATTTTATAATCGTAGCGATTAGTTATTTCCAAAACATATTGTCCGCTCATGTGACGAATTATTACTGAAATTTCTCGCGCAGAGGGATTTTGTTTTTGGCTTGCTGTTATCGCATTTTCCAGCAAGTTGCTAATTAAAACTGCAAAATCGCTCTCGTCCGTAGAAAATTTTTCGGGCAAATCTATCGTGTGAGTTATTTTTATTCCAAGCTCCTCTGCTCGCCGAAAATGCATTGATAACGCGGCATTTATCAGCGGCAATCGGCTAAATTGTTGCAAGCGCGTCGAATCCAAAATTTCAACTTGCCGAGAAATAAAGTTCATCGCTTCATGTATTTTATCCGCATTTATTAATTTCTTCAGTTCAGCGTAGTTTTCGGACAGATTTTTTTGCAATTCTGCCACTTCGCGCTGATTTTTTTCCATTAATAAATTATGTTCAGCTAATGAATTCATTTGTCGCGCTAACAGCCGATTCTTTTGTTCCGTTAAGCGTTTTTCCTCGATTTTCTGCGTCATTATGCTCATTGAACGATATATCAATAAAAAAAATACCGGAATAAACCAGCGCGAAAATCTTCCGTTCCATGTCGTTAAAAATGTCACTTCGACAATAGGAATTATCGTCCCGATAAATAACGCCATCGGCAATATCGATATGCACCATTTTAACGCTTTATCCTCGAAAAATCGTTGTGTCGGCAGTAATTCTATAAAAAATTTCCGTTCAATCGGCAATAATCCAAAGAAAAATATCAGATAGAATGTAATTTGCAACGGCAAAAATTCTTCCGCCATTGTCCCGCGAATAAAAGCAACTGTCGTTCCCGCAAATGCATGCAACATAAAACACCACATAGCTTGCATTCCAAGTACAAAAATGTGTTGCGAGAGTTTACCAATTATTATTAGTGAACTTAAAAAATACGGCAGCCAACCGACCAATAATATAACTTTAAACGCAAAATAGCTCAATCCGTTCGATAATATCCATAAATCTAAAACAAAGCTCGCTAAACTTAATAGAATAAACCATTTTTTTAGCGCGTATAATTTTTCTTCCGAAATTTCGCGGCTAAACGGTAAATATCGCAAGTACGCGCCGGATAATTGAATTATCGTTAATATGACGTCCGAAAATATTACTTCAGCCATTCTTCTTGTTTCCTTATGTGTTCGCGAGCCGCCTCGATATTTCCGCTATCTAACATCGCATAAATTAAATTGTAACTGTGCCGCAAATCGTGCCGAATTACCGAAAATTTTTTCTGATTTTCTATTGTTAAGGCGTTATATTCCTTTAAAACCATTAATCTATCCTCCAAGCGTTGTTTATTTCGCTCCAGTTTCTGTAAATCGTAAAAATTCCTCGCCGCATTTAAAATATATCGGTAGAAAAAGAAAAATACAAGCGGCAAATAAATCCGAGATAACCTTTCTGCGTCCGAATGTACTAAAACACTGTCCGCAAGCCTGATTATGTGCGCCGAACTGATTACCAACGGTAAAATCGCAATGTATATTCCTATTGGGCGCATGGCGAAAAATTCGCGGCTCGGCAGTAAATTTATAAAATATCGCCCGTATATCGGCAAAAATATCGCGAATAATAGCAAATATCCAATCTCTTCAGCTAAAATTATTTCTGTCGCGTTGTTATATACCCATAGTTTTAAAATTATTATCGTCGAAATTGTATGTTGTACCAGCGAGCAAATTACGTTCATGCTCAAAATAAAAATGTGTTGCAGTAGCCCGTTTATTTGTTTCAAAGATATTAAAAAATACGGCAACCAACCTAACATCAAAACTGCTTTATAAGTTGCCGCGTTGATTCCGAAACTGTCGAAGAAAAATTTGTATAAAAAAATGCTCGCGACGCTCCACAGTGCCGAGTACGTGAAAATTTTTGGTTTAAGGTGCGGCGATTCGGATTTAGAAAATGCCAACCAGCGGATATAAGTGTCGATAAGCTGACCGAGCGAGATTAAAATTGGCAGAGTCAAGGCTTTTCTCTCCGATTCAAAAAGTGTTTAAAATTTTTTGTTGCACGTATCCTTCACGATAGTTTTCTTGTTGGAAAAAATTTTTCCTGCTAAACTCCTCCGCGCAGATTTTTACGGCGGAACGTTCGCTAGAAAAATTTTGCGACGCTGATAATTGTTGATAATAATTTTTCGTGATATAATCTGCCCAAAAATTTTATAAGGACAAAAAGCATGGGTATTAAGTTTGATAAATTTTTTCTGAAGCTCGCGACAATCTGCGCGGCGGGAATAATTTTAAATGTTATCGGCGTCGCCGTCACGAAGCATTTCAATCTGCCGTTTTACTTCGATTCAATAGGCACGATTTTTATTGCTGTGCTTGGCGGTTACGTTCCTGGCATTGCCGTCGGATTATTCACGAATTTGATTGGTTTTCTGTTCGATTCAGAAGAAATTTTTTACGGCATGGTTAGCGTTTTGCTCGCGGTGTTAACAACATTCCTCGCTGGTAAGGGCTATTACGACAAATTTCCAAAAATCCTCTGGACAATCCCCGCGACCGTTCTGCTAACGAGCGTAAACAGCACGATTATCGAGGAAATGTTAAGCCTCTCCAATTCGTTCAGCTCGTTGGATTACATGCCCAAAATTTTGGAACATTTCCTAGACCATTTTTACGTAGAACTGCCCGATAAAACTTTGGCGATTATGGTTGGCTTTTTTGCGCTGAAATTTATTTCGCCCGAAATCAAAGAAAGATTTAAATTGCTGGGCAAAATGCAAGCTCCCGTTTCTGAAAAAATGCGCCAGGCAATTAACACGAAAAACAGATTTACTAATTCGTTGCGTATGAAAATGCTTGTCAACCTTATGGTTATAACAATAGTTATCGCCGTCTTTATTTCTATTGTAAGTTACAATACCTATCAAGATTCAATCATAGAAGACCGCCAGAGAATTGCCGACGGAATAATTTCAATGGTAGTTAACGAAATTAATCCAAAGCGCGTCGACGAATTTTTAGAGAAAGGCTATCAAGCGGAAGGCTACAAGGAAGTGGAGCGAGAACTTTATAAAATTCGCGCTAGCAACTCCGATATAAAATTTATTTACGTCTACAAAATTATGGAGGACGGCTGTCACGTCGTATTTGATTTGAATACAGCTATGGTTGAAGCCTCCGAGCCTGGCTCTATTGAAGAGTTCGACGAATCATTTGAGCCGCTTTTGCCAGATTTGCTTGCCGGTAGACCGATTAGACCGATTATAAATGACGATAAATATGGTCACCTGCTGACAATTTATAAGCCTGTCTACAATAGCACTGGACAATGTGTTTGCTACGCGGGCATAGATTTTTCTATGGATATTCTCTACGACTACGGCAGAATGTTTATTGCTAAAGTTATTGCGCTTTTCTCTGGTGCGCTAATTTTTATTTTAGTGTTGGCTTTGACATTCATTGAGAACAATATTATTTTGCCCGTTAACACTATGGCTTATTGCGCCCGAAATTTTGCCTACGACAGCGACGAGGCTCGCGAACAAAATATCAAACACATGCGGAGCTTGGATATAAGGACGAACGACGAGATAGAAAATCTTTATTCCGCTTTCCTGAAGACGACGTCGGACAGCATGCACTCCTTTGAAAATTTGCGCAAGGCTAAAATTGAAGTCGCCGTAATGGACAAGTTAGCACACACGGATTCATTAACGGGGCTTAAGAATAAAACTTCTTACGTTAAGCGAACGGCTCAATTCGACGCGGATATTGTCGAGGGCAAGGCGGCGTTCGCGATAATTATGATTGACATAAACTATCTTAAGCGCGTCAACGATACCTACGGGCACGAACGCGGCAACGAGTATTTGATTAACGCTGGAAAGTTAATATGTTCGGTTTTCGGCGAGGAAAATATTTATCGCGTTGGCGGCGATGAATTTGTTGCCGTGCTTGACGAAGAAAATCTTTCTAAAAGTGTGGAGCTTGTCGAAACTTTAAGAGGCAAGATTGATAAATTGCAAAAAGATTCTAAGCTTGAGGCGTGGGAAAAAGTTTCGGCGGCGGTTGGTGTTGCTTATTATGACAAATTGCGCGACAAGACGGCGGACGAAGTTTTTAAGCGGGCTGATGAGGATATGTATAAAAATAAATTAGCGATGAAGGCGGTTAGAACAACGTGAACTGCGGCTTGATAATCCCGACGCTCAACGCGGGCGAACAATTTCAGAAATTATTATCACAGCTCGCCGCGCAGACTTTGATGACAAAAAAATTAATCGTAGACTCGGAATCAACGGACGGCACAGCTAAACTTGCAAAAAATTTCGGCTTAGAAGTCTTGACGATACCGCGCAAAAGTTTTAATCACGGCGCGACGCGACAGTTTGCATTGGAAAAAATTTTGCCGCTCGACGTGGTAATTTTTTTAACGCAGGATGTTTTACTCCACGACGACGAATCACTTGCTAAGCTGGTAAAAATTTTCGACGAGGATAAATCAGTCGGCTTATCGTACGGGCGACAACTTCCGCACTTAAACGCGACGAACGAGGCGGCAATTTTGCGGGCGTTCAATTACCCTGCGGAAAGTCAGTTGCGTTCTTTTGACGACCGAAAACTTTACGGAATAAAAACGGCGTTCGCGTCGAATTCATTTGCGGCTTATCGCGTAGAGGCTTTGCAAAGTATCGGCGGCTTTCCAGATAACGTACCACTTTGCGAGGACATGTACGTTGCGGCTAAAATGCTAATGAGCGGCTGGAAAATTTTTTATGCGGCAGAGGCGCAAGTTTATCATTCGCACAACTACACGGCGGCGCAAGAATTTCGTCGCTACATTCAGATTGGGAAATTTCATGCACAAGAAAGTTGGATTCGAGAAAATTTTGGTTCAGCAGAGGGCGCAGGCAAAAAATTCGTATTGATGAAACTTTCCATGTTGGCAAAAAAAAATCCCCTAGATTGTGTTGGGGCAATCTTCAGGGACGCCGCAAAATTTTTTGGTTATCGTATCGGCAGGCTCTTTTGAGCCTTATTTTTTTAGCATTTGAAAATTCCGCGCGCAAGAAAATTGTTTTGGTTCAGCAGAGGTCAATGGTAGTGAATATCAGCGGGCGTTACACGCTCCTTGAAAATTCTGTAAGTCCAAGCTTGATAAATTAAAACAATCGGGACGAAAATCGCCGCGGCAATCGTCATAAGCGTCAAAGTGTGCGGTGTAGAGGCGGCATTGTAAATATTAAGGCTCAAGTCGGGCGAAATGCTGGAAACCATGATTCGCGGAAAGAGCGCGGTAAAAAATCCGATTGTCAATAAAGCAATGGCGAGCGTCGAGGAAATAAACGCCTTGCAACCACAGCCCGAAGCCGCCCCTGCACAACTTGCAATCAATGCGGCAACAGTTAGTCCGAGAAAAATTACCGTGCTCAATTTGGCAAGAATATCCGTATCAGCAAAAGCAAAACCTGCAAACAAAGCAAAGGCAATCAATGACGAAATGCCTAAGCAAACACTTTTCTGTTGAAGTTCATGTAAAAGTTTTTTGTCGGCGATTTTTATAAGCAAGAAATTTGCGCCGTGAAAGGCAAACAGCAACATAAAGAAAATTCCGCCGAGTAAAGCGCACGGGCTAAGCAAATCTAAAAACGTTCCAATGTAATGCATTTGATAATCTATAGGCAAGCCGCGCAGAAGATTAACGACTGCCACGCCCCATAAAAGCGCAGGCACGAAACTTCCAAACATAATTCCGAAATCCCAAAAATTTGTCCAATCGGAATATTGGAATTTCCCGCGCAGTTCAAACGCCACGCCACGCATAATCAACGCAAGCAACATTAAAAATAGCGCGATATAAAATGTGCTGAACATTGTCGCGTAGACGTGCGGAAATGCCGCAAATGTCGCGCCGCCCGCTGTTATCATCCAAACTTCATTGCCGTCCCAAACCGGACCGATTGCACGGACAAATTGCGAGCGTTCATTTTTCGGACGTCCAAACATCATCATGCCGACGCCATAATCAAAGCCCTCTAGGATAAAAAATCCCGTAAAGAGTACCATTATCAATATAAACCAAACGATATTTAAATCCACAATCCTCACTCCCTTGCAGAAAAATTTTTCAGTTCGTTGGAAAAATTATTCTTCCTCCGTGATTTGTGTACGATGAATGAACATGACCGCTGCAAAGACTGCTAACACCGCTAGGAATAAATAAATTGCCGTGAAACCTATTAACGTTATCCAAACTTCGCCCGCCGATAAATTCGGGCTGACTGCAACCGCCGTTTTCTGCAAGCCGACGACTATCCACGGTTGACGCCCCGCCTCCGCTATGTACCAGCCCGCAGAGTTCGCGATAAACGGAATTGGTAATAACAGCGGCATTAATTTTAAGCAACATAAATGCTCTTTAATTTTATCGCGGCAAAAGAAGACGAGACAACCTGTTACAAAGACGATAAACAACAGTGCACCGCCTGCTCCGACCATTGCCCTAAAACTCCAGAACATACCGCGAACGTCGTTTGGAATGTAATAGCCGCTACCGTATTTTTCGACAGCTTCGCGTTGCAAATCGTTAATTCCTTTAACTTCGCCGTCAAAAGAATTGTGAACCATAAAGCTAAACATGTTCGGAATTAAAATTTCAAAGTTGTTGCGTCGCGCCTCTTGATTAATATCGGCGACTACTGCAAACGGCGCGGGATTTTCCGTTTCCCACAAAGCCTCGAACGACGCAAGCTTCATCGGATTACCTTCAGCTAAATATTGCGCGTGCATATGTCCGGAACCCATTACGCCTAAAACGCCAACCAAAGTATAGAGAACTGCGCGGCGAAGTGTACGGACAAAAATTTCACGCGAAACCTCATCAGTTGCAATTTTCCACGCGCTAACGACGATAACCAAAAAACCGCCCGTCGTTATGCCCGCAAAAAATGCATGAGAATATTCGCCGAAAACGTAAGGATTGGTGACGAGTTCGCCAAAATCTGTCATGACAGCGCGTCCGCCCTCAATCGCGTAGCCAACGGGGTGTTGCATAAAAGAGTTAGCTACTAAAATCCAGAACGCGGAAAGATTGCTACCGAACGCAACAATCCAAATGCAAAGACAATGAAGTTTTTCGCTAAGCTTGTCCCAACCAAAAATCCAAAGCCCAATAAATGTCGACTCAAGGAAAAATGCCGTCAATGCCTCAAGCGCGAGCGGTGCGCCGAAAATATCGCCCATGAATCGCGCATATTCCGACCAGTTCATACCGAAATGAAATTCCTGCACGATACCAGTTACGACGCCCATCGCAAAATTTATCAGGAATATTGTCCCGAAAAATTTTACGAGCTTTTTGAGCTTAATTCGCTCTTCGTAACTGCCGCTGTTGATATACCACGTCTCAAGCAGTGCAACGAATATTGATAAGCCTAAAGTCACGGGTACAAATAAAAAATGATACACGGTTGTTATTGCGAACTGCAAGCGCGATAGAATCAGTGCGTCCATAAAATCACTTCCTGTCTTTAAAAATTTTTATAATGTTCAAGGTCTCGGCGGAAGGTAAAAATTTCGGCGTCATCTATTTGCCGCCCGCCTTTTTAGCTGATAGCTTTTATCTTTTATCTATCAGAAGGGAGCGACGCAACGAATAAGGTTATTTATGCAATTCACCTGTGGAGGCGTGTTTTAGTTTGGTGATATGGCGAGTTAGCAAGTTAAAGAGCTGTCGACTTGTTGAGCTTTTGAACGAATGTTTAGCTTGACGAACATATTCTCAAAGCCCAAGAAGGGTGTCTGCCTAAAGTGGTGGCCGACTAGAATTTATCATTGTCAAATTTTTGCGCAGCCTCTTAGTTCATCAGCGCCTGAACCGACTTCGCTCGAAACTTCTGCCCTCCGCCGAAACCTTGAACGAAAAATTTTACTTGCTTACAAAATCCTCAATAACTTCCAAATTGCCGGCGCGCATATCAAAGGGCAACTTGTAATTGACGAGCGTTGAGATAAGTGCGGCGTCAATCTCGTTGGAAACTTTATCGGCTTGCACTTGAATTTTGTCGATAAAATCACGAACACGGTTGCGATCGTAGTCAATCGTCTTTACTCGCTCAATATCATAACGATAAGTTGTCTGGTTGCCTTCCTTGTTGAAGACGTAGCCGACGCCAGCATTTTTTTCGAGAAGGCTTGAGCTTTTGAATTGCCGAAGTTCGCGCAAAGTTCTAGCCGCTGAATGGCGTTTCTTGTTAACGTCAACTGCGCTATCCAAATCGAATTGTATAGAACTTTTAGCCGCGTGAATCGCCTTTGCAAGTTTTTCGCGCTCGTCAATCAACATAAGCAAGAAGTCAATGACTTTATCGGGCGGAAATTTGTTGTCGATAACGATATTAATTTTCTCGTCGGGCTGACCTTCCGCCGCCTTTGAACGCAAATGTTTTTCCGTTATGCTGACTAAATTTTTCCCGTCGCCAAGATAGCCGCTCACGAAGTCGAAGAGCTTTTCGATTTTGTTCTGTGCTTGAAACGCTTCCTTAAGATTCATGGCAATCACTCTCCTAAAAATTTTTGTCACGCTTATTAAAGCATAAATCAAGCCCGTTGACAATGAAATTTGCAACAAAAAAAAGCAGACGCTCAAGCCGTCCGCTTTAAAATGTTTACATTGCAACGATTGAAATGCCCTTCGCGTCGGCGAACGAAATCATTTGCTCGCGCTCAACTAAAAGAGTTTTGCCCGCCTCGATAGCTAAAGCCGTCGCTCCGAACTGCGCCATTTGCTCAATCGTGTGATAACCGACTGTCGGCACGTCAAAGCGATTATCCTGTTGCGGCTTTGAAACTTTAGCGACGACTGCCCCGCCATAAGCCAATCGCCCGCCGCGTTCTATGCAAGCGTCCGTTCCCTCGATAGCCTCCAACGCCATGACTGCACGATTTTTAACGACGACCGTTTGACCAATGTCGAAACGTCCGAGTTCCTTAGCAATGCGAAAACCGAATTCCATATCTTGCCGTTCTTGCTCCGTTGGTTCGCGCTTAGTGATTGTTCCTCTGCGCGGCATGAGTTTTCTAATCAGCGCAGTTTGATCGAACGTTTGAATTCCTGCCTTTGCCAGTTCACGCACGAACGCTATCATAATCGTATCGTCTTTTCTGTCGGGCAGGCTCATTATCAACTGCAACATTCTTGCATCGGGTTGGACTGCGCCGTTAAATAAAAGTTCCTTCGTGACTTTGCCGATCATCGTGACCTTTTGCACCTGATTAGATTTTAAATAGTTCAAAATCGCCTCAAGTTGTGCGACGCTTATAAATTGATAATCCTTAGCGAACTGCGCGATTTGCGTATCGCTGTTTGCCAGCAAGCCAACAGCGTAAACTTCATAGCCGAGCTTAGAAGCGGCGCGTGCACATTCGACGGGTAATTTTCCCGATCCCGCCAATATTCCGAGCTTTTCCATTAGCATGACCTCCGAAAATTTCTAACTACTATTATTTATCTTCAAAATCTCTGCGTTCACGACAAATACCGCGCTCCGCATTTCTCAAAAATCGCAAGAAGTGTTCGACTTCCTCACAAGAATCAACGTCCTGTTCTATAACGGCAATCGCCTCCGGCAAGCTCAAGCCCGACCGATATAAAATTTTATAAGCCTGTTTGATGAGCCGCCGACTTTCAAGCGGAATGCCCGCCCGCGATATTCCGACATTGTTTAAGCCGACGACTTTAGCGGGGTGCCCGTCAACCAACGTATACGGCACGACATCTTGAACGAGTTTACTCATACCTCCGACCATTGCATTGCGCCCGATTTTAACGAATTGATGAACGCCCGCCATGCCGCCGATAACAACTCTGTCCTCAACTATGGCATGTCCCGAACAACTCGCCAAATTGCTCATAATGACGTGATTGCCAAGCGTGCAGTTGTGCGCCACGTGAATATACGCCATTAACAAACAGTCGCTACCGATACGGGTTTCATTACCTTCGCCGGTTGCCCTGTGAATCGTTGCGCCCTCGCGGATTGTCGTCCTATCGCCTATAATTGTATAACTTTGCTCGCCCTTAAATTTTAAATCTTGCGGCTCGGCACCCACCGACGCGAATTGAAAAACTCTGCAATCCTTGCCAAGCGTCGTCCACTTATCAATAACCGCGTGCGGTCCGATAACAGATCCGTCGCCAATTTCAACCTCGTCGCCAATCACACAGTAAGGACCGATTGTAACGTTCTCGCCGATTCGCGCGCTACTTGAGATGACTGCGCTTGGGTGAATTTTGCTTTCCAGTTCTATCATTTCCTCCACTCCTGTTTAGCTGTTAGCAATTAGCTAAAAGCAAACTTCAACGCTCGTCTCGTCCTTTGAGCGCGAAAGTAAAATCGGCAACGGCAACAAGTTTGTCGTCAACATAACCGTCAGTGTGAAGTATACCAAACAGCCCGCGCACTTTAACGATTTCCGCCTTAGTTATAAGTGTGTCGCCAGGCACGACCATTTTTTTAAACTTGATATTGTCCATTGCTCCGAAGAGTGCAATTTTCCCGCGATGTTCTTCGGGATAAAGCATAGCCACGCCGCCGACTTGCGCCATTGCCTCAAGCTGTAACACACCCGGCATTATCGGGTGACCGGGGAAATGTCCGGCGAATTGCGGCTCGTTCATTGTTATATTTTTTAAGCCGACTGCCGACTTGAACGGGTCGATTTCTAAAATTCTGTCCACCAACAGCATTGGCGGGCGATGCGGCAAAATTTTCATAATGTCTTCAATTTCCAATACCATTTATATCGCTCCTTTTAGCAAAATCTGCGTAGATTTTTTTCGCAAGTTTAGTGTTAAGCGCATGACCCGACGCCGCCGCCACGATATGACAATTAAAAATTCCGGCAAGCCGCATGTCTCCGATAACGTCCAAAATTTTATGGCGAACGAGTTCATCGGGATAATTGAGTTTATTAAGCCAGCCTGCGTCGTTGTAGACGATAACATTTTCAAGCGTGCCGCCAAGCCCCAGCCCCATTTCGCGCAAGGTGTCAACTTCTTTTTCGTAAGCAATCGTCCGCGCAGGTGCAATTTCTTTTTTATAAATTTCTTTGGTTATCTCAAAGTCGCCGTATTGAATGCCAATCAGCGGGTGCGGATTAACCGAAACGAAACTCACACGAAAACCGTCGTAAGGCAACGCCATAACAAATCGTTTACCCTCCTCGCCGTCGACGCGATAAATTTTTTCGAGCCGAATAGTTTCGCGCTCCTTGTCCTGTTCGATGACTCCCGCCGCTTGAATCATATTAAAAAAGTCAATCGAGTTGCCATTTAAAACGGGCGGCTCCTCCGCGCTAATTTCAATTTCGCAATTATCGATTTGGCAAGCGTTCAACGCGCTCATCAAATGTTCAATCGTGAAAACTTTTGCGCCATTTTCTGACAACGTCGTCGCTCTTAGAGTTGCTGTTACATTAGCGGCGGTCGCGTGAATTTTTGGGTGATTTAGCAAATCCGTTCGCAAAAAAATTACTCCGCTGTCAACGTCAGCAGGCTTCAATTCCAGTTTAACCTCTTTGCCCGAATGCAACCCGACGCCGACGCAAGAAACTTTATTCCTTAAAGTTCGTTGTCTCTGCAAGACCTAGCCCCCTTTCAGAAAAACTTCTGCCTATTATAGCATTAATGATTTTTAACGTCGACAAAAAATTTAACGAAAAAAATCCCCGACGCTTAATCGGGGAAAAATTTTTAGAGCAGATTATTGTTTTTTAAAATTGGAGCCGCTGATTTTATAAACATCGTCATTAATATGGAAAGTTGTCGCCGTGAAATCTTTAAACGTAACGGAGCCGCTGTCTACATTTAATGAAATCGTGCCTTTTGACTTGTTATAAGAGGCGGTGAATTCAAGATTATCAAGCGTGAGGGTGTCCTTGTTGTCGAAACCGTAGATTATATCCTTGCCATCGCCTTTAGCGTAGAAAAATTTATCTGCGCCGGCATCGCCCCAAAGCGTATCGTTACCTTTGCCGCCCCTTAAGCTGTCATTACCCTTGCCACCGTTTAAGTTGTCATTACCTTTGCCGCCGATAATCGTGTTGGCAAGACTATTACCAATAATTTTAACAGCCTTAGTCCTTTTGGAGGCGTCTGCGATTTTAATCACCTTTTCGAGCGCAACAGTCGCGTTTGAATTGTTATTCAACGTCAAGCTCATTATGTCTTTTTTGTTAATGTTAAGCGAGGGCAAGTCTACCACGTTATCTAAAGTTACTTTACTCTTGCCGACAGTGAGGATTATATCTTTGTCCGAAATCGTCGTAGAGTAAGTGCCTTTGCCGTTGCCGATAGAGAGCGTTGAGGTATCGTTGAATCCATAGATATAATCGTTGCCGTCGCCCTTAGCGTATTTAAACTGGACGTTCGCGCCTTCATTGAAAATAATATCGTCTTCCCCATTGCCGGAAATCAAGTTATTGTCTCCTAAGTTAACAATTATGTCTTCGCCAGTGCCGCCGTAAATCGAATTTTTGGTGCCGAAATTTTCCATGTAATCATTGCCGCTACCCAGAGTAATTGAATTGCTGTCGCCAAGATTATTTATTACGTCGTCACTTGCTCCGCAGTCAATCTGGTTTGCTTTACCAAAGTTTTCGATATAATCTGCGCCTTTGCCAGCGACAATCGAAACGCCGGAAGAAACTCCGTCGTTGATAATGCTGTCATTGCCGTCTGCCGTATTGATTGTGACGAAATTGCCGGCTTCATTGACAATGTAATCGTCACCCGCACCCGAATAAACTTTAACCGAATCGCCGACATTTTCTACCGTATCGTTGCCAGCTCCCGTATTAATTGATACCAGCAAGCCCATACTATTTATCATGTTATTTCCGCCGGTTATCTCAATCAAATTGAATGAGCCAATATTATCGATATAATCGTTGCCGTTTTCGGCACGGATTGAAACGTTAAAGCTGTTGAAATTATCGACAGAGTTGTTGCCTTTGCCGGTTTCTATGTTGACATAATCACCGAGATTGTAAATAAAATCGTTCTTTTTGCCGCCGATAATCTCCACGTTGTCACTGACGAAATTGACGAGCTCGTTATTACCCGCTCCACCAATGATTGTTACGTTGTTTGAAGTGTAGTTGGCAATGGTGTCGTTGCCGTCGCCTCCGCTGATTGAAACTTGTTCGCGTTCATTATTTACGATACTGTCGTTGCCCGCCCCGCCGATAAGTTTGGCGATACTATGTTCTGCCGTCGACTCTATAAGCATGTTTAACGACTTCGGAATGTAATTACCTTTACTGAAATCAAAGGGATTAAATTGTTTAACAAAAGTTTTCCAAAAATCTGCGTCTGAATGTTTAGACTTCAGGTAAACTGTTTTTACAACGGAACCGACAAAGGGAATTGGAACAAAACCGGCTATATCCAAAACAAGATTTTCATATTTATCGGGCGCAAGTGCTTCCAATTCAGCATTGAACTCAAGCCATTTATCCCCAAAATTTCCTTCAGTCATTGTTGCTGTTTTCCATGCTGTGTTTATGTTGTCCCAATCGTCAACTACGTCGAGTCCGAGAGCGAAAACATTCAGACCCATGCCGATTTTTCCCAGCGATTTTGCGGTCTTTTCGAGAGCTTTATTATTTTTTTTGAGATCTTTGATTAACTCGTCCGCTTTTTTCAGTTTATTCCAAAGGGAACGATTGCTACCTATGATTTTTTTTATTCTGTCTATGCCGCTTTGCTTAAACTTTTTGCTGTCGGGCATGTAACTGTGATCCAGAATATCATCTATGGTCATGTCTTCCAAAAACATATCCCGAATCTCAAAGTAATCTTTCATGGCTTTGCCGTATTCGGCTTTATTTAAAAACGGATGACCAAGATTCCACAAGACATTTAAATCTTGCATTATCTCTACGGGAGTCGCCGCTATATCAGTTATCTTGCCGGCGAAAGATGTACCGTTTTTCAAGGCGTCTTTGAGTGCGGTTGCAAGATCGGACAAATATTTTCGAGTTTTCTTTTCAAAAGCTTGAAGGTATTCGCTTTCCGAGCCTTTTTCGAGAATATCCTTAAGTACTTCGTTTTCGTCACACGCTTTAAGAAATTCTTCCTTGTACTTTTCGTAAAAAATTTTCTGCAGGTACTTTATCTTGTCGATTGTCGCGACGACTTCTTCATTGTATTTGATAGGATCTCCATAAACATTATTAGTTATAATGTCGTCCTTCTTGCCGCCGTTTACTGTAGGATTAAGCCCGTTGACTTCAACTTTGTTCGGAGCGTCGCCGCAGGTTATAAGGTTGTTTTCGGAGTTGGGGCAAGTATAAATCGTGTCGCCTATTTTGCTGTTGCTTTTGATTGTCGTGTTGGTGCCGTTGTTATAAACATAATTGGCACCGCCACCGAGTTCAATATAATTGCGGTCGTTGTCGTTGTTTGTGGTATAAACGCTATCATCGCCTGAACCAGCAATAATCGTTCCGTTGGTTGAGTAACTGGAAATGTAGTTGTTGCCGTTGCCGGCATTGATTAAAGCATTTTTTCCCCAGCTGTCAATAGTATCATCCCGATCGCCGCCTTGTATCGTGGCATTGTCGGCGTTGTTTTGTATCTTCGATTTTCTGTGAGCTTGATTTTTAATCTTGACGACTTGCCCCGGCGTGTTGTTTGAAACTTCGTCGAAACCGAAAAATTTTTCGTAGTTGCCGTTCGTCACAACTTCAACTTCAGAGGGGTTGGCGTCTTTGACAGTAATAGAGCCGTTGCCGATTTTAAGGACAGTATCGGAGCCGCTTTTTGTCTTTTTGTCTACCTTTGCGCCGTCAATAAGACTGATAATCGCGCCTTTGGAAACAATGTCATTACCGTCGCCTTTGGCATATTCAAAAACGTATTCGGTATTATTGCGCCCAAGACTGAGATTGACGGTATCATTACCCGTACCGCCGCGCACGAGATAATCAATACCCTGTACTTCGATAACGTCGTGTCCTTTACCGCCGTCAATCGTGACGTTCTCACTGTTGCCCTCGCTGATAATTGTATCGTTGTCCGCGCCCGCATTTATGGAAGTATTTTTGCCATTATTGTAAATGGTATCATTACCTGTTCCGCCCAGAGCCGTAACGCCCGAAATATTATAATCACCAATGTGGAGGTAATCGTTGCTCGCGCCTGCGTTAATAGAAGAATTTGACGCCTCGTTATAAATTGAATCAATGCCCTTGCCGCCGATGATTATACTTGCTTCACCGTAGTTACTTATCTTTTGGGTCGCGGTCGCGGAAGATTTGCCGATAACTTTTCTCTGCGCTTTGTTGTGAAGTACATTAACCAAATAAGCCGAATACTTGTTGTTTTTGACGACAGTAATTTCTTCGGGTTTGCTGTCTTTAACGGTGATTGACCCTTTGCCGATTTTTAGGACAGTATCCGAGCCGCTTGTTATAGTCTCGTTAATTATCGCACCGTTAATCAGATTGATAATCGCGCCTTTGGAGATAATAACATCACTGCCGTCGCCTTTGGCGTAGGTGAAAATACCGCGAGTGGCACTGCCGAGGTTAATGGTATCATTGCCTTTGCCTCCGCGAATGAAAAGATTTATTCCCCCATAAGCATCAATAATGTCATTGCCCGCGCCCGCGTTGACTGTGACATTGTCGCCGTTTCCAGAGGTAATTTTATCGACGTTTGAACCGCCGATAATTGAAACGTCGGAGGCATAAGAACGGATTTGGTCGTAACCTCCGCCACCCTTAATCACGACGTTAGAGCCATTGTTATAGATGTCGTCGGTACTTGCACCGCTGTTAATTGTCACTTTATCGGCATAATTTCTTATCCAATTTGATGAGACCATACCGTTAACTGCGACGTCCGATTCGTAGTTGCTGATGACATTAACGGGAACAATCCCTTTGATTGACGTGACGATATTTACCTTAGCGAGGGAGGCGGCACCTTGAAGCGTGATTGTATTTTTGCCGACGTTGACCAGAACATCCGAGCCGCTCTTAAGCGTAGTAAACTTCGCGCCGTCAATAACGAGTGTCTCCAGCGTTCCGAAACCCGAAATGAAATCATTGCCTTCGCCGGGCTTATAGACGTAAACCATACCCGCCTCATTGTTGTAGATAGTGTCGTTACCTTTGCCGCCCATGATTGAGGCGTTGAAGCCGCTGTTGTAAATTAGGTCGTTGCCTTTGTCGCCGTTGATTGAAACGTTTTCGCCTGCTCTGTAGCCATAAATGTTATTGTTAATTGTATCGTCGCCGTCGCCGCCGTTGATTGTCACGTTGTCGGGGGAGCTGACATAATCCCAAATTTGTGTTTCGTCATTCCAATCCATGTGCTCATTCATGTAGATATAATCATTTCCGGATCCTGCGTCGACAAAAGTATTTTCGGCGTAATTGCGAATATCGTCATTGCCTGCGCCCGCATTGACTGAAGAAAACGGACTGTTATTGTGAATATAATCATCGTCTACACCGCCGTCTAACGTTACTTTCTTACCACTGTACCAACTGTAAAGAGAATCTTTGCCTTTACCACCAAAGATTTTGACTTTTGAGCCTATGTTGCCGTCAATTAAGTCGTCGCCCGTGTCGCCGTTGATTGTGACGTTATCGGCGTTGTTTTGAATAGTATCGTTGCCGTTGCCAGCGTCAATCTTGACGTGATGAGCGTTGGAGCCCCAGTTACCGACGAAGTCGTTGCCTGAGCCGCCTTCGATTGTGGCTTCGTAAGCGTTGTTGTGGAAGTAGTCATCACCGTCGCCGCCGTTTACGCTGATGTTGGGGGTTTCATCCCATGTGCGAATGGTATCGTTGCCCGTGCCCCCGTCAACCGTGTAGTTGCCAGTGCCGGCTTGAAAGATATCGTTGCCTGCGCCCAATTTGATTAAGTTGTTGGAGCCTTTCCAGCTGCCCACGAAGTCATCGCCCGCGCCGGCGTCGATTGTGACTTGCGAGTTGTTGGTTTCGATGTAGTCGTCGCCCGCCAGTCCGTTCACTTTGACTTTGTTGCCTTCGTTCCACATGTAATCGTTGCCGCTCGTACCCGTGAAGGTTCGGCTACCGTCGTTCCACATGAGGTTGTAATGTTTGACATCTTTAAGCGACGAGACAATTTTTAAGTTATCCTCCCGGCAATCGATTAGGGTTATCGTGCCTTTGCCGCTGACGTTGATTATAACGGTCGAGTCGTCGCTCCTTTGGGAAGTCCACGCGTCGGCGATGACTAAAGCAGTCGCGTCGTTGTCGTCGAAACCTTTAATCGTATCGTTGCCTGAAGTGTAGACGTAAGCTGCGCCTACGCCCCATTCGCGCTTAACAAAGTCGTTGCCCGTGCCGCCGCTGATAGTGACGTTGTGCCCGCCTTCAACAGTTACAGAATCATTGCCCGCTCCTGCGTTAATTGAGACGTTGTTTGCATCATGATTAGTGATTTTGTTTGCTGAGGAAGTACCGGAAACTTTCGCGCCTTCAATGTAGTTAGTCTTTACTGCCATAAAACCATCTCCTTAACTAAAGACCAAAGAAAACAATATTTTCCCGCCTATTACCCCCCCCCCTCGCACCCCCTTTGTCAAGCTTTTTTTTTAATTTTTTGGTGTCAACGTTTGCAAAAAAATCCCCGACGTTTAATCGGGGAAAAATTTTTTACCATTGATTGAGTTTCATTAAGTTGCCGTGAACAATCGTAGCGACGACACGCCCTTTAAGCTCGCGTCCGATAAACGGCGAATGACTTCCTTTAGTGTAGAAATTTTTCGCGTCAACCGTCCAGACTAATTCGGGGTCGATAATCGTAACGTCAGCGAGAGCGTCAACGGATAAAGTTCCCGCGTTTAAGCCGAAAATCTGCGCGGGCTGGGCTGTCATTTTGCTGATTAAAGTTTTCAAGTCGATTTTATTTTTATGATAAAGTTCAGTGAACAGAACGCCAACACTAGTCTCAAGTCCTGGAAAACCGCTCGGCGCATAAATATATTCGCGGTCTTTTTCTTCGGGCGCGTGCGGTGAGTGGTCTGTAACAATCGCGTCAATCGTGCCGTCAAGCAAGCCCGCTAAGCAAGCGTCGCAATCTTTTTGCGTTCTAAGCGGCGGATTAATTTTCGTGGAGGCGTCAGCGGGATTAACTAAATCTTCCGTCATAGTCAAATGTTGAGGTGTAACTTCTGCCGTAACTTTGACGCCGCGTTTCTTAGCGTCGCGAACAATATCAACCGCACGCGCTGAACTTATATGCGCAATGTGAACGCGACCGCCCGTATATTCCGCTAACAAAACGTCGCGAGCAACGGCAATATCTTCAGCGACCGTCGGGCGACCTTTCAAACCCAAAATCGCACTGCGCTTACCCTCGTTCATAACGCCGCCATTGACCAGCGAAGTTTCCTCTTCGTGACAAATGATAAGCTTGCCGGTGTCGTGCAGATAATCCAGCGCGTTCATAAAAATTTTCGCGTTGTCGTCAAAGTGCCCATCGTCGCTGAAGGCAACCGCACCCGCTGCAATCATATCGCGCATTTCGGCAAGCTCCTGCCCTTGTTGATTCTTCGTTACTGCGCCGATAATTTTTATGTTGATAATCCCGACTTCTTCAGCGCGTTTAACCATAGACCGAACCAACGCCGCATTGTCGACGACCGGCGAAGTATTCGGCATAGTTGCGACCGTCGTAAATCCTCCTGCTACTGCCGCCTTAGAGCCGCTCAAAAAATCTTCCTTAGCCTCTTGTCCAGGTTCGCGAAAGTGAACGTGCATATCAATTAAACCGGGCGTAACGATTTTTCCCGTCGCGGCGTACTCGTAATCCGCAGAAAATTTTATATCGGGCTTAACCGCCGCAATTTTCCCGTCGATAATCAACACGTCTGCAACGCCGTCAAAATTATTGGCAGGGTCAATCACACGTCCGCCGCGCAGAAGAAGCGTTTTTGAAATATTTGCCGCCAACTTCTGAATCTGCCACGTTTGATTAGTCATTTCGTCCCTCCGTTAAGTTCTTTGACGAGTTCAGCCAGATAAGCTTGCGCCGCAGAAAAATTTTCGTTCAAGTCGCCTTTATCGAATGTCGCCAAAGTAGCGTTGTAATCGTAAACGGATTCTTTTTCGGAATGCGCAACGAGTTCGGCTATTACGCTGACAGCTACGCCATCTTCGCGTTCAATATAAATCGTCTTAACAAACTTGCTGTTGAAAGCCAACGTGCAGTCTTTGCCAAGTATAAATTTCATATTAATTCCCTCCATTTAATGTTAAGTCAAGTAACGCCATACGAACTGCCACGCCGTTTTGAACTTGTTCTTGAATTGCCGAGCGCGGGCAGTAGGTGACTTCTGACGAAATTTCTAAGCCTTTATTCTGCGGACCGGGGTGCAAGATTAACACGTCGTCTTTTGCTAATCTCAAGCGGTCATCGTTTATGCCGAAAACCCGCGCATATTCCCGCGTTGACGGAAATAATCCTGCCTGCTGTCGTTCCAGTTGAATCCGCAAAACGTTTATAACATCAGCATTTTTTATCGCGTCGTCAACTTCCTCGTGAACCTTAACGCCGTCGAACTCAAAAAATCTCGGCAGTAAAGTTTTCGGTCCGGCGAGGTGTACTTCAATTCCGACTTTTGTCATAGCGTAGACATCAGAGCGGGCAACGCGGCTGTGTAAAATATCCCCGATAATTGCGACCTTCAAACCGGCGAGGCGTCCTTTGTGCTGTTCAATCGTAAATAAATCCAAAAGTGCTTGCGAGGGGTGCGCGTGTGCTCCGTCGCCGGCGTTGATTATCACGGGCTTAACAACTTTGGTTGCGAAATCAGCCGCGCCCTCCGCTTTGTGCCGCATAACAATCGCGTCGACGCCCATGGCCTCAATTACGCGCAACGTGTCACGAAGACTTTCGCCTTTGACGATAGAACTTGTGCCGCTGTTTATGCTGACAACGTCCGCGCCCAAATATTTTCCAGCCAACTCAAATGAAGTCCTCGTCCGCGTCGACGGCTCATAAAATAAATTTACAATCGATTTGCCGCGCAGATTAGGCAATTTTTTTTCGCCGCCGTGTCGAATAATTTGTTTCATCTTGCGGGCGGTGTTGAGCACTAATCGAATTTCCTCCGTCGAAAAATCTTCCATACATACAACATTTTTTCCAAACAAATTCACGACCCCCAATCGTCATTTGTTGATGAAAATTCCTCCGATTATTAAGACAAGAGCAGGTATCACAGCGAGCGACAATTCCTCGCCGAAAACCAGCGTCGAAATAAATATCGCAAGTACCGGAACCAAATACGCCAGATTAGCCGTCCACGCTACGTTTGATGTTTTTTCCAATGCCAACGCCCAAGTCAGATACGCCACCGCGTCAATTAAAACGCCAAGCCACAATAATCCGATAAATTGTCCGACGCTGGGCAAAGTCCATTGCTCAAAAATATAGCCAGCCGCGAATGAAAAAATTGCCGTCGTCGCCCAGATTATCATCATTGCAAATTTTTGTTCAAGCCGACAAAATTTATTCAGCACCGAAAATAATCCGTAACACGCCGCCGCTACTACGCAACTCAATGCGCCCCAAATTTTCTCCGAAGAAAAACTTTCCTCGACGCCGCCGAACATAACAAGCACTATTCCGATAAACGACATGCCGATTGCCAACATTTTCCGCCGCGTGAATTTTTCGTCGAGTATTGGGCAGGAAAATAAAACTATCATCAGCGGCCACAGATAATTGAGTATGCACGCCTCTTGCGAAGTCATTCGATTTAATCCGTAATAGAAGAATGCCGAATACAAAAATAATCCCAAGAAACCGAGCCAAGCCGCCGTAAAAATTTTTCCCGCCGATAAATTTTTCAAAGAACGCGCCCGCCAATTAAACGCTAACAAAAATAAAAATGCGAACAAACTGCTAATCGCTAATGTTTCAAAAGGCGGCAAGGAATTCAATAAATCTTTGGTTAGCGCGGGCATTGCTCCCCATAAAATTATCGTGACTGCCGCGTAAAAATTACTGCTCATGGCAACGACGCAATATTATCAATCGGCCAGAAAATCAACGCGGCTTTACCCTTAACAAGTTCTAAAGGTACAAAGCCTACGTCGGGGAAACGCGAATCCAAAGAATTTCTCCGATTGTCGCCGCAAACAAACAAAGTTCCTTCCGGCACCGTCGCCTTAGGATATTCCGTGCGCGTCTTTTCTGCTATGTAATCCTCGTTGACAAGTGCGTCGTTAACGTAAACATGCCCGTCTTTAATCTCGATTGTGTCTCCACCGACGGCTATAACTCGCTTAATAAAATCGCGGCTGTGGTCTCTGGGATAACGGAAGATGACAATTTCGCCTTTGAGCGGGTCGCGCCAATGATATATAAATTTGTTCACAACCAGCCGCTCGCCGTCCTGCAATGTCGGTTGCATGCTCGGACCGTCCACAACGTACAACTCCACAATAAAAGTCCGAATCAGCAAGGCAACTACCACCGCTGACACGATTGATAATATCCAACTTTTTGCTTCTTTACCAAATGAACCTTTATTTTTTTCCTCTTTACTAACTGAATTCATATAATAATCTCCTCGTGAATTGCCATTCTCGAAAATTTTTCTGTCGACAAAAAAAACACCTCACCGGCAAACATTTTTTATTATGAATTTTTTTCATGATAACACAGCACCTAAGTTTTTGCAACAATCGCAAATGGCACGTCTGAAATTTAAAAAATTTTTTGGCATTTCGACAGGAAAAATCCGCCGCGTATAGAAGATAAAGTTAAATAATTCTTAGTAAAGGAATGTGTAGAGTATGGCGATTAACACCTCCGGTTTCGGCTCGTATGATATTCGCGGAGTGTATCCCGAAAGTATTAATCAAGAACTCGCCTATCGCGTCGGCAGAGTTTTTCCTGAACTTTTTGGCGCAAAAAAAGTTGCCGTCGGGCATGATATTCGCCTGTCAGGCTCAACGCTCTTTGACGCCTTAGCTCGCGGACTCACTGAGGGCGGTTGCGACGTTTACGACATCGGGCAATGTGGCACCGAAATGATTTACTTCGCGACGGGCTTTCACGACTTCGACGGCGGAATTATGATTACCGCTTCGCACAATCCGAAAGAATACAACGGCATGAAATTTGTTGGAAAAGGTGTGCGCCCCATGTCGCCGAAAACTGGCTTGTTGGCTATCAAGGCGGCAGTCGAGGACGAAACTCGCGATTGGTCATTCAGAAAAGCTATGGGCACTGTTCGCCGGATTGATATTCAGCCCGATTATATAAAATGTCTCCTTTCCTATGTTGACGTTAAAAATCTCAAGCCGCTTAAAGTTGTCATTAACACGGGCAACGGTTCGGCAGGTCCAGTTATCAACGAGATTGAAAAATTTTTGCCCTTCAATATTGTCAAAGTTCACAACAACCCCAACGGTTACTTCCCTAATGGCGTTCCAAATCCTTTGCTCCAAGACGCCCGCGCAGAAACTTCTAAAGCTGTCGTGGAAAACGGCGCGGATTGCGGCATTGCCTTTGACGGGGATTTTGACCGTTGCTTTTTGTTTGACGAGCACGGCGGCTTTATCGAGGGCTATTATATTGTCGGACTTCTCGCTGAAGCTTTTCTCAAAAAAAATCGCGGCGAAAAAATTATTTACGACTCACGCGACATTTGGAATACGATTGATATTGTCGAAAGTCTTGGCGGCAAACCGATTATGAGCCGTTCGGGGCATGTTTACATAAAAGAAATGATGCGCGCGGAAAATGCGATTTACGGCGGCGAAATGTCTGCGCATCATTACTTCCGCGATTTTTATTATTGTGATAGCGGAATGATTCCCTGGCTCCTCGTCTTGGAATTGTTAAGCAAAACTGATAAGCCGCTCTCTGAACTTGTAGCAGATAGAATTGCTAAATATCCCGTCAGCGGCGAAATTAATACAAAAGTTTCCGGCGTCGACAAGGTTAAAGAGATTATGTCTAAGATTGAAAAACTCTACGGCGCGGGTGGCAAAGTTTATCACATTGACGGCTTGAGCATTGACTTTGACGATTGGCGATTTAATCTGCGCGGCTCGCAAACCGAACCTTATATCCGGCTCAACGTCGAATCACGCGGCAACAAAACTTTAATGGAGACCAAACGCGATGAGTTGCTTGCCGTTATCCGCGCGTAAGGAGCGATGATTTGTAATGCTGGTGATTTTTATTCTCTTCCTATGTGCGATTGCTCTGTTAATGTCTTGGCGGTCAAGAAATAAAAAGAAAAATTTCGTTGCTCCCAGCCCTTCTGCGCCGCCTTCAAAAAAAATTATAAAAAAACCCATTCGTATTCCTCAGCCTGTCCGTGAGACAAGAAAATCACATGTCAATATTTTTCGACCACTTTCAAAGCCAACAAAATCGCCACCACAAGTTCCTTCTACAATAATTCCAACACGAGTCAAATCCGAAAGGTTACCAATGGCAGGGAGATTTGCCTCCGTGCTGTTTCCGAGATGTTCAAGAGAATATCATTATCTCATGAACAAAGTTCCTGATTTGAAAGTTGGCGACGTTGTCTTGGTTCCGATTCATAAGAAATTAAGTAAAGATGAAATTTTGCTTGCGGACGAAGTAGGATTAAAAACTAGAGAGACAACTTGCTTGCCGGCAGTGGTGAAATATATCAGTTACCCCGGCGAAGTTTCAGAGTACGCACGGTCTGAAGTTATAAAAAAAATTAATAGTAGCAGTAATTTCAACTCCCAACCGAATGAGAGATTCGTATCAGTAATATTCAGAAAAGGCGCAAGAAAACGCTACGATTATTTTATCGGTGAAAATCACGATTTGAAAGTTGGCGATTTCGTTGTTGTTCCCGTCTATGAAAATGTTCCTTCCAAGTTTGACTTGAAAATAGTAAAGATAAAATACGTCAGCGAGTATGGCGAAACATCGAAACGCGCATACTCTACTGTGATAGGAAAAATTGATAAACATACATGGTAATTTTGCCAACGTCGCTCAAGTGAGCATGTGATAAATTTTTTCAATTAAAAGGAGGATTTTTTATGGGTAAAAATGTTGTCAACCTTCCGTCCTTAATCAGCGATTACTACACACTGAGACCCGACCCGGAGAATAAAACTCAAGGCGTCGCGTTCGGTACGAGTGGGCACAGAGGTAGCTCCAAACTTCGTAGTTTCAACGAACAACATATCCTCGCAATCGCGCAAGCCGTCTACGAATACCGTACGGCTGAAAAGATTCAAGGACCGCTCTACATCGGCGCAGACACCCACGCCCTTTCCGAACCCGCGCTCCGTTCCTGCGTTGAAGTCCTCGCGGCTAACGGCGTCGACATTATTCTCCAGGAAGATTTTAAACCCGTTCCCACGCCCGTTGTCTCGCGTATTATCCTCGCGCACAACTACGAGCGCAAAGAAGCTAAACAAGCTGACGGTATCGTTATCACCCCGTCGCACAATCCCCCGACTGACGGCGGCATTAAGTACGATCCGACGACCGGCGGCCCTGCAAGCGCGGAAACTACTAAGATAATCCAGAATCGCGCCAACGAAATTATTGCTCAAGGCGTCGACAAAGTTGTTAAGCGCGTCCCGTTTGAAAAAGCCATTAAAATGGATAACGTCCACTTTATGGATTACATGCGCCCCTACGTCGAGGCACTTGACCGCGTTATCGACATGGACGCCGTTATCAATTCCGGCTTGAACGTCGGCGCAGACCCGCTCGGCGGCTCCGGCATTTTCTACTGGGATTTGATTAACGAAGTTTACAAGATTAAAAATCCGATTAAAGTCGTCAATCCTAACATTGATTACACGTTTAGTTTCATGCCGCTTGACCACGACGGCAAAGTTCGTATGGACTGCTCCTCGCCCTATGCAATGGCTAACTTAATTGCTCTCAAGGATAAATATGACATTGCATTTGGCAACGACACCGACTACGATCGTCACGGCATTGTTACGCCGCAAGGTTTGATGAATCCAAATCATTATTTGGCAGTCGCGATTAAATATTTGTTTACGCACCGCGACGGCTGGAGCAAAGATGCTATGGTTGGCAAAACTTTAGTCTCTAGTTCATTGATTGATAAAGTTGCGGCTGACATTGGGCGCAAACTCTGTGAAGTTCCTGTCGGCTTTAAGTGGTTCGTTGACGGCTTGTTTGATGGCTCAATGGGCTTTGGCGGCGAAGAGTCTGCGGGCGCGTCTTTCCTGTGTAAAGATGCAAGCGTTTGGACGACTGACAAAGACGGAATTATTATGGACTTGCTCGCCGTCGAAATTACCGCGAAGACCGGCAAGAATCCTTCCGAACACCACAAAGAACTTACTGACAAATTCGGCACGTTTTACTATGCTCGTAAAGATACGCCTGCCACTCCCGACCAAAAAGCCGCTCTCGGCAAATTGGCTCCCGAAAATCTTAAAGCTGACACTCTCGCTGGCGCAAAGATTACTGGCAAATTTACCAAAGCTCCCGGCAATGGCGCGTCAATCGGCGGCTTAAAAGTTGTCACTGATAAAGGTTGGTTCGCGGCACGTCCGAGCGGTACGGAAGATATGTGCAAAGTCTACGCGGAAAGTTTTGTCGACGCAGACCACCTTAAACAAATTCAACAAGAGGCGCAAGACATTGTCGCTTCTGTTGTGTAACTAAAAATGTCGCACTCTGTAAGGGGTGTGTGGATTGAAATGCCAGTGCAGATAACCTCAAGCAAATTCAAGCAGAGGCGCAAGATATGGTTGCTTCCGTTGTGTAACTAAAAATGTCACACTCTGTAAAGGGTGTGCGGATTGAAATTATTGGAGGTTTTAAAATGGCTCTTACTTTGAAATCTGGTTTCAGTTTCGATTATGATAATCTTTTCGGCGAAGGCAAAGTTACTCAAGCCGACCTCGACGAATGCAAAGACGCGCTCAAAGCCGCTCACGAGGCTATGAAGGTTATGCGCGAAACGGGCTTTATCAAAGCTCACCTCAGCAAAGACGGCGCGCCCGAAAAAGTTTACTTCTCCAAACTGCCCTATATCACCGAAGAAAACGGCAAACTCAATCTCAACTCCCCCGCGTCAATTAAACGTCTGCACGACTTCACGGAGAAAATTCGCAATAACATTGACGCAGTTGTCTCGTTGGGTATTGGTGGCTCGTTCTTGGGCAATAAAGTTTTGTTCGATATTTTCTGCGGCGAATTCTGGAACACGTGGACGCCCGAACAGCGCAAGGGCTTGCCCAAAGTTTACTTCAGTGGACAGAACATTGACCCGCGCAGAACCGGCGACATTATCAACCACCTGAAAGCTATGGCGAATAACAAGCAAACTCATGGCGGCGGCAAGTTCAAAGTTATGTTGATGTGCATGTCTAAGAGCGGCGGCACTCTCGACACTATGAGCAACTTTATGGTTATCCTCGATGCGCTTAAAAAAGTTGATAACATTGACGTTGAAATCGTTGCCGTAACCGACCCGAACATGGAGAAGAAAACCCTCCTTAAACAAATCGCGGTTGATAACGGCTGGGAATGCTTTGCTGTTCCCGACGGCGTCGGCGGTCGCTTTACTGTTTTCTGCGAAGTCGGACTTTCTACGGCGGCTGTTATTGGCATGGACATTGAACAATTCCTGCAGGGCGCACAAGATATGGATAAGGCTTGCCAGAATGATGACATTTGGCAGAACCCCGCAATGCTCAATGCCGCGCTGAAAGTTATCGCTTACAAAAAATACGGGCGCAATATCGAAGTCATGATGCCCTATGGCGATTATCTTAAGTCGCTGTCCGAATGGTATATTCAACTTTTGGCAGAGTCGCTCGGTAAACAATTCGACAAAGAAGGCAAGGAAGTTTGCGAAGGTCGCACGCCGTTGGTCGCAGTTGGTACGACGGATATGCACTCCCAGACGCAACAACACCAGGAAGGCACGTTGGATAAAGTCGTTCAGTTCATCAAAGTTGACAAATGGGCGAACGATTTAGTTATCCCGAACGTTTTCCCTGACGTAAAGAAACTTGCGGATATTTCCGGCGTAACTATGGGTGAGGCTTTGGAAGTTGCCCGCCAGTCGAACGCAGACGCGCTCAAGTCTAACAAACGTTTCAACGCTTGCTTCACGCTGCCCGAAGTCAACGAATATCATCTCGGCGAGCTGATGTATCTGTTGGCAATGTCGGTTGCTTACGAAGGCGAACTTTTGAACGTCGACGCATTCAATCAACCCGGCGTCGAGGCTTACAAGCGCATTATGGGACCGAAACTCCAAGAGCTTAAAGCATCCAAAGGATAAAACTTAAAAATCAGTTTCCTTAATAAAAAATCCCCCGCCCATTTTGGTGGGGGAAATTTTTTGTTGTTTAATCTTCGCTGTAACCTTCGGCGGCAACGCCGTTGATAAACATGACGTTCAAGCCTTCGATAACAAAGTCGTAAACTCTTTCGACGCGTTCGGTAACGGTGATTTTTTCGACGGACGCCGAACCACCCGCCTCAAGCAGAGCGCGTTTGTCGCCCGAATTCATAATGCAAGCATAATCGTCGCCGCCGCAATAGAACCATTGAGTTTCAGTCGTGAGCCATTTTGTACCGTCGGAGAAAATCACTTCGATAATCCGTTCGTGGCATTCGGGCAACAATTCAACGACCTTGCCACACGTTTATTGCCCGCCGTGTCTAGGGAAATGACTTCATCGCCAACGCGAATAGTTTCAATCGGCTTTTTACCTTCGGGCGTGGAGACGAGCGAGCCTGCCGCGAAACAGGTTAGCTTGAATTTGAACTTAATTTTAGGCTTAGGTGTTTTTTCTATCTTCTTGACCGGCAATATTCTTTTCTCTTTCTTCACGTCGCTTTTAATACCTTTAGGGTCTTGGATAGGTTTTTCAACGTCGGGAAAAATGTCAGGCGTATCGTCCGCGTCGCCCAAAGAATCTTCCGCGCCGTCGTCGTCATCCCAAGTGGCCTTCTACGCCGCCGGTGCCGCCCGTCACAAAATCAAGTTCGTCGTCATTTAAAGGTTTTCCCAAATTTTTTTCGTTCGTCATTGCCAATCGACCTTTCGTCAGTATAATTAACCTTATAAGTTATACGTTTGCCGCAGTAGTTTGTTACATTTTGAGAGGTGTTTGTCATGAAAAAATTTTTATTGGCGGTGATTTTTATGTTAAGCTTATCGGGCGTCGGTTGCGCGGCGGAAGAACCTATTAACATTGAACCTGCGCGGAACCTCTCAACTAGTGTTGACGAATTTTGTTGGAAATATTTTGCGACGCTCAATCGCGATGAAAATATTTTCTATTCGCCTTATGGAATTAATGCCGTGTTAAGTATTTTAGCTAACGGCGCGACCGGTGATACGCTCAAGGAACTTTTAAATGCTTTGGAAGTTGATAACCTCGAAAACCTCAACGACGGTCATAAAAATTTTTCGGCATTTGTCGCGAAGAATTACGATAACTTTGCAGAGGCGAATCTCTTACTTATCGACAAAAAAATTATCGGGCGCGGGCTTGATAAAAATTTTAAACGTGTTGTGAATGACGTTTATAAATCGGACGTGCGCGAGGCAAATTTCAGCGGTGACGTTGAAGGCGAGAAACAAAAAATTTCCCGCTGGGTTAGCGAGAAGACTAAAAATTTTATTCCCAACTATAAATCAATCGCTACTGCCAACACGGTAACCGACTTGCTTAACGTCGTTTACTTTAAAGGCACGTGGGCTATCCCGTTCAAAGCACGCAACACTGCTCCGCAAAACTTTAAAAATCTTGACGACTCAATTAAAGAAGTCGACATGATGAACGAAGCTTTCGACGATAAGATTGCATATTTTGAAAACGACGACTTCAAAGCCATTAAGCTACCTTATAACGCGAACGCCGCAATGTATTTGATTATGCCGCGTGATGATAAAGTTTTGAACGTCGCAGAACTTTGGAATAACTACACCGCCCGCGCAGATTTTTTAAACAGTTTGAGTAAATCTTCTACATTTGGCGGTAAAGTTGTCGTTCGCTTGCCGAAATTTGAACTGGACATTGAAAATAATCTCGTCGAAAATTTTAAGGCAATGGGGATTAAAAAATCTTTTTCGGACGCCGCAGAATTTTTTAATATCGTCAAGGATACGTCATTAAAAATCGGCAATGCTCAACATCGCGCCAAAATAAAAGTTGACGAACAGGGCACCAAAGCCGCCGCCGTCACGGAAATTACAATGCTTGAAACAACTGCCACACCAAACTTTGAGCCGCCGCGCAGAGTTTATTTTATTGCTGATAGACCGTTTCTGTTTTTGATTCGCGATATTGAATCGAACGTAACTTTATTCGCGGGCGTCGTTAATAAGCTTTAAATTTGCCATTAGAAATTTTGTAAACGTCGCTGTTAACATGGAAAGTGGTTGCAGTAAATTCTTTCAAGGTAATAGAGCCGTCATCAAATTTAAACGTGACGGCATTATTTTTTTTGCTGTATAATAATATTTTGGCCCGCTGTGTATACGAATAAATCTTTACCGTTACCACCCGTGAATGTGTAATTATCTGAGCCGCCGAAAATTTTATCGTTGCCAGTATTGCCGAGTATAGAATCATTACCCGCGCCGCCGTAAATAGTATCATTTTTATTTCCGCCTCTTATGACATTAGCTTTAGCATTGCCAGTAATCTCAACGGGCGGTTTTACGTTCGGCGGCGTCGATAACTTTTACAGACGAATTAACTTTAACGACGGATTCTTTGTCCGTTGCAAGTGCCCTCAACTTTAAAATATTTTTCGCCGCCGATTAGCTTTATGGTACCATTGAGCATTTGAGTTGCCGATTTCAATCCATAGTAGTCGCTGACTGCAAGAATCAAATCGTTCCCGCTTTTCAATGTGGAGTAATTCGCGCCAAAAATTTGGATTATTCCCTTGCCGCTGACAGTGTCGTTGCCGTCGCCGAATTTGTAAATAATAAAATCACTGCTGCCGCCCGCATGAATTTCATCGTTACCTGTGCCGCCGTAAATATCATTCACGCCCGCATTAGAATAGATTATATCGTTGCCCGTGCCGCCGACGATTGAAACGTTCGAGCTGTTGTTTTTAATATAATCGTTATCTGCGCCGCCGTCGAGTGTAACGTTGATATTCGGATAGTTATCGACATCATCATAATAGTAATAAGAATCCCAGCTACCTTTATTAAGAATGGTATCATTACCCGTGCCGCTGTTGATTATAATTTCGGGATTGTAATTTTCTATCGAATACATGTTGTCATAGTGGCCTCCGTTTTCAATGTAATCATCGTTATCGCCGCCGTCAATCATAACGCCACTGTCACAACTATAACCCTCTATATTATAAACACGCTTGTAATTATGTCGTTGTTCGCGCCGCCTGAAATGGAAACATTGGAGCTTCCATTATCTACATAAATTGTATCATTGCCTATGCCGCTGTCTATCGTTACAGAATCGCCCGAACTGTAAATGTAATCATTGCCAACGCCACCATTGAGATTAGAGCTGTTACCCACGTTGTTAATGTCATCATCGCTCTTGCCTCCAGAGATTGAAACATTATTACTACTATTTTGTAATGTATCTTTTCCTTCAAGTGCTTTAATTGTTACGTCGTCTAAATCGTTATAATAATCGTCATCATCTTCAGTGAGTTCGATTAATTTTGTAAATGTACCTTCAATGTTAACTTTAGGGATTGTTGGTAAAGTCAAGTAAAAGAAAAACAAAAGAACAGAATAAAATTCGTGTTTGAAGTCCCCAAAAAAGTCGGACGCCCGTCGCTTAATCCCCGAATCGTCTTCAACGCCCTCATGTGGATACTCAAAAGCGGAGCGCGTTGGCGCGATTTACCTGCTCGTTACGGTAATTGGCACAGCATTTACCACAAATTCCGTCTTTGGTGCTCTCTCGGTTTATTTGACCGCCTGCTCAAAGTTATCAACGCCGACGCAAAGGACGCTATCTTGCTTGAGATTGATTCCACTTTCTGCAAAGTGCATAAGAGTGCGTGCTACGCACTGAAAAACCAAGCAATAGGAGTGTAGCGCGGCGGCAAGTTTTGAATGTGGTATTGACCGGCGGGCACGTTCACGACTCAGAACCGGCTATCGAACTTCTCAAGGGCGTTAGACTCAAGGGTAAAACAATTCTTGCGGATAAAGCATACATTAGCGAACAAATTCGTTTTGCTTTGTATAAAAGCAAAACATTTCTGCTGTCTCCACTGGAAAAAACTAAAATTCTCAAAGTATCGTTACCTGCACCGCCAATAATTGTAACATTTGTGCCGTAACTTCTAATTGAATCGTCACCTGAACCATAATTGATTATTGTATTAGAGCAGTCAGCTGAAATTTGATCATTATCATTGTCAGCGTTGATTGAAATATTTGAACCGCTTGAAGGATGGGCATATATTTTTATGTAGATTGTGTCATCTCCATCCCATCCTAAAAATACAGAACCACTAACAGTGTTTAACACTCCAATATGATCGTTACCCGCATCAGCATCAACTGTAACATTAAAACCGCCACTCATAATGAAATCGTCATCACTTGTTCCGATAATACTTGCATTTGATTTAGTGCTATTAATATTCATGAAACATTTTCTCCTTCCTTAAAAAACACACAGACCAATAATTTTTTAAGTAATATTACATAGCCGAATAGCTAGCAATGATATCGATATAAAAATTTTTCTGTGCAAATAAATTTAGTCTCTCGTCCAAAACGGGCGGGAGGTTTTTGTCGCTGTCATGTACGATAAAAAAATCGCCGGCAGTTTTAGTTGCCGACGATTAATTTTGCTGAATTTATAAGAATGGCTCTTTCTTCCGTCTTATTTCCGGAGAGCGTTTTAATTTCGTTCACGATTGCTAAAAGTTTTTCGCTACGTTCAACATTGGAAACAATAGCAGGAATGCTAACGAGCTTTACAAAAGAATCTACAACGGCACACGCCTCCGCGAAATCGACAGAAAAAAATTCGCCCCTCACACACCGCGAAGAAAACATTTCTTGGCAAGCCCACTCAACCAAGCGGGCATTATCGCGAGACATGTAGGGCGTAAAATAAATTTTCTTAACCGTCAAGCCGGTATCGCGTTTAATTTTAGCGACGCGAGAACGAATATTTTTGCTTTGCCCGATTTTGACAATAAGAACAGAGCTGTCACTTATCTCAAAAACGTAAATGCGAGTATCCTCAGACATTATGCTAAAATTATTTTTTGTAAAATGTTCATTTACAGATTTAACGTTTTTAGGCAGAGGTTTGTTTAGCTTCATATTCAGGCAAGAATTCGTTGAAATAAAAATTGATTTGGTCAAGTAATTTTTCATCGGCAACTTTTAAAGCATCAGCAATTTCATCAGCGTGACGGTCAAGCTCAGCGCATGCTTCTTCGAATGTAATGTCGAAGTATTCACCACGAACCTGACGCCCAGCAAATGTTGAGTTGCAACGACGTTCTAATTTTGTAATAAAAGAATGCGGTGCGAAACCAGTTTGGGAAACGCGTTTAAATAAACTGTATGTTCGATGCCTTTGACTCGCTTTTCTGGTTTGCTACTCACGCCGATTTTAACCGTGTTATCACTCATCTCGAATGCGTACAAGCAACTAATTTTTGGTGTACCCGGTGGCGTTGGACTACGAAAAAACTTAGCAAAGAAATAAAAATGGCTTCTCAATTCGTCTTTATCTTCATCGCTTAACATACATACCACTCCTTTTTTTATCTTGACTCTTGCGGGAGTTTTTTGTTGTTTCAATGTCGTGAGCGTCGTCAATCTTTAATCATATTTTCCAAAGTCTCGAACAAAACATCAGGCTCAACAGGTTTGCTGAGGTGCGCATTTAACCCTGCCTGCAAAGAGCGTTGAACGTCCTCATCAAAGGCGTTGGCAGTTAGGGCTATAATGGGGATTTTTTTTGCGTCGGGACGATCTAAAGCGCGAATTTGTTGCGTCGCCTCCAAGCCGTCCATTTCCGGCATTCGCATATCCATTAAAATTGCGTCGTAATAATTTTCGGGTGAGTTCTGGAACTTTTCAAGCGCGATTTTTCCGTTCTCGGCAAGGTCAGCGTCGATTTCGCGCATTTGCAAAACCATCATCATAATTTCCGCGTTGACGGGCATATCTTCCGCTAACAAAATTTTTCTGCCCGCTAAGTCGGCTTTCTGCTTAGTTTTGGTAACGTTTAAATTTTTCTTGCGAAGTGCGTTTTTAAATTCCTCAATCAGACTACCCGAAAACAGCGGCTTTGCAATGAAACTGTCGACACCGGCAGCAAGTGCCTCTTCAATCACGTCGTCCCAGTTATAAGCCGTCAAAATTATAATCGCTGTCTCGTTGCCGATAATTTCGCGAATTCGTTTAGTAACTTCGACGCCGTCCATTTCCGGCATTTTCCAATCAACGATAATCAAATTATACGGTTCGCGGCGGGCGTGGCGCAGTTTAACGCGCTCAATAGCCTCCTTACCCGACAATACAGTTTCGGCTGCTATACCGCTCTTTTCAAGAACCAATTTAGCGTGGTCGCAAGCAATCGGGTCGTCGTCGATAATCAGCACGTTCATTTCCTGCGGCTTAATTTCAATGTCGTCGCTTGCAGAAATATTTTTATCAGAGTTTAGCAAAGTTACAGTCACGGTAAAGGTTGTGCCCTTGCCCTTTTCGCTGTCGACTTCGATTTTGCCGTTCATCATCTCGACGATACTTTTTGTAATCGCCATGCC
>CAMJRX010000010.1 GCA_946408355.1 uncultured Selenomonadales bacterium
ACAAGCCGCCCGCCCTTAGTTTTCATGCGTTCGCGAAAGCCGTGCGTTTTTTTGCGCCAATGCGTATTCGGTTGAAATGTCCGTTTCAAGCTCTTTCGCCTCCTTATCATAAAATAACAATGCCGATTATAGACGAGCCGTTTTTTTGTGTCAAGTGAATAAAATTTTTCACTCCGTTGTTATCAAAACTTTTCTGACACCTGCACTGCTTATTTTCCAAAAATTTTTGTCGCCTTGCAAAGAAAGCGGCTCGCCTGCCGTGATAAAATTTTTGAACTTGAGCTTGATTAGATTTGCTGAAAATTCCGCACAGATATTTTCCAAGATTAAAAGCGCAGGTACGATTGGCGGATTGAGTTTATGAATTTTATTTTTGTCGTCGACTGCCGAAGTAAAATCTAAAACCTCCGACGCCGTGAATACTCGCCAAATTTTTCCCAACGATTGAATCCGACTGCCGACCGTCGCTGTTATCTTCCTGCGCGGGCGAATCAGTTTGACTAAAAGTTGAGCGTCCGACGAACTCACTTTGACAAGTGCCATTGCCGAATGAGTTTTTAAAATCTCCGTACCTGCCTCGAATGTTCCGTGCTTAAATTCTGCCTCTACTATCACGCAGTCAACGAATTCTGGGAACGCCGCCAATTTTCTTGCAAGCTCTCTAATCATCTGCCTCACTCCAAAAAAAATGCCCGCCAATTTTCGACGAGCACTTTTTATTTCGAGCTAAAAATTTTATTAGAACATCATATTAATCAAGTTGCCCATGTTGCTATAAGCCGCCATGTTGCGATAAGCTTTGCCAGTATAAACTGCGGCAGTATCGAGTTGGTCGCCGAGCATTTCTTTAGCCGCTGGGAAAAGACTATCTGCTTGACTGTTCGCAAAGCTGATATGACTTTCCGCCTTACCAGCAAGTCCATCTTTGCCGAGAATACTTGAAATTTTGTCGGGGTTGTTGAGAATCGTATCGGCAAGTTTTGCCTCGTTAATGCTCAAGGAACCGTTGCTACCGACCGTCAAGCCAACTGATTCGTAAAGCGAGGCGCGATAGCTCGTGTCGCCAAAAGTAGTCGCCATTAACTCGACGCGCTTTGAAACTTCTCTGTTATCGCCGAAGAATTTGACCGCGCTGTTGTAGTCGTCAACAAAATTTTTGACGGTATCGAGAGCCGCTTGCAAATCTTTGCTGTAAGTCGTCGTCGTGGTAACATTGCCGTCTTTGTCAGCTTCAGAAGTCGTAGTTATCGCGCCTTCCTGTTCGACGTTAAAGTTATAATCCTTGAGTTTGGAGGCGGACGCGCTCAAGTCGCTCATTGCCTCTTTGAATTCGGATTGGAACGCGCTTTTGGCGTCGTCGTAGCTGGCAAGGACGGATTTAAGATTGCTATTAACTTCCGTCAAACCCGCCAGTGAACTCGTTGCATTGTTTTGGAAATTGCCGTAAGCACTCCACAGCTGATTGATTGAATTTTTCTTCTGATTGTTAGAGGCGAAGAGCCAACCATAATTGTTGATTCCGCCCAAAGAATTTATTCCTGCCATTTTAATCACCTTCCCTGAATTGAAAAACTATCCTTAAAACTTTGCTTGATTTTACACCATTTATCAACGGCTTGCAAGAAATTATTTAAAATCTCCGAGTTGCTTAGCAAGGTCGTCGACAAGTGAATTAATTCGTTCAAACTTTAGCTTATAACTTACACGATTGGCAATGAGCCGCGCTGTTGCGTTCATAATAGTAACGATTTCCTCAAGATTATTTTCGCGGAGCGTCGTGCCGGTCTCTACAATGTCGACGATACTTTCCGACATGCCAATTATTGGTGCAAGTTCAATCGAACCGTTCAGCTTGATATATTCCATTTGCATTCCCTGCGCGGCAAAAAATTGTTCAGCAATGCGAGGAAATTTGGTTGCAACGCGAGTGTGTGCATAATCTTTGAGGCGAGGACGTTTTTTATCTTTAGGCACCGCCATCATCAAATGACATTTGCCGAAACCTAAATCTAACAGCTCGTAAACGTCTTTACCTGATTCTAAAATAACGTCCTTGCCGATAATGCCAATGTCAGCCGCACCGTATTCGACATAAGTTGGAACGTCAGCGGTTTTCGTTATGATAAATTTCAGCCGCGCCGTCTCGTTGGTGATTATAAGCTTGCGCGATTTTTCGTGAAGACCTTCCGCCGTCCAACTGACTTTTTTAAGTAGCTCCGCGCTCAACCCGAAAAGTTTACCTTTTGGCAGAGCGATTGTTATAAAATCTTTATTTTGCACGTTGACGCCCTCCGAACGAAATATCAGCCTCAAACATTCTGTTCCACGGGAAATACACGCGGATATTGTCGTTGCCCGTGAACTTGGGCAAATTCCTCTGCGCAAAACTCGTAAGCAACAACGCGCAATTTTCCGCAGCAGAATCGCGTTTATCGTCTAAAGTCTCGTAACGCCCGTCGCCGGCAATCCAATCAAGTTGAGCCGCTCCGATTTGTCGAACGTTCGCCTGATATGCCCAATCGTCAAGATAGCGGCGCAAAAGTAATTCGTCAACAGAATTATCTTTCATGCGCGTCGATAAAACTCCCGTGCCCAATGCAAAGCCGCTTGAATTCGTCGGCGTGTTCCAACCTGAATAAGCTGTAAGTTTGAACAAAAGCCCGCGCTGTCTAAGTTGCTCCATTAGCGCGTTGTCCGAGCCGTTAGCAAAGGCGACATCTGCAAGAATAACTTTTTTCTTGTCGTTAACGTAATCTTGAACGGTGTCAGCGAAAAATTGCGTGCCGTTGCGAATCTTGTCGTCGTTAACGTCTTCGTTAGCCTCGAAAGTTTCTCCGCCGGGATTTGTATTCACGGCGAGGATAAAATCTGCGCGGCTTTCGTCGTCAGTCAATGTCGCGCCCGATGCCGAAATCGCCGCCCTAATCGAATCATCAATCGGTTCGTCGGAATAAGACGGTACCGTCAATGCGCCGCGTCCCCAGTTATACTTGACAAAAATTTTCGGCGAAGTGTTAGCCCGCTTATTAGCCGCCCGCGCCAAAAGCACAAGTCCAACCTCGTCAATGCCCGCCGTCGTCAAATAATCGTTGATTCCGTGCCCGTATTGCAAAAGTTTACGTCCCTCGTTGTGTGTCTGCGAATAGGGCGCGTTGTCGTCGCGTCCAAGCACGAGATAATCAAACGTCTTGTTGCGGGCGTAGTCGATTAATTTTTTATTGGCGTCAAAATTTTTTTCGCGACGTCCCATCCAGTCTTCTATAGCTTTAGTCGGAATTAGACGTTGCAGAAAGTTAAACTCTTTAATTTCACGCGGCGTTAATCCTTCCAATTCCTGCTTGTCCATAAGCTCCGTTAAGCGGAAAATATTTGTGCCGTAGTAACGATAATAATCTGGCTCCTCGTAACCAGAGGCTAAACCTGTTCGCGGCGTGCGCATTATCGAGCCGAAAACGTACAGCGGCAATTTTTTATGTTTCCTGCGGAACTCGGCGAATAAATCTGCACGCGCTAAAATTTCGTCGCCATCGTATTCATGCTTGCGCGAACCAACTAAACTTCCGTAAAGTAGCGCGTCCGATGATATGACTGCCGCTGTTAAATCTTTTTTAGCGTTTTTGTTCAGCCAGTCCCAAAGTAAATCGGGGTCGCCCAAATTTTCTCTGTCGCCCAAAAGTTCTACGGGCGGTGACACAATTTGAATTCCCGCCTTTTCTAAAACCTCAATCGTTTGCTTGTTGACAATCGGGCGGCTGTCGTGCGGTATGTATAAAATTTTTTCTTGAACAACTTTTTTCTTAGCCGCGCAGTCGGAAGCCTCCGCGCAGATTAAAATCATCAGTACAAGGAGGCTCGTCGCCACGCGCAATAAATTTTTCCTAATCACTTAATCACTAACCACTTTCTACTATTTTTTCCTTGCGGCTCGCATATCGCTCCACAAATCCCGCGCCTTGTCGTGAATTCGAGGTTCACGCTCACGAACGCCTTGATCACTTATCAATTTCGACAAATAAGACGTTGCCTTTTGCCGGTCGCCAAGCCGATTGTAAATCGCCGCCACGAGATAAATTACTGCGTTGTCAGTCAGCTCGCCGATTGGGAAACTTTCACGCATTAAAGCTTCCTCATAAAACGCAGCCGCCTTTGTAAGGAATTCGTCCTCTTGAGTTTTGTCGCCCGCCTCGCGATAAATCCACGCTAACTGGTGCGCATATTTAGCTTTTTTGGACGCCTTGCCGTGAATCAAATCCAAATACTTCAACGCCAATCTAAAAGCCGTCGACGCCTCGCCAAGTGTACGCTCCTCTACGAATGGAATTTTAATATTTTTCGTAAGCAAAACGGCGCGCAAAATCGTTAAATGTCGGTCGGGGATTTTCGTCGTGAATGTCGTCTCATCAGCCGCAAAACCGCAATGTTCGCAAATCCAAATCGTATAGTAATACGGATTAAAATTTTCGTAGTGCGTGCAAGCGTCATCGTCGCGTTTTAAAACCATGAGCCGCGAACGTGTCTTAACAACCCGAAAAGTTTTTTCGCAAACGGGGCAAGTTTTTTCAACAACAAAAGTTTTTTCTATTTCTGCCATAACATCACCTTAAATATTTATTGCAAAGAGCTTTAAGTTTATCGGTTTCCGCCTCCGCCAAATAATCGGGCTTAAGTCTCCAGCCCCAGTTCGTTCCGACGGTGCCAGGCGTATTCATACGGTTGCGACTGTCAAGTTTCAAAATATCCTGCATGGGAACAATCGCAAAGCGCGAATTCGACGCATAAGCAAATTCAATCAGCTTTTTGCAAACGTCATCGGGGCGGCGCACGTCAGCACCAATCAACGCGGCAATCGTCGTTTTCGTGTCGTTGTCCACATCTTCCATAAACCAGCCGACGGTTGTATTGTTGTCGTGCGTTCCTGTGTAAGTTATGCTGTTTTCGGGCGGAACAAATCCCATACGCCCATCTTCGTTGAAGTGCAACTCGAAATGCAAAACCTTCATTCCTGGAAAACCGCAATCTTCGCGGAGTGTGTCAACGGCGTCGGTTATAATTCCCAAATCCTCTGCAACAATTTGCGCGTCACCAATTTCTTTGCGAATCTCTTTAAAGAAATTCAATCCGGGACCTTTAAGCCATTCGCCGTTAATAGCGGTCTTCGCGTCGCCGGGTATCGACCAATACGACTCAAAGGCGCGGAAATGGTCAACGCGAACAATATCGACCAACTCATAAATCCGCTTGAAACGCAATTTCCACCACTTATATTTTGTAGCTTTCATTTCTTCCCAATCGTATTGCGGATTGCCCCAAAGTTGTCCCGTCGCACTGAAATAATCGGGCGGAACTCCAGCGACTTTTTCGGGGTGTCCTTCCTCGTCAAGCTGGAATTCTTGTTGATTAGCCCAAGCGTCCGCGCTGTCAGCCGAAACGAATATCGGCATATCGCCCATAATTTGAATCCCGCGCTCCAAAGCGTAGTCGTGAATTTTTTGCCACTGTTCAGCAAAGATAAACTGTTCAAACTCCGTGAATAAAATTTCGTCGGCAAGTTCTTTCTTCAAGGCCGCCAAAACTTTTTTATCGCGCTGTTTAATTTTAATATCCCACTCAACCCAATATGCGCCGCCGTTCTTTTGCTTAATCGCCGCGAACAATGCGTAATCTTCCAGCCAATATTTTTGCGCCGCGCAGAATGTTTCAAAGTTCTTTTTAAGTTCAGCGTCCTTTTTGAGTTTCTTTTTAAAGTTTTCAAATGCCTTTTTAAGTGCAGTTGTCTTGAGTTTGTCGACAGCCTCGAAGTCAACGAATTTTGTTTTTGCGAGCTTGAGCGGAACTTTTATATCGCCCTCGTCAAGCAAGCTCTCTGCAATTAATCCGTCGATTGAAATTATCATCGGGTTGCCCGCGAACGCCGACGGTGATTGATACGGCGAATAACCATAACCGACGGGATTAAGCGGAAGAATTTGCCAAATGGATTGCCCCGCCGCCTTGAGGAAGTCGATAAATTCAAATGCCTCTTTGCCCATGTCGCCAATTCCGTATTTGGAAGGTAAGCTCGTCGGGTGGAGGATAATGCCTGCGCGGCGGTCGTAATTTTGCTGTTGAGGGACGTGATGCAATAAAACGCCTTCAAGCGGCTCAATTCTAAATGTTACACGCCCGCGAGTGACAGGATATTTTTTCTTCGGATTGTCGGGTTCAAAGGCATCAATGAAAAGTCCGTTAGCAATGTCGCTCACGTCGAAGGAAACTTCCTTGCTGCGATTTTTTGAGCGATTGAACGCAACCAAATAAATATCGTTTTTCGCCTCGTGCCCGAATACGTCATGACCGTTACGAATCACGCGGGCATAAGCAACAATATCGCCTTTCGACGGTAACGGCAAAAGTTCGCCCGTCTGGAAAACTAAATTCTTGTTGCGCATGGCGATAAATCTCTTATACATCGCTAAAAGTTCCTGGTCGCCGCCTCCCCAAGGATAAGGTCTGCGGTTCGTAGGATCTTTGAAACCTTGCATGCCGATTTCGTCACCATAATAAATACACGGCACGCCCGGATAAGTCATCTGCCACAAAGCCGCCATTTTTAAACGCGCCTTGCCGAGTTTTTCTGCCGCCTCGTCAAGCTTAAAGCGTGATTGCTCATAATACGGCATTTGATCATAATACGGAGCCTCGCCAAAAATCGTGACGGGGCGCATAATGTCATGGCTGGCAATTAAATTCATCATCGCGTAGAAATTTTCTTTAGGATAATTTTCGCGGAGGCTTTCCATACGCCGCATACAAAGTTCGCCGTCAATCTGCCCCAAAATAAAATCAAAGATATGCGCCCGCAACGGATAATTCATCGCCGAATCCATTTCGTAGCCGCAAAGATATTGCCGCTGAACGCCGTAAGCAATTTTATTCGAGGCGTCCTCCCAAACTTCGCCAATCATGACAGCTTCGGGATTAATTTTTTTCAACTCGGAGAAAAATAATCTACTGAATTCGGCGGGCAATTCGTCGATAACGTCAAGTCGCCAACCGCTGATACCTTCGCGCGTCCAATGCTTTAAAACACTGTCCTTGTCACGAATTATAAAATCCATATAAGACGGAGTTGTTTCACGGACATTCGGGAGCGTTGGGAAATTCCACCAGCTGTCATAATCCGTCGGATAATTTCTGAAGTCATACCACTCATAATACGGCGAATCTTTAGATTGAAACGCGCCAACGCTGTCATAGGTGCCCTTGCGATTAAAATAAATACTATTGGAGCCCGTATGACTGAACACGCCGTCGATTATAATTCGGATACCTTTGGACTTTGCAACGTCGATTAAATGTTTAAAGTCCTCGTTGGTGCCGAGTATCGGATCAATCTTGTGGTAGTCGCCGGTGTCGTAGTGGTGATTGCTCTCCGACTCAAAGACAGGATTAAAATAAATTGCGGTGATTCCCAGCTCTTTGAGGTAGTCAAGCTTCTTTTCAACGCCGCGCAGATTGCCGCCAAAAAAGTCGTAAGCAGCAATTTCGTTGCGGTCAGTGTCTTTGAAGTAAACTGGATCATCGCTCCAGCTCGCGTGATAAACTGCGCCTTCCTTTTCGATAATCTCGTTGCCGTCGCGATAAAATCTGTCAGGGAAAATCTGATACATGACGGCATGTTTAAACCAATCGGGAGTTTTCGCGCCCTTTTGATAGACGGTGATTTGGAAAGCGGGCGGCAAATGATCGTAAAGTTCACCGACGCCGCCCAAAAGTTCGGGATTGTTGCCGTAATAATAAGTTTTGCCGCCGGTAACAATTATAAAGTAGTACCAGAGCAAGCCGCCCTTATCGGGCATTTTGAAGACGAGCGAATAAAATTTTTCTTCGGACTTTTCGTCATCGCGTGTCGTGAGATTCGACCACTTTTCGCCCGCGCCCTCTTCCCACGTGTGCAGGAGGACTTGCTTAATTACGGCGTCTGTTTTGATTGTAATACCGAGCCGCACAGACGAGCCAGCTTCTGCCGCACCAACCGTTGAGCGGTAGTAAATGTTCTGCGAGTTATGCAGGATGTTCTTTTTGTCAATCATCGTATCATCTCCGTTTACATTGTATACGCCAATACCGCTTCCGTAATTACTCTTTGCACGACGAGTAAATCCTTCCAATACGCCGCGTGAGTAGTCTGCTTTATCTTGTCCGTTCGAGCCAAAAATTTGCCAATTTATCCCTAAACCCACCGCGTGAGGAATATTTAACAAAATTTCGTCGACAACTTTGATAATCCCCCCCTCCGGTCAACTTCTTAGGGTAAACAAATTCATCAATATCAATGAACGCCATGTATCGACAATTGAAACGGTATTTATCAATCGCGTCGTCATAGGCAGGCATTTGCATCATCTTGCCTGGAAATTCAGTAAGCGTCACTAAATTTTTTTCGACGTAAGGTGCAAGGACTTCTTTGTAATTGTCGGAGCTTTCGTTGTTGTAAAGATAAAAATGTTCGACGCCGGCGAGCAAATGATAATCCAATCACTCTTTAAGGTAAGGTGCCTCGTTCTTGAAAATCGCCGTAATTGCCAAATCATACATGAACAAATTCTTATCAACCATAAAAATCACCTCGCGTAGGTTATTTCCCGCTTTTTGCCCTCAACCCTTTTAATCGCAAAAAAATTTTTCTTGATTCTAACTCTAAGTTGGTTTATAGTAAAAAAAATTATTTTGTAAGGAGCAACTCATGAAAAAAATTTTTTATACTGTGCTGTTAATTTTGTTGACGGCGAACCTTATCGGTTGCACTCAAGAGCAAAAGTCAGGCGACGTAAATCAAATTCCTACGGAAGTTGCAACTCCACAAGACGCTAATAATCCTACAAACGAGCCGCAAGAACCTGCGCCGCAAGCTCAACCCGATAAAGATTATATTTTGGCTAACGACGATTTATCTAATCTTCAACTCAACGATCCAACCAAACCAGTTTACGATAAATACATTATGTGGGAGCGGCAGGAAAAAGGTTTGCCGTTTACTTTGCCGTATCTGGAGCCTTACGAGGCAGAGTCGGTTGTTTATCTGACTTTTGACGACGGTCCCGACGATAAAGTTACGCCGCAGATTTTGGATATTCTCAAAGCCGAAAACGTCAAGGCAACTTTCTACGTGTGCGGCAACATGGTTGAAGCTTATCCCGAAGTTTTAAAGCGCATTTTTAACGAAGGTCACGCAATCGGCAATCACAGCTACAATCATCGCTACGACCAACTTTATGCTAGCCCGTGGGGTTTCATGGAGCAGATTATTCAAACCGACAATGCTATTAAAAATGTTATCGGCGTACGCCCATTTATAATTCGTGCGCCGGGCGGTGTTGGCATGTTTAACGGCGATTATTGGTCAATGATTGACAGTTGCGGCTACGTTGAGCACGATTGGAACGCCTTAACTGAAGACGCTACGCCATCCAAGCCAAACGCTTCTCAACAAGTCAACAATGTCTTAAAATATTTAGGCGATAACCCGCCGCGCTCCGTGATTATCCTCATGCACTCCAACAGCGATAAAGTCGAGACTGTTAAAGCTCTGCCCGAAATAATTCACTTCCTGCGCGATTGGGGTTATAAATTTGGCGTCGTCACTCCCATGACACCTCAGCCTTGGTAAAAATATTTTTACGTATTTTAATAAAGATAAAACCTACGACACTTAAACCTTAATAAAATTCTGAAAACAAAGTAAAAGCTCCCGCCGACTTCGACAGGAGCAAATTTTTTTGTCATTGATCATTTTCACGCGGCATTATCCTCTTTCAAAACGTAACGCATATACATCGGCAACTTTTCAATCGTTTTATCTAAGCGAGGATTTTTTCGCCAAAGATTGTATTTATGCAGTTCCGATTCAGAACGTCCGCCTTTGAAAAATTGATATACGCCTTTTGAAAAATCTTGAGTGAATAAATAGTACCGCTTCCCATTAGAGATTAAGTAAAAGTGAAGTTTCTCGTTGAGCTTGTTAACCGTTATTTTATTCTTCATTAAATATTCCTCCTTATGAAAGGTTGCTGAAAAAATTTTCTCGCCGCTATTTTAATCGAAATTTTTTTGCTTGTCCATAAGCGTAGGATAAATTTTTAATCAACTTTTAATTTAGCTTTGTAATAAGCTATATTACAGTTAGCGTTGTAAAATTTTTGTAGTCTATTATAATTACCATTGTTTAACCTCTCGCTCATCGGTTATTGTCAAAATCGCTTGCTTATGTTATTATGAAAAAAACAGGTAAAGACAAATAAAAACGTAGCTTATAAAAAGTAATTAGAGGAAGTATGAAAAATGTTTTTAGAAGAGAGACAAGCTAAAATTTTAGAAATGCTCAAACAAGACGGCAAAGTTTTAGTAAAAGAATTGGCAGAAATTTTTGGTGTGACAGAAGACTCAATACGCAAAGATTTAAGCTCGCTAGAAATGGACGGTAAATTAAAACGAACCTATGGTGGCGCAGTGTCGATAGAAGAAAAACTTCAAATGACAGAGGCACAACGGCGCAGGATCTCCGATGTGGAGGCAAAGAGGAAAATTGCCGCCGCCGCAGTTAAACTTATCAAACCGCAGGATTTAATTTTCTTGGACATTTCCACGATTAGTATTGCTATCGCGCAGATTTTGGAGAAAACCGAAACTAATTATAAAATCCTTACAAATATGGTTGACGTGCTTGTTATGCTCGCTCGCAATCCGAAGATAACTTTGTTTTTCGCAGGTGGACAAATTAATCAGAGCCGCGACGGTTTTTCTGACGTGCTCAACATGACGTTCCTTTCAAACTTTCGACCGGATATTTCTTTTATTGGTTCGTTCGGTGTTGACATCAAAAAAAATTCGCTGACCTCACGTGATACCGCCGCTGGCATCCACAAGGCGCGAATGATTGAACTAAGTAAAACTTCTTATATAATTGCCGAATCGCGGAAAATCGGAGTCGAAAGCACCTATAGTTTTGCTCCGCTAGATAAAGTTGACGGCATTATCACCGAAGCTAAACTTTCCGACAACCTCATTGCGGCGGCTGAAAAATTGGGCGTGAAAATTATTTCGGCTGATTAATTCAACATGCTAAGCAGATAACTTGCGGGCACGCCGATAATCGGTTTTTGTGGCGCAAACGGATCTGTTAATCCTTCCTTAGCCTTCTGAATTGATTCAACCTGCGCGGACTCGTCGTTAATCTTTTGCAAAAGTTGTTCGTGCTCAAAAAGTTCTTGCTCCGCCTTGAGCCGCGCCTTTAAACGTTTAAGTCGACGTTCCCAATAAGTTTCCTCTTCAACGTGGCGCGAATCGTTTTTGTGAATAGCTAACGACTGCCCGCGATACTCTTCCTTAGTTGCGCCGAATTGAATCACTTCGTGGCGACCGTAAGTACCGGGATAACCGCAGAGATAATCCGGAAAACTCAACTCTTCGCGCACGCTGTCCAAAACCCAAGTTTCATACTCCGAATCATTCTGCATAGCTTGAAAGCCCGCGTCGGAAATTACAATCGTCACGTCGTCGCGATAACGAGTAAAATTGCGCGGAATATTTTGGAGTTGCCCTTCAATGTAGGATTTGTATTCGTCAAGCGTCATTTCCTGCGGCGAAATTTTTTTCAGACCTTCCCGTGCCTCAGATAAAATTTCGTCGTAAGTCTTCTGCTTGTGGAAATTTTCGACGCGCCGTTCCAAATCTTCCATAAGCGTAATCACGCCGCCAATATAAAAATTGTCCAGATGAATTTCCATAAAAAATCACCCTCCCTTACAAATTTTATCGGAGGGTGAAATTTTTTTCTTAACAACTCGTTGACGGACAAATTTTCGACAGCGGGCAGAGGTCGCATTTCGGATTACGAGCTTTACAAATTTCGCGCCCATGCCAAATTAGCCAGTGATGAGCGTCCGACCATTTTTCACGCGGAATAATTTTCTGCAAGCCTAATTCAACCTCAAGCGGCGTTTTACCTTCGGCAAGTTTCATTCGATTAGCTAAGCGAAAAACATGCGTGTCGACGGCAATCGCGGGATTTTTAAAGGCGACACTCGTCACAACGTTTGCAGTTTTTCTACCGACGCCAGGCAATTTAATCAGCTCATCAAAATCTGCAGGAACTTCGCCGCCATAATTCTCTAGTAAAAGTTTTGAAGTCTCGACGATATGTTTAGCCTTTGAACGCGCTAATCCGCACGGCTTGATAATTTCCTCTAATTTCGATTGTCCAAGTTGCAAAATTTTTTCGGGCGTGTTCGCAATCGGAAATAAAACTTGCGTGACTTGATTGACTCTCTTATCAGTACACTGCGCGGATAAAATTACGGCAACCAACAATTCAAACACCGAATCAAATTTAAGTTGAGGAATTGCGCCGCGATACGTTTCCTCTAAAACTTTTAATTCCTCAAGTTTAATTTTGTCGTCCATGTCAATTCGTTAAACTCCTCACCGGTGCGGGAATTCTGCCGCCACGAGGCAACGTGACGTTGCATCCAATGGACGCGCCGCGCCAATCAATATTTTTAACGTTGTCGCCGCGTTGCATTTTTCTAATTGCAATGTCCATTTTAATTCGTCAAGCTCCTAACAGGCGCGGGAATTCTGCCGCCGCGAGCAATAAACGCCTCCGAGCTCCATTGATTTTTAACGGGAACAATCGGACAGTAGCCGAGCAAACCGCCATATTCGACGACATCGCCGACCTTAGCACCAGGCACGGGAATTAATCTAACGGCGGTTGTTTTATTGTTGACGACGCCAATAGCCGCCTCGTCCGCAATAATCCCGCTCAAAGTCGCCGCGCTAACGTCACCAGCAACCGCAATCATATCCAGCCCGACGCTACAAACGCAAGTCATAGCCTCCAACTTTTCAATCGACAACGAGTCTTGCTTAACCGCCGCAATCATGCCTTCATCTTCGCTGACGGGAATAAATGCGCCACTCAAGCCGCCGACGTGTGAACTTGCCATAAGCCCGCCCTTTTTAACCGCGTCATTTAACAAAGCCAGCGCGGCAGTCGTACCTGGTGCACCGCAAGCTTCAAGTCCCATTTCCTCTAAAATACGAGCAACCGAATCGCCGACGGCAGGTGTAGGAGCCAATGACAAGTCAATTATTCCGAACGGCACGCCTAATCTACGCGACGCCTCTTGAGCTACGAGTTGACCGACGCGAGTAATTTTAAATGCCGTCTTTTTAATCGTTTCGGCAATCTCCGTAAAGTTCGCGCCCTTTAAATCTTCCAACGCATGCTTGACGACGCCGGGTCCACTTACTCCGACGTTGATAACTTTATCGGGTTCGCTGACGCCGTGAAACGCCCCCGCCATAAACGGATTATCTCCAGGCGCATTGGCGAAGATAACTAACTTTGCACAACCGATAGCTTGCTTGTCGCGTGTAAGTTCCGCCGTCCGTTTGATAACTTCACCCATTTCGCGAACGCAATCCATATTTATGCCCGCCTTAGTCGACGCCAAATTAATTGAGCTACAAACTAAATCAGTCGAGGCTAAAGCTTGCGGAATTGATTCAATTAAAATCCTGTCACCAGGCGTATAACCTTTTTCAACTAATGCGCTGAAGCCGCCAATAAAATTAACGCCAACCTCTTTGGCGGCGCGGTCAAGAGTTTCAGCGACGGGCACATAACTTTCCGCCTTGCAACTTTCAGCGACAATCGCAATCGGCGTAACGGAAATTCTTTTGTTGATAATCGGAACTCCATATTCAGCTTCAATCTCCTCGCCCGTCTTAACTAAAAATTCTGCGGAACGAGTGATTTTATCGTAAACATTGCGGCAGAAGTCGCGCAAATTTGGATGAGCGCAATCTCTTAAAGAAATGCCCATAGTTATAGTTCGCACGTCGAGTTTGTTGACGGTTATCATACGGTTTGTTTCGAGTATGTCTTCAATCGTTATCAAAATCGACACCTCAAATCTTGTGCATTACGTCGAAAATATCTTGGTGTTGAGTTTTAATTTCGACGCCAATAGCCTCGCCCTGTTCGCGAAGTTTTTGTTGCAAATCAACGAGCCGAATTTTACTTTCCGACGCCTCAGCGAACAGTATCATATTAAAAAAGCCGTCCAAAATATTTTGATTAATGCTTAGAATGTTGACGTTGTTATCGGCAAGAATTTTAGTTACGGCGGCGATTATCCCGACTCTATCCTTGCCGACAACTGTCACGATTAATTTCATTTCTATCACCTCGCGCAGAATATAGCACAGTTATTTTTTTGCGGCAAGTTGATAACTTTTTTCCAGCCGCGCAGAAATTTCTTCAAACGTCAAAGTTCCGTCCAATCGGATTGTTAGCCATGATTTTTTATTCATGTGCCAGCCGCGAAAATATGTTTCTCCGTCGAAAATTTTATCCAACTCTTCAGGCTCAACGCGCAGATTTAAAATTTCAATCTCTTCCGCGCCGCCGAGTTTCAAATATTTTTTCGGGATATTTGCAATCAAAGCGTACCATTTGCGGTTGTCCTTGCGGCGGAAGATTGCAAAGTTAGGATATTTTTCCCAGAGGAACTCCGGCTCATCAGAAAATTTTTCGCGAATATATTCGATAAGTTTCAACGTCTGCGTGGACTTAAAGATTTCGTCGTCAAAACATTGCGCGGCAATTTCATTCAAAACGCGCTCATATTCCGCCTTGACGGTGCCGACAAATTCGCCGCTTGCGCCCTCGACCAAATGCAATGTGTAAGGCTCGCCGTCAGCGTCGACAATTTTTGTAGTGACAGAGCTGCTCTTGTCGATTATAATTGTCAGCGTGAAGTCATTTAAAAATCTTTGGTGTCGAATAAAATTTTCCCCGTCGACTTCAAAGCCACAACTTAAAATTTTTTCGCGATTAAGCTTTTTATTCTTCATTCCTAATTACCCACTCCTAATTCTTAATTGAAAAAGACGCCCTCAGCGGACGTCTAAGTATGCGTAGATTTCATATGGCGGTCAAGTGTCGACAGCCCGCGATAGACTGTGCCGATGTCGATAGCCTCGCCACGACTGGCAACGTAGCGTTCAAGTTTGCGTTTCACTCGTTGCAATGCGTTATCGATTGATTTAACATGACGGTCAAGGCTCGACGCAATTTCTTGATAAGATTTTCCGTCAAGATAAGCCATGAGTACTTGCCATTCCAGCTCGCTAAGAATTTCGGACATTTTCTTTTCAATAGCAAGGAATTCTTCGCGGCTAATAATCAGTTCTTCAGGGTCGGCAACTTTAACGCCGCTAATCACGTCTAAAAGTGTTCGGTCGCTGTCCTCGTCGTAAATCGGCTTGTTTAGCGAAATGTAGGAGTTCAGCGGAATATGTTTTTGGCGCGTAGCAGTTTTTATCGCCGTAATAATTTGGCGCGTGACGCACAATTCTGCGAAGGCATGGAAACTCGACAGCTTATCGCTTTTGAAATCGCGCACTGCCTTATAAAATCCAATCATGCCCTCTTGGATAATATCTTCCCTGTCTGCGCCGATTAAAAAATAAGAACGCGCTTTAGCTCGGACAAAACTCCTGTAACGATGAATCAGATAATCAAGCGCGGAAGCGTTATTTTTTTCCTTTATCTCGACAATGAGTTCCTCGTCGGTGAGCGATTCATATTTAGCGTACTCGTCGGCAATTTCACTCTCGAAAGAATTTTCAACGTTTGATTTCATGTCACGTCCTCCATTTTTACGCGCTGATTATACTGCACGGCTTATTTTTAGTCAAATTTTTTCGGCGGCTAAGTAGGGATTATTGCGGTGGAGGTAGAATAAATCTTTTTTTCGGAGGTTGAAATTTTGGGTAAAATAATTTTGGTGACGGGCGGGGCACGTAGCGGAAAAAGTTCATTCGCCGAAAAGCTCGCATTAAAAATCGGCGACGGACGGGCGGCTTACATTGCCACCGCGCAAATTTTTGATGACGAGATGAATTTTCGCGTTAAACTTCACCAATCGCGGCGCGGCGATAATTGGCGAACATTTGAGGCACCATTTGCGGCGGAAGAAAAAATTTTGGAAGCAGGGAAAAATTTTAACGCTATTCTCTTTGATTGCGTCACAATTTACGTTAGCAATTTCCTCTGCGCGGCTGAACTTGACGATGAAAAATTTTTGTACGACAATCTGCGCGGGCTGATTCAAAAACTTATTAACGCCGCTTTGAACTCCAATGCTAAGACAATTTTTGTAACTAACGAAGTTGGCTTTGGCATTGTTCCTGAAAATAATTTGGCGCGACGTTTCCGAGATTTAGCTGGACTTGCCAATCAAATGTTAGCCGCGCACGCTGATAAAGTTTTCTTGACGATAGCAGGCATTGCCGTTGACATAAAAGAATTAGAGTTTGTGGCTAATAAAGTAAGCACGACATGAAAATCTGACTATGAGCATTTTTGCGGCGTAAATTTTCCAACGTGCCCGTGAGAACAATTATAACTTTGTAATAAAAAATCCCGCAGATAAAAATCGTCTGCGGGTAAATTTTTTATGTGGCGTAAAATTTTTAGTTAGTTATGCCGGGGTGCGTCATCTTTTCGGGAGACATATAAACTTTAAGCTGTTCATCAGTCAAAATGCCTTTTTCCAAAATAATTTCGCGAATCGGGCGGCGGGTTGCATAAGCTTCTTTGGCGAGCATTGAGCATTGTTCATAGCCCAAATGCGGCAACAACGCAGTTACGACGCCAACAGAGCTATCAAGCCATTTTTGGCACTGTTCGCGGTTCGGTTCCAAGCCCGTCAACAATTTATCAACGAACGTGCGCGATGCATTGGCAAGATAATTCATCGAGGAGCAAAGATTGTACGCCATAATCGGTTCCATAACGTTTAATTCAAATTGCCCGTTCTCGACGCCCAAAGTAACGGCTAAGTCGTTGCCGATGACTTGATAGCACGCTTGATCCATGACTTCGGCGATAACGGGATTGACTTTGCCGGGCATAATCGACGAGCCAGGTTGCCGTTTCGGCAAGAAAATTTCATTAAGACCGCAACGAGGTCCCGACGCCATTAAGCGGAAGTCATTCGCCATTTTAATTAGCACGAGAGCAGTATTTTTCAACGCGCTGGACACGTCAACAAAACCGTCCGTGTTATTCGTCGCGTCGATAATATTTGTAGAAGTCTCAAAATTTTCGCCGGTAATTTCGCGCAATTTACGGGCGACAATCTTGATATATTTCGGTTCGGCATTCAAACCGGTACCAACTGCGGTTCCGCCCATGTTAATCAAGCGAATACTATCGATAGCCCACTCAATACGGCGAATACTGCGACGAACGGCGGAGGCATAAGATCCCATTTCTTGACCAAGCGTAATCGGAACGGCGTCTTGCAAGTGCGTGCGTCCCATTTTGAGAATATCTTTGTACTCTTCGGCTTTTTGCTCAAGGGCGGTTGCAAGATAGTCGAGCGCGGAGGTTACGTTGTGGCTTTTGTAAGTCAAGCAAACTTTAATAGCGGTCGGCAAGCTGTCGTTAGTCGATTGCGCCATATTCGCATGATTATTCGGCGAAATTATATCGTAGCGACCTTTAGCCTCGCCGATAATCTCCAGAGCGCGATTGCAGAGGACTTCGTTCATGTTCATGTTGATTGAAGTGCCCGCGCCGCCTTGAATCGGGTCAACGGGGAACTGGTCGATGAATTCGCCGTCGATAATTTCTTCCGCCGCCTGAACGAGCGCATTACCGATTTTCCTATCGAGACGACCGGTTTCCATGTTGGCTTGAGCCGCCGCCTTCTTAACTTTCGCGAGAGACTTAATAAAATCTTCGTCGAGCCTGCGACCGGTGATTGTAAAATTCTCAATCGCCCGCATAGTTTGGACGCCATAATACGCCTCGTCCGGAACTTCAATTTCTCCCAAAAAATCGTGTTCCTTTCTCATGTTAGCACCTTCTATATAAATTTTTTTTAATACCTTGATTAAATTATAACATTTGCTAAAGCCATGCCGACTGCAACGCTAACGATACACGTAATCAAGCCTGGAATTTGGAAACTGTGATTGAAAACGAATTTACCAATTTGCGTCGTGCCTGTGCGGTCGAAAGCGATACCGGCAAGAACAGTTGCGTAAATCGGAACGAGGAAGTAGCCGTTAACCGCAGGGAACATACCAATCATAGCGGGCGGCGTAATTCCCAAAGTAATTCCGAGCGGAGCCAACGCACCAATAGTTCCCGCCTGACTTAAGATAACGGCAGAAAGCAAGAATAAAATTATCGCGAAGACCCACGGATAAGCGGAAATCATATCAGCCGCGCCCGATTTGATAAAGTCGATATTATTGCGCGTTAAAGTGTCACCAGCCCACGTCAAGCCGAAAATGCAGTAGACGCCCATTAAGCCATTGCGGAAAACAGACTGTTCGATAATCGAATTGACTTTGACGCCGCAAGCGATAATCATAACGCCCGCCATAGCCATCATAACCATTTCAATGCACATTGTCATAGAAAAGGAAACCATTTTCCCGCCGAGTTCAGCAGAAGGGCGCAATTCAGGGAAAATACCGAAGATAACGACGATAACAGTTGCCAAAAGATAAATCCAGACGGCGCGTTTAGTTGAAGCGGAAAATTCTTTAGCCTCTGCGATTTGCGCCTTTTCGTTAACCGGAGCAGCCTCGCCACGTGCAACTCTAGCAAGATATTCTTGATCTTCGGAGAGTTCTTTACCCATACGAGCCGCCCATAACGAACCCGCAATTACACCTATAAGCGTTGACGGAATACAGACGATTAAAATATCAATGAGCGTGACGCCTTGCGGAGATAAAAGTCCGACGAGTGCAACAGTCGCCGCAGAAATCGGACAGGCAGTTATAGCTTGTTGAGAGGCGATAACCGACATTGAAATTGGTCGTTCAGGACGAACACCAGCCTCGCGAGCAACTTCAGCGATAACCGGCAAGATACCGAACGAAATATTTCCCGTGCCGCACATGAACGTAAAAACCCAGCTGATAATTGGAGCATAATAGCTGATACGATTTGGATTTTTGCGCAAAAGCTTAACGGCAATCTGAATAAGATAATCCATGCCACCCGACGCCTGCAAAGTCGCCGCGATAACAACGACCGTCATAATAATCATAATAACATCGATTGCGGGATTACCCGGCGCGAGTCCGAATCCGAAAACTAAAATTGCAATAGCAAAACCACTCGACATACCGAGAAAAATTCCGCCGTAGCGTGCGCCGATAATTAACATTGCCAGCACAACCGCTAATTCAGCCCAAAACATACAACCACCCCTTTTTTAACAGAAAATTTTGTTTGTATACAAAGTACAAGCGTGATTGTAGCCCCTTGCAATGGAAATGTCAATCAAATATATTTTTATGGTTGCTTATTAGATTGTTAATAGAAACGCAGAAGTTTTTTAGCAATTTTAAACCTAATTGACTTTCAGGCGGCGGCAGTTTATTATTGCAATTAATTTCACATTTGGGAGGAGCAAACTTTGAGTAATATATCGAAGACTTACGAGCCGCAAAAATTTGAGAAAGAAATTTACGCGGCATGGGAACGAGATAAAAATTTCCATACGACAGCAGAGGCGGCAGGCGAGCCGTATTGCATAGTGATTCCGCCGCCGAACGTGACGGGACAACTGCACATGGGGCACGCCCTTGACGAAACTTTACAGGACATTTTGATTCGCTACCACCGCATGAAGGGCGACAATACGCTTTGGATGCCTGGCACCGACCACGCGGGCATTGCCACTCAAGCTAAGGTTGAAGAGCAACTGCGCGGCGAGGGCACTAATCGCTACGAACTTGGACGCGAAAAATTTTTGGAGCGCGTTTGGCAGTGGAAAGAAAAATTTGGCAACCGAATCAGCTATCAACTTCGTACGCTCGGTTCAAGCTGTGATTGGGATCGCGAACGCTTTACAATGGACGCGGGTTGCTCGGCGGCTGTCAGAAAAGTTTTCGTTCAGCTGTACAACGAGGGCTTAATTTATCGCGGGCGTCGCATTACCAACTGGTGCCCGAAGTGCAACACCGCCTTAAGCGACATTGAAGTTGAGCACGAGACAGAGCAAGGGCATTTGTGGCATTTGCGCTATCCGTTCAAAGACGGTTCAGGCTACGTGGAAGTTGCGACGACGCGCCCCGAAACTATGTTAGGTGATACGGGCGTTGCAGTTCACCCCGACGACGAACGCTATAAAAATCTTGTCGGCAAAACTTTAATTCTGCCGCTGGTTAATCGGGAAATTCCGTTGTTTGCTGATTCTTACGTTGATAAAGAATTTGGCACAGGCGCAGTTAAAGTTACACCTGCTCACGACCCCAACGATTTTGAAATGGGACTTCGCCACAATCTGGAGCAAGTCAAAGTTATAAACAACGATGGCACAATGACTGATGACGTTGGAAAATATTCGGGGCTTGACCGCTATAAATGCCGCGAAGTGATTGTTAAAGACTTGGAAGCGGGCGGATTTTTAGTTAAGGTTGAGCCTTACGAACACGCCGTCGGACATTGCTCGCGCTGTCACACGACTGTTGAGCCATTGATAAGTAAGCAATGGTTCGTTAAAATGGAAACACTCGCAAAGCCCGCGATTGAGGCTGTTAAGTCGGGCGAATTAAAATTTGTTCCCGAACGCTTTACAAAAATTTACATTAGCTGGCTTGAAAATATTCGCGACTGGTGTATAAGTCGGCAACTTTGGTGGGGTCATCAAATTCCGGCGTGGTATTGCGACGATTGCGGCGAAATGACAGTTTCAGAGACGGATATTGAAGAGTGCCCGCATTGTCACGGAAAAAATTTGCACCGCGAAGAAGACGTTTTAGACACGTGGTTTTCAAGTGCGTTGTGGCCGTTCTCTACGTTAGGTTATCCGGAAGAAACGCCCGAACTTAAAAAATTTTATCCGACGAGCGTCTTGGTTACGGGCTACGATATAATTTTCTTCTGGGTTGTTCGTATGGTTATGATGGGGCTAAAATTTCGCGGCGAGGTTCCGTTTAAGCATGTATTTATTCACGGCTTAGTTCGCGACGAGCAAGGACGCAAAATGACAAAATCACTCGGCAACGGCATTGACCCGGTTGAAGTGATTGATAAATACGGCGCGGATTCTTTGCGGTTTATGTTGGTGACAGGCAACACGCCCGGCAACGATTTAAGATTTTATTGGTCGAAAGTTGAATCTGCGCGGAACTTTGCAAATAAAATTTGGAATGCCTCAAGATTTTTGCTGATGAACTTGGAAGACTTCGACGCGAAATTTAAACCTGCGCGGGCTGATTTAGAGCTCGCTGACATGTGGATTATAAGTGAGTTGGCAAAAACGATTGAGGGTGTCACGAAAAATATTGAGCGGTTTGAATTGGGCGAGGCGGCGCGGCTCCTTGACGATTTTATTTGGTCTGAGTTCTGCGACTATTACATTGAGCTGACAAAAGCGCGGCTTTACGGTTCGGACGCAAAAGCTAAGGCAACGGCTCTGTTCGTGCTGGAAAAAGTTTTGGAGTGTACGCTTAGATTATTGCATCCGTTTATGCCGTTCTTGACGGAAATTATTAGGCAGAAACTTCCGAACGCGCAAGGCTCAATCATGCTCGCACCGTATCCTACACGCGACGAATTAAAAGATTTACTAACCGACGAACACAACGTGGACGAATTCGCGAACGTAATTTTGAACGTTGTTAGAACAATCCGCAACTTGAAATCGGAGCTGGGAATTGATTCGCGCAAAAAAGCGGCAGTCGTCTTGAAAGTTAAAAGCGCACGGCACAAAGAAATTTTGCAAGAGGGCATTAACTATGTAGCCGCGTTGACGTTCGCGGAGCCGATAACTTTTGCCGAAGAAAAACCTTTGCACGCGATGAGCGGTGTGATTGATGGCGTGGAAATTTATTTGCCGCTTGAAGGATTAATCGACACGGAAAAAGAAATTGCACGCTTGACTAAGGAATTGGAAAAAATTCGCAAGGGCGCGGCGTCGACTACAGGCAAGCTCCAAAACGAACGCTTTTTAAGCAAGGCACCGGCAGAAGTCGTTCAATCGGAACGCGATAAACTTGCCGCCGCTGAAGAAAAAATTTCGTCGCTTGAACAGAGGATTAAACAACTTGAAGACTTATAAAGACGCGCTGAAATATTTGGAGCAACTTTGCCAGTTCGGAATAAAAGAAGGCCTGGAACGCACAAAGAAACTTGCCGCCACGCTCGGAAATCCGCAAAATTTTTATCGTACAATTCACGTGACGGGCACCAATGGTAAAGGTTCAGTGTGCGCCATGCTCGCCGAAATGCTTAAGGCTCAAGGCTTGAAAGTCGGATTATTTACGTCGCCGCATTTGGAAAGTTATTGCGAACGAATTCAAATCAACGGAGAAAATATTCCCGAAGACGACTTTACCGATATGATTTTCCGCGTGAAAGATAGCAACGTCGACGCTACTCACTTTGAAACTTTGACGCTTGCCGCTTTCCTGTACTTTAAAATTCAAAGGGTTGATGTGGCAGTTGTCGAAGTCGGATTGGGTGGAACTTTTGATTCAACGAATATTATCACGCCTGAACTTTGCATTATAACGACCGTCGCGCTTGACCACGAAAATATTTTGGGCGACTTGAATGGTATCGCACGAAACAAGGCGGGCATTATCAGAGCAAACGTCCCGACAATTACAGGCGTGACCGGCGAACAGCTTAAAATTATTCGCGCCGTTGCCAAAGAAAAAAATTCTACACTTTACGAAGTTAACAGCCAACAGCTGACAGCTAACAGCTATAAGCTAAACCTGCGCGGCGAATATCAGAAATTTAACGCGGCGATTGCGATTAAGGCGGCAGAAGTTTTAGGACTTGATAAAGCGGCGATTGAAATAGGTTTAGCTAATGTAAAATGGGCTGGACGCTTTGAAGTTATTGGTAACGTTGTAATTGACGGGGCGCACAATCCTCACGGGGCGGCGGCTCTTCGCAAAAGTTTAGATAAAAATTTTCCACGCGGCAAAAGAATTTGGCTATTCGGCGTACTCAAGGATAAAAATTTCGACGAGATGATTAAAATTTTATTCCGCGCAGATGATTTTGTTATTGTCACAAAAGTTCCCTCAGAACGCACCGCCGAACCTGAAACTTTATGCGAAATTTTACGCAAACGCGGCGTTAATTGCATTGCAGTCGAAGATAATTTTGCGGCAGTCGAAAAGCTTAAAAATTCCGGCGGCGATGTTAAAATTATCGCGGGTTCGTTGTATCTAATTGGCGCAGTCAGAAAATTTTTTATTGCTTAAGAAAAGAGGCGAGAAAGTGGACAGGATAAGCGTTTTTGCTAGACGAAGGCGAATTAAAAATTTGGAAACATGGACGCTCTACGCCATTTTGACAGAAGCGTTTTTCCTCGCGCTTTCTCCCACGATTGCGGCGGCGGCGGTTATGTTCGGCGTGATAACTGCCTTTTTGCGCATGAGAATCGACACTAAATACAAAATGCGAAGTTTGCCCTTCGACGTGCCTGTTACAATTTTTTTGCTAATTGGCGCGGCAAGTGTTTTTCTGTCGTCAGTATTTAGTTTTGGGTTAATCCATAATTATTTATCACTCGTCGGAGTTTACGCCCTAACTTATCTAATCGTCGGGCAATCAATTCGCACGCCCGCGCAGGTCAAAAAAGTTGCTCAAGCTCTCGGTGCGTCGGCAGTATTAGTCGTGCTGTGGGGATTTTTCCAATTTGTCTTCGGCGTGGACGCGGCTGACGTAAAGTGGACAGACCCCGACGCCTTCCCCGAATTGAAGAAACGCATTTTCTCGACGCTGGAAAATCCCAACGTACTTGCAGGTTATCTGGACATTTTTATTTGCTTGGCATTAGGATTATTATCACAAGCTGAACAACGTTCGCACAAAGTAATTTTAATCAGCGCGATAGTCTTGCTCACCGCGTGTTTGGTAATGACGTATTCGCGGGGCGCGTTCATTGCAATAGTAGTTGTCTTTGCGGTTTATGGCGTGTTAAAAGATTGGCGCGTTTTAGTTTTCTTTGCGGTAGTCACGGGGATTATTGCCTACAGCGACACGACTTTTGTAAACCGAATTTTATCGGCGTTCAATATGGGCGATTCGTCAGAGGGCGTGCGCGTCGGCATTTGGGTTAGTACCATTGCTATGATTAGCGACCACCCGTTTGCGGGCATTGGCTGGGGTGCTTATCAATTCGTTTATCCGCAATACAATTATTACGTCGCCGACTTAGACATTATCATTTACCACGCGCACAACATTTATCTAAACATAGCGGCGGAAATTGGGATTGTCGGGGCGTTGGCGTTTTTCTGGTATTTTTTCGGGACAATGCTTATTTCTTTGGGCGCAAGCGAAAACAGCGTTGAAAATTGGTTGAGCAGACACCTTGATAAAATTATTTCGTCAAGTTCGTTTCTGCAAGAACTTTCTAATATGGTAAATGAAAAGCTCGCCGATTTCTCGAATAGATTTCTGGACTTGTTCGGCAAAAAAAAATCGCCGCGTATAAAAAAAATCCGTCGCAGTGACGTTGTGCACCATGAGGATATGAAGTGGAGCAAGCGTTCTGCAGAGGACGAAAAAATTGCTTCCGTAGAAAATATTTCTGTTGGCGGCGAAAATATTTCCGCAAAAATTATTAAGCTTGACGACGCACCAAAAGAGATTGACAAGCCGTTAGTCGAATGGGACGAAATTACAAATATTGACGATAAAAAATTCCTCGACGGATTCAAATTCGGAATCGGGCTAGCGTTCCTGTCTATGGCATTGAACGGCTTGACGGATCATTTACTTTTTAATATTCCAAGCGCAATGCTAATGTGGATGCTCGGAGCGTTGGGGGCGGCAATACATTTAATGCCGGAAGAAGACACTAACTCAAACAAAGGGAGGCGGCACATTTGAAGAAAATAATTTCACAAGCGACGATTGACCGATTGCCATTGTATTTTAGGACATTGCAGTTGGTCGAGGAAGAAAAGACAAGTATAATCTCTTCGGACGAGTTGGGTAAACGACTTGACATTACGCCTGAACAAATCCGCAAAGACTTAGCGACGTTCGGGCAATTCGGCAGAAAAGGCATTGGCTACGACGTGCACGAGCTTAAAAATAAAATCAGCAACATTTTAGGCTTGCACAACAAGTGGCGGCTGGCGATTGTCGGCGTTGGGCATTTGGGCGGTGCACTCGCTAATTATGTTAACTTCGCGTCGCTTGGTTTTTCGGTCGTGGCTCTCTTTGACAAGGACAAGAAAATAATCGGCTCTGAGGTCAACGGAATCAAAGTCAACGCCGTTTCCGCTATGAAAAAAATTATTGCTAAACGGGCGGTAGACATTGGCGTTATCACCGTTCCCGCGACTGAAGCTCAAGAAGTAGCAGATAAATTGATTAAGGCGGGTGTCAAGGGCATTTGGAATTTCGCGCCGGTAAAACTCAATGTGCCGTCGGAAATTCCGCTCGTCAACGAGGATTTATCAATCGGCTTGAGTGCGTTAAGCTATCATATGTCACAGGATTAAAAGTTACTGATGTTAAATGTATCATTGCTGATTTTGTTAAAATTGCTTATACGAATATCTCCAAAATTACAAGTAATGTCGCAACGATAGCAATATTTTGCAGGAAATTTCTTTTGTTTAAAGAAAAATTTTTAAGAAGGTATTTTATGGATTCAAAGCAAATTTTAAAGGAGATTCGCCTTTGCATTGTTGGTAATGAGATGACTTGGGACGACTTCGATAAAATTTTTGGCTCGCTCCAGCAAGATGAACAATCCGATATTGCCGATGTCATTCAAGATGATTTTAAAATTTCGCTTGTTGAGGAAATATCGCAGAAAAATTTTGTTGATGTTGAGGCAATTAGGAAAGAAATTATTCCTTACGTTGTCGATAACAAATTGACTTACTATACCTTTGATAAAATTTTTGGTTTCCTACCGCGTAAAGAACAATATCCCATTGCCTACGCGATTCAAGACGATTTGAAAATTGAGCTAGTTGACGAAATAATTTTTTCATCTGAAGAAATAATTCCTGATGAGGTTACAACGCTAATTTCAAGAGAAGCGCGAGAAATTAAAATATCGAATAAAATTTTAATCGGGCTTATTCAAAGCGGCGATGAACAGGCACGTCAAGACCTTTGCGTAAAAAATCGCGGACTTGTCGAGAAATTTGCCGCAAGGTATGAAAAGTTTTTTAGTTCAAAACTGACATTTGAAGATTTGGTTCAAGAAGGTATAATCGGCATGTTGAAGGCGGCGGAACGATTTACCTGTCGACGAAGCGGAAGGCAATTCGCTTTTGCTCGATTTTATAGAAGATAACAATACGTCCGCCCCCGCCGAAGCTGTATCGGTTATGATTTTGAAAGAACAACTCGAAGATGTTTTGAATAGCTTAACGCCACGTGAAAAAGATGTTTTGAAATTGCGCTATGGACTAGAAGACGGCAGAGAACGGACGCTTGAGGAAGTTGGCAAAATTTTTAATGTCACTCGCGAAAGAATTCGTCAGATTGAGGCTAAAGCGTTGCGCAAACTTCGTCCCCCCGCCCGCTCGAAAAATCTTAAAGATTTTCTAGATTGAGGGGGAATTTTTTTTGAAGGAGATAATTTTGAAGAGCTTACGCGGACAACTCGAAAAGATTCCGCAAGATAAAAATATATTTGTGTTAAAGGGCGTGCCGCTTGAATTCGTCGGCGAAGAAAATTTTCCAGAGAACTTGTCGGCGGCGGCAGATAATCCGTTGAATTATTTTATCGCGCTTACGAACAGCGGACGGAAATTTTTGACGCATGAGGAATTTCTTTTGCTTAACGCCGTTATTTTTATGCAATATGATGCCGTTTATGTTCTGAAAAATAATCTTTATATGGAGCAATTCCCTATTGAAACGAAATTTGATGACGTAACCAAGAAAATTTTACTTGAACACTTCACAGAACCGGAAAATATTATCGACGAGTCGGAAGAAGAAATTTTAGGCAACGCCACCAAACTTACGGAACTTTTTATCGGACTGAAGGATAATGGAAATTTTTTGCTGGGCGTTTACAATGACGAACAGATTTTGAGTGAACCGAAAGTAAAAGTTTTAAATCTTTTTGACGCTGACGAATAACTTGCCGAAATTAATCTTAGTGACGCGCCAAAATTTTTCGACTTGCAAGAGGAAGCGGATTTTGTTGCGTTTATCAGAGCGATTATTTACACGTTGCCGGATAAAATTTTTGTTCGGACTTATAACTATATCGGCGATAAGGAAAAATTTCACGCCCATTTAAAATTGCTTGCCGCACAAATTCAAATTTTCTGCGTGCGCCCCGAAAAATTTAAATTCGGTTTTGAACATAGAGACGACTTCACGGAAATTTTAAAGCGGCATTGGGGCTACGATACCTTCAGAACTTTTAAAGTTTACGACCTGCCAAGCATTGACGCTGGCGAAAAAATTATTCGCGACGTTTCACAGGAACAAATTATCTTCGACATTGTTCAGCAGGTAGAAAATTGCATGGCAGGCGATAACATTCAAGATATTTTCGTCACGGCTCCGACTGGCGCGGGAAAGTCCGTTATTTTCCAAATTCCCGCCATTTACCTTGCCGAAAAATATAATTTGCTGACGATTGTAATTTCTCCGCTTATCGGGCTAATGAACGACCAAGTTAAAAATCTCACACTCAAAAATTATCGACAAGCCGAGACAATTAACTCTGACATTTCGCCGATTCTTAAGGAGCAAATTGTAGAAAAGATTACGTCTGGCGCGTGCGATATTCTCTACATTTCGCCCGAAACCCTTTTGAGTCGCAGCGACGTTGAACAACTTATCGGCGATAGGACAATAGGTTTAGTTGTCATTGATGAGGCGCATATAGTCACGACGTGGGGCAAACAATTTCGCCCTGACTATTGGTATCTTGGCGACCATATAAAAAAGTTGCGCAAGATTCAAAGCAATCGCAAGGGACATTCGTTTATAATCGCGACGTTCACGGCGACGGCGATTTATCGAGGCGTCGAGGACATGTATAACGAGACGATAGCTGCTTTGCACCTGCGCGAGCCGATAACTTATCTGGGTTACGTTAAGCGCGGCGACATTGAAATTAAAATTGACAAGACGCCTTTCGATAAGGGTGAAAACGTGCCGAATTTGAACTGGAGAAATTTTCCGACATAGAGAACGCTATCAAACGCGTAAAAATTTTCCGCAAGAAGACGCTGATTTATTTTCCTGAAGTGCAACTTATTGAGACCGCTAAAATTATTCTGCAGAACAAAAATAATTTAGATGCTGTTGCGACTTATCATGGGAAAATGAACAGGGACGATAAGCGCGAGAACTACGAGAAATTTTTTCGTGGCGACAAATTGGTTATGTTGTCAACGAAGGCTTTTGGCATGGGCATTGACATTAACGATATTGAAATCGTTATGCATTTTGCGCCGACCGGCAATGTTTGCGATTATGTTCAAGAAATTGGGCGAGCGGCTCGTCGAAATGATTTGTGCGGCGAGGCTCTTTACCACTACGACAAAAAAGATTTTAAATATATCAAGCGTCTACATGGTCTTTCGGCGATAAAAAAATATCAGCTGATTGCAGTTGTGAAAAAAATTTATGAGCTGTGGAACTTCAAGCGAAAGAATAATCTTCTGCTCGACGCGGAAAATTTTACTTACATTTTCGACCGATATGCTGATGAATCGATAAGCATTAACAAAGTTAAAACCGCGCTGTTGATTATCCAAAAAGACTTTGAAGTGCGATTGGGCTTTTCGCCGCTAACGGTTCGTCCAATACCGCTTTTTTCAGTCGGATTCTTCGTGATAAATCCTTCCGTACAGAAAAATTTGCTGGCTGACTTTGGAAGTTGTTTAAAGGAAATTGAGCCGAACCTGAATATTTGCCGCGTCAATCTTCAAATGATTTGGGAGAAAGATTTTCGCGATAAGTCTTTCCCGCAGTTTAAGTACTTGATTTATTCCAAGAATGAGGATTTGCTTTTCAATAAAAAATATCCCCTTCAAAGTGCGCTGTGCGTCGAGATAGAGTTTGAAGAGGATTTCCGCACCATTTTTAAAAATCTGTTCGGGAGATTTAAAGCGGCGGCAAATAAATCGATTGCCGAGACGAAATATTTTTCCATTGACAATTTGGTTGCGTCGATGAATATTTCCGAGTTCAAGGCGCGTAATATTTGCGAGATTTTAATCGCGTCGATGAATTCTTACAGAAAAATTTTCAACCGCAAGGGACATTCTATCTTCGCTCCAAAAACTTATCCAAATGGAAACATCTGTTATCTTTTCAATGCGGCTATGAGATTTTATTTCGCATGGGTTGAGAAAATTTTTAATGAAATTTTCGACAAGACTAAGAATGGGAAATTTTACATTGCCGATGCCACGACAACACATGCTAAAGAAATTAATACCGTGTTAGGAATTTTGGAAGCATTAGGCGTTTTGAAATTCAAAATGACGGGCGGCGCGAACAGCCAAATTTATATTCATATCAACCAGATTCGTAACTTGAAAAAAATAATCGACGAGCAGAGTCGCTATAGAAATAAAATTCTTGAATCCGTCGCCGAGCGTCATAAAATTTCGGTCGCTATGCTCACTTATATTTACGAAAATAATTTTGACAACGCGCATATTTGGAATTTGCTGGAGGATTATTTTCTAGGAAAAATTCCCGCCGAAGTAAAAGACGTGTTATCTATTTTTCAATCTAGTATGGATTCCAAAGAATAACTGTAACTTCCAAATTTTTTTGCGAATGATTTCATCTTTATCAAGCTCGCTTATCAATTCCAATTTATCCCCAACGAATCGGGCGACTCGTTCTTTATTTTTTCCACGTCGTCAAATATCTGTGGCTTGAAAAAAATTTTTTTGTCGTCATGTCTCTCTCAAAGCAAAGAGCCCATTTGTCGTAGCGCATGGCAGCGTGACGGTAATTCACGCTGAAAAAACCTCTCGACTTTTGTTGCGTTTTTTGTATAGTTCTGAATCTAAGCTTTATATCTTTGACAAGAGCGATAGCCGCGTCGCTGTCGTGAACTTGCCCGCAGTTCAATATAATTTTTAAGACTTTCATTCTCTCGTTTAGTAGAACGTGTACTTTGCTATTCGAGCCTGCAGCATTGACATTCCTTGTGGTAAATGCTGTTCCAATTAGCCTCTATTAATTCTTTATAGTAAAAAGAATTTGACATAAGCTTTTCTTTCAAACTCATTTTATCATCGTCACGATGTCTGGATTGCCTGAAACTAAAGCCGGCGATATTACTCCCAACTGTATTACCTCTACAATCTCTGGATTAGAGTTCAACGGAATTGATTACATGGTCGAAGCGGTTAAATATCAATGGGAAGTCGCTGCTCAAATGTTGGAAAGAATATACGCGCAATTCTGCAAAGACAAAGACGTTGAGAAAATCGCTGATTGAAGAATTCTTTTGACGACTTTTTTACAATGTCCGTAACCTTAACAAACTCGTTAAAGTCGTCGACTTCGATTTGGGCAAGATAATTGGCATGAACCTCGATCCATCGCATTTGATGATTCGAGGCGCAGAACCGATTGCCGCCGCGCTTAAGAAGTGAGCAAGTTATTAAAATTCAAGCGCAGTACAAGAAAGACGCCTCACAAGCTTTGATTAATTCAGCTATTAACATTTCAGCTTGTAGAGGCATTTTTTGCAAGTTGTTTATTTTCGCGACGGTGGTGAGCATAAGTGTTAACGGTAGGATTGTGCTTGTAAAGGTTGCGTGTGGAAAATTTTTTAGGCACGGTATTAATAAAACCGAAGTTGACCATATCATACGTTCCGACAGAAACAATTTGCGGAATTTTTTAGCGATAGCTACTTGGTAACAAGCCTCACCCGCCGACAACTTGGTCAGCCCATTCGGTCGTTATAAGGTCGCATGCACGCAAAAAATCCCGCGTTGATGAGAGCGTCCATAGTCTTGCCGCCGGTTCCGGTTGCGTTAAAAACGAGCACTTCATAACCGCGCTTTTCGAGATAATCTTTGGCGCAGTCGACGCAGGGAGTGGTTACGTCGAACATTGACGCCGCGATTAGTGGTTTACTCTCCGACTAAAAAAATTTATCATTACATAGGTTTATGAAATTCATTGACTATGGACTTATCTGACCCTTTAATCGGTTGTGGATGAGCTATTTTATTCGGACGCCGTGGTTCGATGAGGATTCAATGGGCAGATTGTACAAGGCTTTTCTGCAAATTCGTAGCGATTTGAAGAATTCGGCATTAAAACTTTCCGCGATTATGTCGGGTAAAACTCACGCTTTTTTCGTGGAACCCGCAAAAGTTGATTCCATGAAGAAAATTTTTTCGATACACGACGGCGAAACAATTATCCCTGCCGAAAACAAAGAATCCATTCACAGACTTATAGGCGCGATGAAAATTACTCAAGGTAAATGCGTCTTCTTTATCATGACGACAAAATTATTTAATGAAAACTTCCCGTTCGATTTACTGACTAAGGAAGGATTCGTCGAAAACAAAGACTTTGTAAAAGGTTGGAACTATTTAAATTCGCCGCCTAGCCCCGCTGTATCTTATTCCTTTATCCAGGCGATGTAAAAAATTTTTCCCTTGCGTAGTTTTGCGCAGGGGATTTTTTATGCGTAAAAATTTTTCTGAAATTTTGGGCAGGAAAAACCTAAAGCGCGTAGAAATGCCTAATTAATGAAGCGTTGCTTCGGAAGTATTGGAGGCATTGTATTTCGTTCAGGGGGGATTATTCTATGAGAAAGACAGAGTGCTTGGCAATGATATTGGCCGGCGGGCAGGGTAGCCGCCTCAAGGCCTTGACGAAAACCGTTGCGAAGCCGGCAGTACCGTTCGGCGGAAAGTATCGCATTATCGACTTCCCGCTCTCTAACTGTGCAAATTCGGGCATTGAAAAAGTTGGCGTGCTTACCCAATATAAGCCGCTCGAACTTCATAACTATCTGGGCAGTGGTAGCTCGTGGGATCTTGACCGCACGGGCGGCGGCGTTTTTATTCTTCCTCCTTATGCTCGCGAAAAGGGCGCGGATTGGTATCGCGGCACGGCAGATGCGATTTATCAGAACCTCAATTTCATCGACCTCGCCGACCCCGATTACGTCCTGATTCTCTCCGGTGACCATATCTACACTATGGATTATTCGTGGATGCTCAAGGCTCACAAGATGAATAATGCTGACGTTACAATCGGCGTATTTGAAGTTTCTTGGGAAGAGGCTCCGCGCTTTGGTATCATGGTTACCGATAAGGAAACCGGACGCATTACCGAATTCCAGGAAAAACCCAAAGAACCCAAATCCAACCTCGCCTCGATGGGCATTTATATTTTCTCGAAACCCTTCCTTAAAAAGTACCTCGAAGAAGATGGCGTTAAAGAAGATTCTACGCATGACTTCGGCAACGACTTAATTCCGAAAATGCTGGCTGACGGCGCGCGCATGTTCTCCTATGCATTTGACGGATATTGGAAAGATGTCGGAACGATTGAAAGTCTCTGGCAGGCAAATATGGATCTTCTGCAGGATCAGCCGCCCTTCGACCTTAAAGGCGACCAAAAAGTTTATTCGTCCAACCCGTCACTCCCGCCGCATTTCGTAGGACCTTATGCTTCTGTTAAGCAGTCCATGATTAACGAAGGCGCGAAGATTGAGGGCGACGTTGACAAGTCCGTTATCTTCCAAGGCGTGCGCGTCGGCAAAGGCGCAAGCGTTAGCAGCTCGGTTGTTCTCCCGTCGGCGATTATCGAAGAAGGCGCAGTCGTTAAATATGCGATTATCGCTCAAGACGCCGTTATCAGAGCGGGCGCAAGAGTCGAAGGCAAAGAGGGCGAAATTTTCGTCGTTCCCGAAGGTGCCGTCGTCAACGCCGGATAAGTGATTAGTGGTTAGTGCTTAGAAAAATGCTAACAGCTACCATCGGAGGTGCTTTGAATTGAAACAAGTAGTGGGGATTATAAATCTTCAGGAAGGCAACAGTTTAATAAGAGAATTGGCAGCGACTCGCGCAGTTGAAGCTCTGCCGTTCGCGGGGCGTTATCGTCTCGTTGACTTCGCTATTTCCAACATGGTTAATTCCGGCATGAGCATCGTCGGACTTCTTTTGCCCGATTTTTCCCGCGCAGTGCTCGACCATATCCGCTCCGGTAAGGATTGGGATTTGGCTCGTCGTCGTGACGGCTTGACCTATTTGCCCGCCGCGCTCCCCGACAATGATTCGCGCAAGGGCGACCTTAAAGATATTTATGCCAACCTCGACTTCGCTGAACTCAGCGGCAGACAATATGTCCTTCTCACCAACGCAAGCTACATTTACAACATTGACTTTGAAAAAGTTCTCCAATTCCATAAAGACAGCGGCGCAGATATTACAATGGTTTATTCCAAAGCGCAAGTTGACCGCGCAGGTAAGAGCGTCGTTATCGAAACCAGCACCAATGGCATTGTCACCGACCTCGCAGAAGTTCCCGCGATTAAAGCCGGACAAAAAGACGTTATGGGCGCGTATCTCATGCCCGTCCCGACGTTCGCTTATATCGTTAAATCTTCTTATGAACGCGGTGGGCAAGACTTCCTGCTTGATGCGTTGATTCGTCATGCGCATGAATTCAAAATCAGCGCGTACAAACATGATGGCTACGTCGCACATATCAATTCCACTATGGAATATTATGCTGCGAACCGCGATTGCCTCAAGCCCGAAGTTTGGGAAGAACTCTTTATGAACAACGAACGCCCAATCTTTACAAAAGTTAAAGACGAAGTTCCCGTTCAGTATAAAGAGACTGCCAACGTTAAAAATTCGCTTATCGCTAATGGTTGCGAAATTCGCGGCACGGTTGAAAACAGCATAATCTTCCGCGGCGTTATCGTCGGCAATGGCGCAGTTGTTAAAGATTCTATCCTCATGCAACGTTGCGACGTGCAAGAGGGTGCTCGCGTCGAAAATGTCATCTGCGATAAAGAGGTTATCATTACCAAAAATCGCTGGCTCAAAGGCGCGGAAAATTATCCTTACATTGTTACGAAAAAAGCAAGGATCTAAGTCATTGAATTTTAATCGATGAGAAATCGGCGGCGGATTTTTACCTGAGGGACTTGCCTTAGCGTAAAAATTCGCCGTTTCTGTGGTTTTGATTCGATAAATATTGCCAAGTTTTTCGCTGTTTGATAAAATGGCATACAGAAATACAAATAATCTCGCAGTAAAAGGAGGAGTACACTTGGCAAAGGATGCAAATAGAACCGCACACAGTAAGGAGTACGAAAGACTCAAGGACGCCCTCAAAACGCGCTTTATCAGTTCGGCGCATATTATGTTCGGGCGCGATATTAAAGAACTGCCCATGAACGAGATTTATAAAACCGTCGCGGCGGTCGCTAAACAGTTCGTATCCGAAAACTGGATTAAGACGAACAAAGCCTACATGGACAGGCAGGAAAAGCAAGTTTATTATTTCTCGATTGAGTTCTTAATGGGTCGTCTCCTTAAAGCAAATCTTATCAATCTCGGCATTGATGAAGCGTTCCGCGAAGTGCTTGAAGACCTCGACTTGAACCTCGACGAAATTTACGAGGAAGAACCCGACGCAGGTTTGGGTAATGGCGGCTTAGGTCGTTTGGCGGCGTGCTTTATCGATTCGCTAGCGGCGCACCGTCTACCCGGTCACGGTTGCAGTATCCGTTATCAGTATGGACTTTTTGAGCAGAAAATTATTCAAGGTCAACAAGTTGAAATTCCTGATAACTGGCTCCGCGACGGCTTTGCTTGGGAATATCGCAAGCCCGATAAGTCTATCAATGTCAAATTCAACGGCAACGCTTACATGAAAGAACAACCCGACGGCTCGTTAAAGCTCGTCCACGATAACGCAATGACTGTTATGGCTGTTCCCTACGACGTGCCGATTGTCGGCTATCACAACAAAACAGTTAACACGCTCCGCCTTTGGAACGCCGAAGTTAACCGCGACTTTTCCGATTACGGCATGTTGACGCATGAACAAATGCGCGCTAAGAATGAATACCGCCAATTTGTCGAAAGTATTACCGAATACCTCTACCCCGACGACAGCTCCAGCGAAGGTAAACGCATGCGTTTGATTCAAGAATACTTCCTCGTTTCGGCGGGCACGCAAAGTATCATTCGCCATTTTGTTCGCTCCGGCGGAAATATTCGCGCACTCGACAAGAAAATTGCAATTCACATTAACGACACGCACCCTGCGCTTTGCGTCGCTGAACTTATGCGCATTTTGGTTGACGAACACGATCTGGAATGGAACGAGGCATGGACGATTACCCGCAATGTCGTCGCTTATACGAACCATACGATTATGCCCGAAGCCCTCGAAAAATGGCCGGTTGATATGTTCAAAACACTTTTGCCGCGCATTTATATGGTTATCGACGAAGTTAATCGCCGTCATCTCGAATACGTCAAGGCGCGTTATCCGAACAACGTCGAAAAACTCCGTGCAATGTCGATTATCGAAGGCGGCGAAGTTCATATGGCTCGCCTCGCAATCGTCGGTTCGCACTCCGTTAACGGCGTCGCAAGAATCCACAGCGATATTCTTAAATCAACTACGCTTCACGACTTCTACGAATATTGGCCGCGCATGTTCAATAACAAAACTAACGGCATAACTCATCGTCGCTGGCTTATGGGCAATAACCCCGAACTCGCCGACCTTATCGACAGAACAATTCGTAGCCGCGTTTGGCACCGTCACCCCGAACAACTCGACCTCTTTAATGAATCAGTTGACGATAGGAAAGTTTTAAAAGAACTCGACGAGATTAAATTGATTCGCAAAACTGCACTCGCCGATTTTATCAAAAAACATCAGGGCATTGAACTTGACCCGAATACAATTTTCGACATTCAAGTTAAGCGCATTCACTCCTATAAACGCCAACTTATGAACGCGCTCCATATCATTTGGCAATACGAAAAACTTAAGAGCGACCCAAGTTATAAACCGCTCCCGACGACGTATCTTTTCGGCGGCAAGGCGGCGGCTGGTTACTACATTGCTAAGGAAACTATTCGCCTTATCAACGCAATCGCTGATAAGATTAACAACGACAAATCTATTGACAACCGCTTAAGAGTCGTCTTTATCGAAAACTTTGGCGTGTCTATTGGCGAAATCGTTTATCCTGCGGCGGACGTTAGCGAACAAATTTCTACAGCGTCTAAAGAGGCGTCCGGTACCGGCAATATGAAATTCATGATGAACGGCGCGATAACTCTGGGCACGCTTGACGGCGCGAACGTCGAAATCCGCGAGGCTGTTGGCGACGACAATATTGTTATCTTCGGACTTAAGGCGGGCGAAGTTCTTGCTTATTACGAAAACGGCACCTACTCCGCATGGAACGAATACACCAGCAATCCTAACGTTCAACTTGTCGTCAATAAACTCACCGACGGTAGCTATGGCAACTTCCATTCTCTGCGCGATTATCTGATTCAGGGCAATGACGAGTTCTTTATTCTTAAGGACTTCAACGCCTATATCGACGCGCACAGCGAAATTTATGCACGCTATGCCGACCGTATGGGCTGGCTCCGTTCGGCGGCTATGAATATCGCTAACTCCGGCAGATTTTCTTCCGACAGAACCATTGACGAATACGCCGCTGAAATTTGGAATATCAAGCCTTGTAAGATTCAATAATTAGTGATTAGCGGGAAGGGAGGCTGATTCATGAAAATTGCCAACCTCAGCGAATACGGTCTTTATCTGTTCCATCAAGGCACGAATTATCGCGCTTATGAAATGCTAGGTGCACACTTTATCGAACGCGACGGCAAAAAGGGCGTGCGCTTTGCAGTTTGGGCACCTCATGCAAAATCCGTTAGTGTCGTCGGCGACTTCAACAACTGGGATAATCGCGTTAATCGTATGATTCAGCTTGAAGACGGCGAAACGTGGGAAACTTTTATCGAAGGGCTTAAGCAAGGCGACCTCTACAAATACGCAATTCTTCCGCCAAATGGACCGCACATCATGAAAGACGACCCCTATGGCTTTTGGGCGGAAAAACGTCCTAACACCGCGTCGAAACTCTACAACCTCGAAGACTACGACTGGCAAGATAACGAGTGGCAAGAACTTAAAAAACGTAAATCCTCTTATTCGCACCCAATGCTGATTTATGAAGTGCACGCCGGCTCTTGGCAACGCAAAGGCAGAGATTATCTTACTTATCGCGAACTTGCCGACAAGTTGATTAAATACGTCAAGGAAATGCACTACACGCATATTGAGTTCATGCCGCTAACTGAACACCCGCTTGACAATTCGTGGGGCTATCAAACAACGGGATATTTTGCTGTAACAAGCCGTTATGGCGAGCCGAATGATTTTCGCTACTTAGTTGAGACGGCGCACAAAAATAATATCGGCGTGATAATGGATTGGGTACCTGGTCATTTCTGCAAAGATACTCAAGGCTTGCGCGAATTCGACGGCGTTAATCTCTACGAATCCGACAACACGCAACGTTCAAAAAATCGCGGCTGGGGAACGATTAATTTCGACTACGGGCGCACCGAAGTTCAAAGCTTTTTAATATCAAACGCGCTGTTTTGGTTCGAGGAGTTTCATATTGACGGCTTAAGGATTGACGGCGTGGCAAATATGTTGTATCTTAACTTCGGACGCGAGGAGGGGGAATGGACTCCAAATCGCTACGGCGACACCGGCAATCTTGAGGCGGTTGAATTCCTTAAAAAACTCAACGAAACTGTTTTCAAGTATAATCCCCAAGCGTTGATGATGGCGGAAGAATCGACTTCGTGGCCGCTTATATCCAAACCGGTTTATATGGGCGGCATGGGCTTTAACTACAAGTGGAACATGGGCTGGATGAATGACATGTTGTTTTATGTCAGCCTCGACCCGATTTATCGCAAATGGAATCACGACAAAGTTACTTTCTCGTTTATGTATGCGTTCGCGGAAAATTTTATCCTGCCGCTTTCGCACGACGAAGTTGTTCACGGCAAGCGATCTTTGATTGAAAAAATGCCCGGCGAATATGAGCAGAAATTTGCGGGCTTGAGATGTTTTTTCGGCTACTGGATGGCGCACCCCGGCAAAAAGCTTTTGTTTATGGGCGGCGAGTTCGGGCAGTTTATCGAATGGAACGAAAACGACAGCTTAGATTGGCACCTCGTCGAGCAATACGAAAAACATAAGCAGTTGCAGGAATATTCGCGGGCGTTGAACAAATTTTATATTAATAACAAATCGCTCTGGCAAGTGGATTTTGATTGGAACGGTTTTCAGTGGATTGACTGCAACGACAACGATAACAGCATAGTTTCCTTTATTCGCAAGGCGGAAAATAGCGACGATTACTTGATTGCAATTTCCAACTTTACGCCAATGCGGCACGAGGGCTATCGAATCGGCGTCCCCGATAAAGGAAGTTATGTCGAAGTGTTTAACTCGGACGCGGAAGAATTCGGCGGCAGTGGCATAAAAAATTCCGGTGCTCTCTTAACCGAAGAAATTCCGTATCACAACCGCAATCACTCAATAACCTTGACAATTCCGCCATTGGCAACAATTTACCTTAAACACGACGTGATTGTTTAGGTGTATAAATTAAAAAGATATTTTTCCCAACAACAAGATAAAACAGGAGGGAGTTTATAATTATGAAAGTTCTTTATGTGGCGTCTGAAGCTGTGCCGTTTATTAAGACTGGCGGTTTGGCTGATGTGGCAGGTTCTCTCCCCAAAGCTCTTAAAGAGCAGGGCGTTGATGTTCGCGTTATCCTCCCAAAGTTCAGCAAAATCGGCGAGAAATATCGCGAAGGTATGGAGCACGTTTACGACGGGACAATCCCCGTTTCTTGGCGTACGAAATACGTCGGCATTGATAAATATGAGCTTGACGGCGTGACTTATTATTTCGTCGACAATGAAGAATATTTTGCACGCGAAGGGCTTTACGGCTACGACGACGACGCGGAACGTTATTCGTTCTTCTGCCGTGCGATTCTGAATTGCTTGCCCGCGCTTGACTTCTGGCCCGATGTTATTAACGCTAACGATTGGCACGCCGGCTTAGTTCCCGTTCTGCTGAAACTCGAACATCAGGGCGACGAACGCTACGAAAATATTAAGACGCTGTACACGATTCACAACCTCAAATATCAAGGCGTCTTCACAAAAGATATTATGGGCGACGTTCTCGGACTCGACTGGAAATATTTTAACAATGGCGACCTCGAATTCTATGATGCGGTTAACTTCATGAAAGGCGGCATTATCTACGCCGATTACGTCTCGACTGTCAGCAAAACTTATGCGCAGGAAATTCAGTATGAATATTTCGGCGAACACCTCGACGGTCTCCTTCGTAGCCGCAAAGATGATTTGTACGGCATTGTCAACGGCATTGACTACACCGTATTTAATCCTGCGACCGATAAGAACTTGTTCGTAAACTATGATAACTCCGACGCTTACGCCGCATTCGATAAGAAGTGCGAAAACAAAATTAAGCTCCAAGAGTTGCTTGGACTTCCGCAGGGCAGAAAAATTCCGATTGTGTCAATGGTTACTCGTCTCGTTGCGGCTAAAGGTCTTGACCTCGTTGTCCGCATGATGGACGAACTTTTACAGCATGAGGATTTCCAATTCGTTCTTTTGGGCACCGGCGATAAAGTTTATGAGGATTGGTTCAAAGGTTTGGCGTGGAGATACCCGCAAAAAGTTTCAGCGAATATTTATTTCTCGAATGAACTTGCGCAGAGGATTTACGCCTCGTCCGATATTTTCCTTATGCCGTCCAATTACGAGCCTTGCGGCATTGGTCAGCTTATCGCCATGCGCTATGGTGCGGCTCCCGTCGTACGTGAAACTGGCGGCTTAAAAGATACCGTTCAGCAATACGACAAGTACACCAAACAGGGCAACGGCTTTGTGTTCTCGAATTACAACGCGCATGAAATGATGTATGCTCTCAAGCGTGCACTGTCGACTTACGCGCAGTTTGAAGTTTGGCTCCAAATTTCTTCTAACGCCATGAACAGCGACTACAGCTGGAAGAATTCGGCGCACGAATACATTGAACTTTACAAGAAACTTATCAACAGCTGATATAAAAATTTTAATCACAATCCGGCGGGTAAAAGGCTCGTCGGATTTTTTTATTGACATATCGGCAAATTCTAGTAAACTAAAGGACATTGGTAAAAGTATGAAACAAGAAATAATTTTAAATATACAACACGACGGTTTTAAGTAATGGGAAAATTTTTTAATAATCAAAACTCCTCTGTCGAAGTCGGCAAGGAAAGTTTGAAACGAAATTACAAAATTTTACTCAATAAATTTGTTCGTTATTTAATCCCCACAATGATAACAACGATTGCCTTATCGCTCAATGAATTTGTTGATAGTATGTTTGTAGCAAATTTACTCGGCAGTGAGGCTATGGGGATAGTAAATTTGGGTTTTCCCGTCATGTTGCTCATGGCTGCCATTTACACGCTTCTCGGCACCGGCGGAGCAACTCTGTATGCAATTTGCTTGGGTGAACGCCAATCGGTAAAAGCCGGTAAAATATTATTCCTGTCTTTAGCGGCGGCACTTTTCTGCGGTTTGCTTATATTTGCAGTCGGCAAAATTTTTCCTGAGCCGTTAATTTCCCTCTTGTGTCACGAAAAAACTTTGACGGCGGACTTTGCTCCATACTTTCAGGCACTGATATTTTCGGCACCGTTTTTAATTTTTGTGCTAACGCTTGTATCCTTTCTGCCGCCGAGTGGCGCACCTGCATTGGCAACGGTCGTTAATGTAATTGCCAACGTCGTCAATCTGATTATGGACTACGTTTATATCACTTATTTTGACATGGGCGTTGCTGGAGCGGCGTGGGCTACGCTGACAGGATACATTGCAGGGGTACTCATACTGTCGATAATCTTTTTGCGCGACGGAATGAAATTACATTTTTACAAAGCAGGTCGCCAAGATTTAAATCTTTTGCTTGAATCTGCAACTACAGGAGCGGCGGCGGCACTTACCCAACTGGGCTTTGCAATAAAATTCACCTTTTGTAACATATTGGCTGCTACTTACGGCGGAACTGTCGGAGTCGTGGCATTCGCGTTTTGCCTACAGATAATGTCGTTTGTGGCTGTTTTTTACGGCGGAATTATTTGCGCGGCTTTGCCGATTTTAGGCGTTTTGCATGGCGAGCACGATTTTTCAGGGCGTCATCACTTGTTGAAAATTTCCTGTCTGTGCGAGTTGATAATCGTTTCGGCACTGGTTTTTTGGTTTGAAATTGCACCTCAACAAGCGATAAATATTTACAATATCACAGATCCGTCAGCAATGTCATTGGCTGAAAGAGGTTTGAGAATTTTTTCCCTGTCTTTTATACTGCGGAGTTTATGTATAACGTTCATGTACTATCTACAAATTCTGCAAAAAAAATATTATGCAATGATAATCAGCTTGTTTGATGGATTCGTTGGAATTGTTCCTCTCGCTTGGCTCATGTGTCAATTAATGGGAATGGACGGTCTTTGGTGGACATACCTTTTAAACAGCGTAATGCTCTTTGCGGGCATGTTATTTTGGAATTATCATCTTGTCCGAAAGCCCGACAGCAACTATACGGGATTATTACTTTCCGAACGTGACGAGCAGGCAAAGCAAGTTTGGGATTTTACCATGACAAGCAATGTTCAGGATATTTCTTTTGTTTCCGAGCAACTTTGCGCGTTGGGGGAAAAAGGCGGTCTGAACCACAAGCAAGCAATGAAGTTTGGACTTGCCGTCGAAGAAATGGTTGTATACACGAGCAATCATATAAACAAGCAATTTCCTATCGATATTTTGGTACGATTATATGATGACCGCATTGAAATAAATTTTCGTAGTTTGGGAAGTTCTTTCAGTCCGTTGAGTGATACCGATAGCGATGACACGTTAAATTTGCGATTGTTGAGAGCATTGGCTGTTTCTCTGGAATATGATTATATAATGGGAATGAACAGCACGAAAATTATATTGGAGAGAAAATAACAAGGAGGAAAGATCGCGTGAAGAAAAAAATTGTGTTGGTGGAATGCTGGTCTACAGGTGCAAATTATGTGGAAGATATACTCAAGCGCGGCTATGAGCCGGTAATTGTAGAAGCCTCCGATTATATAGGCACTGAGGCAGACGTTGCTTTGTTTAGGCAAATTCGCGATTTCACGCAAAAGAAACTTCCGCCTGACGTAAAGATAATCAGAGAAAATCCCGACTACAACGAAATTTTGCGGCAAGTGCGCGAGATTCAGCCTTTGCATATAATCGCAGGTAGCGAGTTCGGCGTAGGGTTAACCGTTCGTTTGGCACATGATTTGGGACTGCCCGGCAATCCCATAGAGAGATTGTCTGCAATGACGCAGAAAGACGCCATGCACGAGGCATTGAAAGCGCACGGACTTAGATATATTCGCGGGAAAATCGTCAACTCTGTACAAGAGGCAGCAGATTTTTACGATGAAATCGGCGCAGAAGGTATCGTCGTGAAACGCACGCGAGGTGCCGCTACTCAAGGACTTCACCTTTGCGATAACCGCGAAGATATGCTAAAAGCTGTAGAAACGGAACTTAAAAAGCATGTAAGTATAAGTACGGAAAAAAGCGATGTCCTGTTGCAGGAGCGAATTAATGGGCGAGAATTTATCGTGAACACGGTATCTTTGAACGGAGAACACCGCCTGGTATCTATTTGGGAATATGACAAAGTAAAAATGCCAAATGGCACAAATGCTTACAATTACGCCGAAACAGTCAATGAACTGACAATCGGACATTCGCGGCTTATTCGCTATGCGTTCGAGGTTGCCGATGCAATCGGTATCAAGTACGGTCCAGTTCACGGCGAGTATATGATAGACGAAAAAGGTCCCGTGCTGATTGAAGTTAATTGCCGTCCAATGGGGGGTTCCATGCCGCGACAATTTGTGGATATGGCGTTCGGTCAACACGAAACGGACAGTGCCCTTGAGGCTTATCTTGATCCGGAAGGGTTTGCGCTCAAAAAGCAACAATTATATCGTCCCTTGCGCAAGGCAGCGTTAAAATTTTTTATCCTGCCCGATGATACGCCTGCAGATACCGCTCCTATACTTTCAATTAGCCGCCAACTGAAAAGTTATTATCAAGGTAGCTTTGACCGCGTGGGGCGAGAAACTGTTTTGGCAAAAACGAGAGATGTGGAAACTGCAGGCGGCGTAGTGTACATGATTCACGATAATGACAAAGTTGTTAAGCGTGAGCTTAAATTGTTGCATACTTTGGAAATGAAGTACCCGCGCATTTTGTTCCATAACTTGCAACCCGAAGGGCAAAAGTCCGAAGAAAATTTCGACTTGCCAAAAATTATGGATATGGCTGCTTGTCATGGTGCGACGCTAGTATTTTCCGACAACTTGACTCAAGCGGAAGGTGTAACTGTTGTGAACACGGACGATTTGCAAGATGTTTATGACGGCTTTGATCAAGGTATTCTCGATTTGCAGGAAGATACGAGCTTTAAAGATCTTGAAAGCCTGTTGCAACAGATATTTACATTCTTCCGTAAAGTGCGGCAGGGTGGGCGTATCATAGTGGCGGAGACAACATATCGCCGATTGCCTTACGGAATGGACGGTATGGACATATTGGCAAAGCTTGGCGGTCTGCGAATAGAAGTTCCGCCTTCAGGCAAATCATCACTGTTAGTCGCTACGGTTCTATAACGAGATTTTTAATTCTAATTAATACAATTATTGGCGTTTCCGCAGAGGAGGTAGAAGGGACTGCAATGGTAAGAAGAGATAGCAGAGCCCGATTAAGCGGCGGCGGTCGACAATGCGTCGGTTGCGGGCGATTGATAAAAGGCGGACTTTATTGCGAGTCGTGTCTTGAAAAATTTAGAGAACGGGCAAAAGTTCAGGGCGAACGCATGGAAACTTTAAAAAGCAACGCCCTAAAAAAAGTCGCCGAAGACAGAGTAGAGACTATAATTATGATTGTCAACAGCGACGAACGCAACTTGAGCATAACCAAAATCGTTTTGGAGCGCGGCTTGCCCGAATACAAAATTCTTGCAGTAAATAATCCTTTGACTGCGATAAATACGCTCGTTAGCCGCGAAATAAATCTTGTTGTTTTGGACGCAGATTATAATGGGCTGGACATGTTGCGGCGAATTCGCGAAGACGACCGCTTTAAAACTGTGCCCGTAATGATGATGTCCGGCTCGACGCGGCGGGAAATTGTCGCTGATGTTTTTTCGCTCGGCGTGCAAGATTACGTTTCAAAACCTTGCGCCCCAAAAGATTTAGTCGGACGTGTCAATAAAGTTATAACGGGCAAAGACTTTAAAGGCGAAACCGCGCCCGCTGTCGAAACGCCGCAAAGAGGTTCTTTCAGTGTCTTGCTTATTGACGATGATATTTTCGACTTACGGCAGGAAAGAGAGACGCTAAAAAATCGTCTGCCCTGCGCTATAACTACAGCTCAAAGCGCGGCAGAGGGCATGAGAATTTTGGAGAGCAACGGCGCAGATTTGGTTCTCGTCAATTTGGATATGCCCTTCGTCAACGGCTTGAAATTTTTATCGCTCGTCGACAACAATCCAAAGCTTAGAAATATCCCCGTGATAATCATGACGGAAACGCGAGACTTTGCGGTTATCAGCGAAATAAATAAATCGTCTGCGGCGGGGCACGTCAAAAAACCGAATTTCACAGAGGACGGCTTGGCTTTAATTGAATCTAAACTTCGCAAGCGCAGATAAATTGAGGTGAAAAATTTTTGAGTGTCGATAAGGATTTGTTTCTCTACGATTTGGCGGTCGTGGCTATTCTGAAAAATGAGGGACGTTACCTTAAAGAATGGCTCGATTATCATTTGCTCGCTGGAGTTGAACATTTTTATCTTTACAACAACGACAGCATTGATAATTACAATGAAGTTATTGCGCCTTATGTAGACGCCGGCTTGGTTACAAGTAAATATTTTCCTGGCAATATAATGCAATTCGTGGCTTACTTTGATGCAGTTCAAGATTATCGATTTCATTGCAGATATATAGCGTTCATTGATTTGGACGAATTTATTTTTCCTAAAAATACCACCGGTACGATAATGGAAACTGCTGACAAAATTTTGTCTAATGATCCAGAAGCTTCCGGTTTAGGTATTCATTGGCAGTGCTTTGGCTCGAATGGACAAGAAAAGGCAGATTATTCTCGTGGTGTTTTAGAACGCTTTACTAGGCGTGCAAAGAAAGATTACTTTTACGATAGAGGTAGTAACACCGGAAGTGGCAATATTTTTTTTAAATCCCTATTAAATCCTCGACGTATTAAAAGTGTTAATATTCATTTTGCGCAATACTTTGATGAACATTACACCATAAACGAGAATGGGAGCAAACTCCCAAATGCATTTGGTTTTTATCCCGTCACGGCAGAAAAAATTGTAGTTAATCATTATATAGTAAAATCCCGCGAAGAATTCAACTCAAAGCTGACGCGAGGTAGAGCAGGTATTAATCGCAATTTGTCTATAGAGTTTTTTTATGATTATGATCGTAATGATGAATTCGATGACGACATTTTGAAATACCGCGCCGCACGTGAAAAAATTTTTTCTCTCAAGAGTGATACACAACGGATTAGCCGTGTTATAGAAACTTTGACAAAAACTTTATCGCAATACGCCGACGACGAAATTTTCGATTTGGAGACGGCGTTGACTTGTCGGGCGTTAAGTGCTTACCTGCTGAAAAAATTTCCGAATGAGGAACGCTTTAAAGTTTTTGAAGAGGCGTCGCTTGCCGCAATTTTAAAATCTCTTGACGGACTTAAACTTTCTGAAGTTCAGCTTTTGATGGACGAATTGCCTAATCTTTTAATTTTGCCTTATCCTATTGTTGAGGAGCTTCGTGACGTTTCAATTCAAATTACGTCGCAGATGATGAATTTAATGCGCGAAAAAACCCTTTGGAAAGATTTTCTTGAATGGAATTATCTGTATCGCCTTCTGAAGAGTTTGTAATAAAAATTTTTAGGGAGTGGATTAATTGCTTCTTGTGATTGACATTGGCAACAGCAATATTGTCATGGGTACGTACAGCGGAAAAATTTTGCGTAAACACTGGCGCATTTCGACTGATAGACAGAAAACCGGCGACGAATACGGCATGTTGATTAATGATTTGTTTCGCTATCAGGGCGTGAAAATTTCCGACGTTAAGGACATAATTATTTCGTCGGTGGTGCCGCCGCTGGTCGTGCCTATCGTTAAAATGTGTGAACGTTATTTTAAAATTCGTCCGTTGGTCGTCGGTCCAGGCATTAAAACCGGTATTAAACTCAACTACGAAAACCCGCGAGCAATCGGCGCAGACAGGATTGTAAACGTTGTTGGAGCTTTTGAGCAATACGGCGGTCCGCTGATTGTTATTGACATTGGAACGGCTACGACTTTTGATGTTGTGTCGGAGACAGGCGACTTTTTGGGCGGAGTGATTGCGCCGGGCATTGTGGCGAGTGCAGAGTCTCTTTTCAGTTCGACGGCAAAACTTCCGCGCATTGAACTTGTCCCGCCAAAAAGTGTCATTGGGCACAACACGATAACTTGTATGCAAGCGGGAATTATTTATGGCTACGTCGGGCAGATTGATACGATTGTCGAAAAAATTCGTGCGGAAATGGGCGCGGATTGGCACGCAAAAGTTGTAGCGACGGGCGGGCTTGCAACGATGATTCAACGCGAATCAAAGACGATTGATAGAATCGACCACTTCTTGACACTAACAGGCTTGCGCGTCCTGCACGAGAGAAATTCCGCATGACGACAGAAGAAATTTTCAAGACGCCAATTTTCCTTGCGCCAATGGCGGGTGTCACGGATACGGCATTTAGAATTTTGGTGCGCGAGTTGATTGGCGACGACTTTGCTAAAAAAAATTTACTGATGTTTTCGGAAATGGTTAGCGCGGCGGGCGTCCATTATCGTAACGAAAAAACTTTGGCAATGCTTGAAACGGTTACAGAAGAGCGACCAACGGCAATTCAAATTTTCGGCTCCGACCCGACAATCTGCGCGGAGGCGGCGGCTTACGTCGAACAACTCGGCTCGGCTGCCGTCATTGATTTTAATTGCGGCTGTCCCGCGCCCAAAATCGTCAAGAACGGCGAAGGCTCTGCACTTATGAAAAATCCCGCGCTCGTCGAAAAAATTTTGTCAGCTGTTAAAAAATCTGTTAAACTTCCTGTTAGCGTCAAAATTCGTCTGGGCTGTGACAAGATTAACGCCGTCGAAGTTGCTAAACGTGTGGAAAATGCGGGCGTCGACTTTATTGCAGTTCACGGGCGTACACGCGAACAATTTTATTCTGGCGCGGCGAATTGGGAAGAAATTGCTAAAGTCAAAGCCGCCGTTAAAATTCCCGTCATTGCAAACGGTGACGTTCGAGATTTTGATTCATTGGATAAAATTTTTTCTGTAACTAAAGCCAACGGCGTGATGATTGGACGCGCCGCGCAGGGCAATCCGTGTATTATAAATCGCTTGCTGAAATATTTTTTAACGGGCGAAAAAATTCCTCCGCTGAATACTCACGAACGCGCAGAAATTATGCGTCGTCACCTGAATAAAATTATTTTTTATAAGGGCGAATATATCGGCGTCCGCGAAATGCGTGCTCATGCGGCGTGGTATACTAAAGGTTTAACGGGCGGCGCGGAACTTAGAAATTTATTTAACCGTGCAAATTCTGCTCAAGATTTTTTAGAGGTGATTAAGTTTTGTGATGGACGATAAAATACTTACGACGCAGGTTTCCGAACTAAGAGAGAAATTGCGCAAATGGAAACAAATTCAAACTGAAAAGGATGAACAACAAATGGAAGAAAAATGGGAGGACAAAGAAATGGCGAAAAAATTTTCCGCGTGGAATGAATACACCGACGAGGAGAAGGCGGCTTTGGAGAATTTAGCGACGGGTTATATCGACTTCATAAGCCGTTGCAAAACCGAACGCGAAAGCGTTGTTGAGATTGTTAAGCAAGCAAAAGCGTCTGGCTACAAAAATCTTGATGACGTGATTAAAAATAATACTCAACTCAATCCTGGCGACAAAGTTTATGCCATATGCATGAAAAAAACCGTCGCTCTCTTCCAAATCGGGACTGAACCGCTGGAAAATGGCTTAAAAATACTCGGTGCACATATTGATACTTGTCGACTCGACCTTAAACAAAATCCACTTTACGAAGACAGCGGATTGGCTTATATGGATACGCACTATTACGGCGGAATAAAAAAGTATCAGTGGGTGACGATGCCGCTGGCTATGCATGGCGTTGTTGTAAAACGTAATGGACGCGTCATTCATGTTGTCATCGGCGAAAACGAAAGCGACCCTGTTTTTTGTGTAACGGATTTGCTGATTCATTTGTCGAAGGAACAACTTAAAAAGACCGCCGATAAAGTCATTGAGGGCGAAGCGTTGGATATTCTCGTTGGCAATTATCCGCTCAAGGAAAATGATAAAGAATCCGTCAAAAAAGGCGTGCTTAAAATCCTCAAGGACAAATACAACATTACGGAAAAAGATTTTTATTCGGCGGAAATCGCGTTGGTTCCGGCGGGCAAGGCTCGCGAACTCGGCTTTGATAGAAGTATGATTCTCGGTTACGGGCAAGATGACCGCGTTTGCGCTTATACGTCGCTCGTTGCAATGTTGGAGGCGGGAGAGCAAACTTTAGGTAAGACGGCTTGTTGTTTGCTCGTCGATAAGGAAGAAATTGGCAGTTACGGCGCAACCGGTATGAAGTCTAGATTTTTTGAAAATACGCTCGCTGAACTTATGAACGCCTGCGGACAATACAACGAACTTGCTTTGCGTCGCGCCTTGAAGAATTCGTTTATGCTTAGCTCCGACGTGTCTAGTGCTTATGATGTGCTTTACGCCAATGCTTACGAAAAGAAAAATGTTGCCTATCTCGGTAAAGGCATGGTATTTAATAAGTTCACCGGATCGCGTGGCAAAAGTGGTTCGAGTGACGCCAATGCAGAATACGTCGCTAAACTCCGCGCCATTTTAAATAAGTACAATGTCCGCTTTCAATTTTCCGAACTCGGCAAGGTGGATTTGGGCGGCGGCGGCACGATTGCTTACATGATGGCGGAATATGGAATGGAAGTTATCGACAGCGGCGTCGGCGTTTTGAGTATGCACGCCCCTTGGGAGGCTACTTCCAAAGTTGATATTTACGAGACTAAAAAAGGTTACGCGGCGTTCCTGGCAGAAATATAAATTTGTCAAATTAGTAATGCGTATGAACGCGGTGATAACGTCAAAATTATTGTAACGTTGAATCGCGACCATTGGGTCAAGCGTCACGCTTGAATTGTCAAAAAATTTTTGATTGCTTGTTGCAACTTTGCCCGTGAATATGTTAAAATGCACTTGTTTTTTAGGAGGGGCGCAAGCTCCGCGAATCTGTGTAATAATTTTTGGGAGGTATGCTAAATGCCGTTAATCACAACTAAAGCTATGTTCAAGAAGGCTTATGAAGGCGGTTTCGCTATCGGCGCGTTCAACGTCAACAACATGGAAATCGTACAGGGCATCACCGGTGCCGCTGCCGAATTGCAATCCCCTGTTATTCTCCAGTGCTCCGCCGGCGCAAGAAAGTATGCAAATCATCAATATCTCGTCCACCTCGTCCGCGCAGCTCTCGAAGTCAGCGACATTCCGATTGCTCTGCACCTCGATCACGGTCCGGATTTCGCAACCTGCAAATCCTGCATCGACGGCGGATTTACCTCCGTTATGTTCGACGGCTCGCACTATTCTTTTGCTGAAAACATTGAGAAGACCAAAGAAGTTGTCGAATATGCGCATGCACACGGCGTAGTTGTTGAGGCTGAACTTGGTCAGCTCGCAGGCGTTGAGGACGACGTTTCTGTTGACGCCGACAAAGCTCACTACACCAAACCGGAAGAAGTTTTCGAGTTTGTTGAAAAGACCGGTTGCGACTCCTTAGCAATAGCTATCGGCACCAGTCACGGCGCATTCAAATTCACCCCTGAACAGTGCACCCGCAATCCCGAAACCGGCGTTCTTGAGCCGCCTGAACTCCGTTTCGATATTCTTGCCGAAATCGAAAAGAAAATCCCTGGCTTCCCGATTGTTCTTCACGGTGCATCTTCCGTCATTCCGAAGTACGTTAAAATTATTAATGACAACGGCGGCAACCTTAAAGACGCTGTCGGCATTCCTGAAGCACAGCTCCGCAAAGCGGCAAAATCGGCTGTCTGCAAAATTAACATCGACTCCGACCTCCGCCTTGCATTGACTGCAGGTATCCGCGAACACTTCGTGCAACACCCCGAACACTTTGACCCGCGTCAATATCTTGCTCCTGGTCGCGCTTATATCAAAGAACTCGTTGAGCACAAGATTAAAGAAGTTCTCGGCTCGGACGGCTCTGCACCCGCTATCATGGAACTTGCTAAAGAACTTAAGTAATTTTTTATCCAACTTGAAACAAATAAACCGCTCTCAAAATTTGGGGGCGGTTTTACTTTGCACAGGAAAAAATTTTTTTGTGTCGAAAATTTAGCCCGTAAAAATTTTTGGAGGGTTTTTTAATGATTAAAATAATTTTCTGCGATATGGACGGTACGCTCTTGACGAGTGAAAATAAATTGCCCGAAGGTTTCGACGAAATGATTGCCGAACTCAAAAGGCGTAATGTAATTTTCGCGCCTGCCAGCGGTCGGCAATATTTTTCGCTAATTCGTTCGTTTGCAGATTATCTTGACGAATTTTTATTCTTAGCCGAAAATGGGACGCTCGTTATGTACAAGGGCGAAGAAATTTTTAGTTGTCCTTTGGGCGTTGAAAATGCTTTGAACGTTTTGGCGACAACCGTTGACTTTGGAAATATTTTGCGCGTCTATTGCGGTAAAAAAGATGCTTATATTTTGCGCGAACAAGATACCCCCGAATTTCGCGCCGAACAAGAAAAATATTACACACGTAGCGGCATTGTCGACAGCTTTAACGAGATTACTGACGAAGCTTTGAAAGTCGCGCTTTTCGATCCGACGGGCAATTCCAAGAAAAATATTTATGATAAGCTTGCGCAGTTCTATGATTCGTTGCAAGTTGTTTTAAGTTCGGATTATTGGGTTGACGTGATGTCGCCGAGCATTAACAAAGGCGAGGCAGTTAAAAATATTCAGCGCGTCATGAATTTTAAGCCCGAAGAGTGCGCGGCGTTCGGCGATTACCTAAACGATTGCGAAATGATTCAATCGGTCGGCTATAGTTTTGCAATGGCGAATGCACACCCTGACTTGAAAAAATTTTCCAAATTCGAGACGGCAAGCAATGACGAGGCGGGCGTCTTAGTCGGAATTCGTAAATTAATTGAGGACGGGTTGATATAATGGTTACAGCTATTTTCCCTGCTGCCGGCTCAAGTACGCGCATGGGTGGCGGTGTAAATAAAAATTTATTAAAACTTGCGGGCGAGCCAATTTTGGTTCGGACGCTGAAAACTTTTTCGCAAGTTGAGCGCATAAAATTTTTAATAGTTGCAGTCGCTGAACACGAAGTCGAGACGGTTGAGAAACTTTTAAGCGCAACGGAAAATTTAAAGTCATGGCGTGTGACAATCGGCGGGAGTGAACGCCAATATTCAATCGCGAACGGCTTAAAACTTTTGCCTGATGACGCAGAAATAATTTTGGTACACGACGCAGCACGCCCGTTAATTTCGGTGCAAACTATTAACGATGTAATTGACGCGGTAGAAAAATTCGGCGGAGCAATCGCAGCAGTTCCGGCTAAAGACACGATAAAAATTGTCGGTGCGGACAAATTCGTAAGATTTACGCCGCCGCGCAGAGAATTAGTTGCAGTTCAAACGCCACAAGGTTTTCGTCGAGACCTTTTATTGCGGGCTTACGATAAAGCGGCAGAAGAAAATTTTTTAGGCACGGACGATTCAAGCTTAGTCGAGCGGCTGGGCGTGCGGATAAAAGTTGTGACGAGCAGTTACGAAAATATAAAAGTCACGACGCCGGAAGATATTCACGTTGCAGAAACGATTTTAAGGGATAGAAATGGAAAAACAACTTGAACTTGCGCGAGAATTGCAAGCCTTAGTATAGACTGGATTTTACTATTGCAAAGATAAATTTTGTTGTGAACGTTACACGCAGTGAGGCGATATAAATGATTCGTTTTGGAATCGGTTACGACGTGCACAAGCTCGCGCCGAATCGGAAATTAATTTTGGGCGGCGTTGAAATTGAACACACGCTGGGACTAGAGGCACATTCGGACGGCGACGTTTTGATTCACGCGATAATTGACGCATTGTTAGGGGCGGCGACGCTCGGAGATATTGGACAGCATTTCCCTATGACGCCGGAGTTTAAAAATATTTCAAGCGTCGAATTGCTAAAGAAAACTTGCGAACTCGTCAAAGCTAAGGGTTGGTCAATCGGCAACGTGGATTCGATAATCGTTGCACAGAAGCCAAAATTCGCGCCTTATATTTTAAAAATGCGTGAACGATTAGCGGAAGTTTTGCAAATAGACCTTGACTCGGTGAGCGTTAAAGCAAAGACAGAGGAAGGGCTTGGCTTTACGGGTACAGAACAGGGAATTTCAGCTTATGCAGTGGCAAGTTTAGAAAAATAATCGTCGGTTGAGGTGTCGTCCATGAAATTTTTTTCGCGCATTAAGAAAGATATTCGCGTCATCTTTGAGCGCGATCCTGCAGCAAAGAGCGTATTGGAGGTTATCCTTTGTTATTCGGGACTGCACGCGATTTGGTTGCATAGAATTTCGCACGCCCTTTTCAAACGCGGCTGGATAGTATCTGCGCGGCTGGTATCTAATTTTTGCAGATTTTTAACGGGCATTGAAATTCACCCCGGCGCGACGATTGGCGACGGACTTTTTATTGATCACGGAACTGGAATTGTCATCGGTGAAACGGCAGAACTTGGAAAGAACGTTACACTTTATCAGGGCGTGACTTTGGGCGGCACCGGCAAGGAAAAGGGCAAACGTCATCCAACAATCGGCAACAATGTCGTTGTGGCGACGGGTGCAAAAGTTTTAGGCTCATTTAAAGTTGGCGATCATGCCAAAATCGGCGCGGGTTCAGTCGTATTAAAAGAAGTTCCGCCGCATGCAACTGTTGTAGGTATACCTGGACGAGTTGTAGTATTACACGGTAAGCGCGTACATAACGAGGAAGAATATCGCGAAGCAGTTGCAGAGTTATGTAAGGCTCGCGGCTACGACGTGGACAATCCGCAAATTTTTTCTGAACTTATGGAGGAAATCGACGTTGACTTGAATCATGATGTTTTGCCTGACCCTGAACGCGAAATGATAGAGGTTGCGCTTAGACAAATTCAGCGGTTGGAATCTCGCGTTAATGAATTGGAAAGGGAACTTGCCGCTGCCCGCGCGGAAATTTCCGCCGAAGCAATGCGCACCTCGTCCATTGAAGTTTCTTTGACAAATAAAGTTGACTTGACTAAAAGGAGTGTTGAACATGAAAACTCAACTGAAAATCGTTCGTAAACAAATGACTGCTGGCGACTTGAAAGGCATTGTGGATTTGCCGAATTACGCCGACAATCAGCGCGTGGAAATCACCATAAGCCCCGCCGTAGAACACAAAAAAGTTTTAAGCAAAAAAGAAATTGATGCACTTTTAGATAGTTTCACCGGTTGCTTGAAAGGCGTAGACCCGTCGAAAACTCTTGACGATTGGCGCAAAGAAAGGTTGGAAGAGAGATATGATATTAAACTTGCTGATTGATACGAACGTAGTTTTGGATTCCTTTTTGGAACGTGAACCTTTTCTTGCCATGAGTAGACAGGTACTCGCTCTTTCGAGACAATATCCCAATGTACAAAATTTTATCTCGGCGTCGACCGTAATGGATATTTACTACATCGCTTACAAAAATTTGAAAGATCATCAAATTGTTCGCGGACACTTTAAAAAGCTTTTTGAATTCGTCACCGTTGTTAAAGTTACTGCTGATGATATTCACGCCGCCTTTGCATTGAATTGGAAAGATTTTGAGGACTCCGTTCAATATGCCGTTGCCAAGTCGAATAATTTTGACGGAATCGTTACGCGCAACATGGAAGGCTTTGTCGTTGACGACGCAGTTAAAATTTTTACGCCCGAAGAGGTTTGCAAATACGTTGAGAAAAATTTGGAGGAATGATGCCTTATGATTAAAGTTTATAACACGATGAGCAGGTCGAAGGAAATTTTCAAGTCGCTTAAAAAAGGCGAGGTAAGTATCTATTGCTGCGGAGTGACGCCCTATAACGCGCCACATATTGGCAACGCCCGCCCGTTTGTTACGTGGGACGTGATTCGCCGATTTTTTACAAAGAGCGGTTATAAAGTTCGCTACATTCAAAATTTCACCGACGTTGACGATAAGATTATCAAGGCGGCAAATGAACAGGGCGTCACTTGGAAAGATATTGCCGAAAAAAATATCGTCGCTTATTTCAAAAGTATGGACGCGCTGAACGTCCGCCGCGCAGATTTTTATCCAAAAGTTTCAGAGACAATGGGCGATATTATCAACATGATTCAAACGCTCGTCGACAAGGGTTTTGCTTACGTGCTGGACAATGGCGACGTTTTCTATAGCGTTGAACAGGATAAAAGTTATGGCAAGTTAAGCGGGCGCAAACTTTCCGACATGATGGCTGGTGCACGTGTTGAAGTTGACGAACGTAAACATCACCCAATGGATTTTGCGCTGTGGAAGGCGGCTAAGCCCGGCGAGCCGTATTGGGAAAGTCCGTGGGGGCAAGGGCGTCCTGGTTGGCATATCGAGTGCTCCGCAATGTCGCTGAAATTTTTGGGCGAAAAGTTTGACTTTCACGGCGGCGGCTCCGATTTAATTTTCCCACACCACGAAAACGAAATCGCGCAAAGTCAAGCGGCTCTTGGCGACGAAAATTCTTTTGCGCAGTATTGGTTGCACAACGGCTTTATAACCGACGGCAACGAAAAAATTAGCAAGTCGAATAAAGAAATGGTCAAGCGCAATAAAGGTTTCTTCACGGTCGAGGAAGTTTTAGCGAAATATCCCGGCGAAGTGATTCGCTTGCTTTTGTTGCAGACGCATTATCGCAATCCGCTTGAATTCAACGAGACCAGAGTAATTGAGGCGCAAGAATTTTTCGGCAAGTTGGCTAAGGCTTATTGGCAACTGGACGACTTAGCGCGCAAGATTCATGCTGGCGAATTTATTAAAGACACGGGCGAGAAAAATTTTGCAATAACAGTAAGTCCTGCGGGTGGCCTTGTCGAGGAAGGCGAGCGGCTTTTGTCGAATTTCTACGCGGCAATGGACGACGACTTCAACACCGCGCTTGCTATAACTCACATGTTCGAGTTGGCTAAGGAAATCGGCGAATACTACGGCGAATTCGTTAATGGAGAAATTTTACCTGTGACGATTGACGGTGATATAATTCTGCGCGTTCGGGATATTTATATGGAAATGGCGGAGATTATTGGTATCTTTGAACAACCCGTGCCCGTCGAAAAGACAGAAGAAAAAACTGCCGAGCCGGAACTTGTCAATTCGTTGATGAAAATTATCCTCTCGTTGAGACAAGACGCCCGCGCCGCAAAAAATTGGGCAACTGCTGATAAAATTCGCGACGAACTTAAAGCGGCGGGAATTGTCGTTGAGGACACGCCGCAAGGAGCCGTATGGAAGAAAGCTTAATTAAAACTTTGTCGCCTTTAGTTTTGGCGCATATTGGCGACGCTTATTTTCATTTGTACGTTCGCACACGCCTTTTGCAAGTTACACACAACATAACCCGTTTGCACGACCTCAGCGCGGAAATTGTTTCAGCAACCGCGCAGGCGAAGACTTATTACGCGATAGAAAATTTTTTGACGGACGACGAACGCGACATTTTTCGGCGAGGTAGAAATGCCAAAAGTCATGCTCCACGCAAGGCAACTGTTGCCGAATATCACGCGAGCACCGGTTTTGAAGCTCTGCTTGGTGAACTTTATCTTAAGAAAAATTTTACGCGGCTTGAGGAAATTTGCGAGCTAGCGTTTAATTCAATTAGGAGTTAGGAATTATAAATTGTTTTTTCATTTCTCATTCCTAATTTCTAATTGTTAAAAAGGGGATTTAAGAGTTGGACGATAACTTAATCTTTGGACGAAACGCCGTAATGGAGCTATTAAAATCTGGGCGAAGCGTCAACAAACTTTTTATCGCGGAGGGCAGTCGCGACGGCTCTATACAAAAAATTTTTTCACTTGCCAAAACAGCGGGCGTTGTTGTAGAATTTGTAAAGCGTGACAAGCTCGATAAGCTGTGCGACGGTCGTCATCAAGGCGTAGCGGCATTGGCGGCGGCGATTAATTATTCGACGCTCGAAGAAATTTTGGAGCTTAACGAATCGCCGTTTATAATTTTGCTAGACGAATTGGAAGACCCGCAAAATTTCGGCGCGATACTTCGTACGGCGGAGGCAGTCGGCGTGCACGGCGTAATAATTCCAAAGCGTCGAAGTGTCCAGCTCAATGCAACAGTTTTCAAAACGTCGGCGGGTGCGGCTGAATACGTCAAAGTCGCGCAAGTCACAAACGTTGCTCAAACTTTAAAAAATCTGCGCGAACGTGGATTAAAAATCGTCGGTGCAGACATGAACGCGGTAATTGATTTCAGGCAAGCAGATTTAACGGGCGGAATTGTTTTGATAGTCGGCAACGAGGGCAAAGGTATGCGACGCTTGACGCGGGAAAATTGCGATTTGCTGATAAAAATTCCGATGGTCGGCAAAATTAATTCGCTAAATGTTTCGGCGGCGGGCGCAGTGCTCATGTACGAAATTTTTTATCAGCGGAGCTATCATAATGACTAAAAAGCGACCGCATTATCTGGTTGATGGATACAATCTAATTCACGTCTGGCAAGAGATTAACACCGACGATTTGGCGACGGCACGTGATTTTTTGATTCGTAGCCTTCAAGAATACGGCGCGTATGAAAAATTTGAGATTACACTTGTCTTTGATGCCGCACGCAGCGAAGACGAGGAGCGCGTTGAAACCTACGACGATTTTTTTCGCGTAGTGTAACAGCGGCTTTAATGAAACGGCGGACAACGTTATTGAGCGGCTTTCCTACGAAGAAGTTCGCAAGCGGCGCGAGGTGCACGTTGTAAGTTCGGACGCGACGATTGAGACCGTCATTTTGGGCGCGGGAGCTTATCGGCACCCTTCGCGGGAATTTTATCGGGCGGTCAAGCGCGCTAAACAACATTTGCGCAAAGAATATCTCGGCAATGTGACTTTGCCCGTCAAGCGCAATGAAATTGGCGACAGAATCAGCGCAGAGGTTTTCGCTAAGCTTGAAAAACTTCGGCGAGCAAAATAATAATTTTTTTATTAGGAGTGTGATTATCTGTGGCAGTAACTAAAAGAATTTTCCAACTGTCGAAAGAATTTGAGCGCGACGAAAAAGAAATTATCGCGTTCTTAGCCACGCAAGGAATTAAAGTTTCAAATCGTCTTAGCGCGGTCAGCGAGGAAGCTTATACCATGTTGAAGGCGAAATTTGCGGCACCGCCCGAACCCGAACCTGCGCCCGAACCCGCTCCTCAACCTGTGCAGGAAGTTAAAGAAACCGCGCCTGTTGAATCAGCCGAAACTCCAGCGCAACAGGCTCAACCTAATCAGCAGAATCAACCCGCGCAGGGCAGCAAGAAAAAGAAGAAAAAAAATAAGCCCCCTCAACCCGCAGAGACAACCGAGCAAACTCAACAGCCTCAACAGCCAGGAGAAGAGCAAACCGAAGAACCAACCTTTAAGGTAATTTCCGATGAAAAAGTCGCAAATATGGCAAAGCGCACGCAAACTATTCTTTGTGAGGGAATTAAGGCGGGCAATGAGTTTATCAACCGTTACAGCAAAAATGCAAGCAGTATCGTTGAAGTTAATGATAAGAACAAACCGATGTTAACTGCCACTATGGATACGTGGGGCGTTTTGCACAATCATAAATTTGAATACCCCGACTCCTCGCCCGTACGCTATTGGCAATCCGTCGCCAAATTGATGACTAGAGCGTTTAAAATCGTGAATGCTTTCGGCTTGGCTAACAAAGAGGCTTTAGCTCAAATGCGCAACGCTATGATTTCACTCGGAACAAAATATCAGCCGCGTGAAATTTTTACGGACGAAGAGAATCAAACATTCGAGGAGCAACAAAAGCTATTATTTATATCGTTCGGACATGGCATGGGCTTTGTTAACGATAATCTCTACGATTTGAAGTTAAAAGCCGAGCGCATGAAAGCTAAGTACGAGCGCATGAGTTTTCTTGAATACGTAACCAATCCCCAAGACGAACTTAGAAGTAATGAGCGCGTGCCCTTTAACGAACTCGTCGAGGCTGTGGTTTACAGCATACGCGGCATTGCCCGCCGATTTGATTTCTACCAAAATAATAAAGAGCGTGTAGATAACATTGTCAAAAGCTTTTTCGAGTGGATTGACGGCTATGCTAAGCTTAAAGAGCAAGGCGCAGACGCGGCTAAGTTAGAAAAATATTTAGAGCTTGAGGAAAAATTCGTTTCGATTTCCGAGTTCATGTCGTTTGATAATCTGCTTAACATTCCCAAAAAGAAACATAAACCCGCCGTGTTTGATAAGATAATCGAAATATTGCAAAATTATCGCGACAATTTGGACGACCCCGACGCCGAGCGCGATTTCAAGTACAAAATTCGCGGCGTCACCAATATTATTTACAAGCCCAAAGAATATGTTTTCGTGTATCGATTCGCGGGCTTGGAGCCGCAAAAAGATTATCGCCCGCCCGAAGAAATTGCCGCCGCTGAAGCCGCTAAAAAAGCCGCAGAAGCAGAAACTAACAAACAAGAAGAAAACCCCGCCGATAACGACGAGGCTTGAAACTCAACCCCAGAACATATGTTTTTTCCAGAAAACTATTGCCGCGACGATTGACGCAAGCAACGCGATTGCAATTACGATTATAAATCCCAAACTATTTTCGGCAAGTGGAACTGGCACGTTCATTCCAAAAAAGCTGGCGATAACCGTTGGCACCGCGATTATAATCGTCATCGCCGCAAGGAATTTCATTACCATATTCTGATTATTAGAGATTATTGACGAAAAAATATCTGCCATTTGCGAAAGGATTTGGCTGTACATTTCGACCATCTCACGCGCCTGTTTATTCTCAATGATAACGTCTTCGAGTAAATCCTCGTCCTCCTCGTAAATTTCCAAAATCCCTTCGACGGTGCGATTGTTCCGAAGGCGCAGAAGTTTTTCAAAGACCGCATCATTGGAACGGAGCGAGGCGTTAAAGTAAGTCAAACCCTTTTGCAATTCCATTAACCGCAAAATATCCGAGTTGCGCATCGAACTGCGCAGTTGCTCTTCGATTTCGTCGGAGAGCTTATTTATTTGTCGCAGATACCGCAGATAAAATGTCGCCGAACGATAAAGTATTTCAAATAAAAATTGCGTGCGCTTGTAAGTGTGGAAAAGTCGCGCCGTCCGCTGATTGAAACTCGACATGACGGGCGTCTCTTCCAAACAAACCGTGATTATATATTGCTTTGTTAAAATGATTGCTAGCGGCAACGTGTCGTAACTTTCTTCCTCGTAGACGATTGGGACGTTCGTTAAAATCATGACGGATTCTTCCTCAACGTCCAAATGCGAGCGTTCTTCCTCGTCGAGTGCGGCACGTAAAAAATCCGGCTCAACATGCGTCAACGAGCTGACTTCGCGCAGTTCATACGGCGTCGGGTCCACGATGTTTATCCACGCGCCCTTCTGCAACGTTCGGAGCGTCAACTTCTCCAAATGCCCCGACTCTTGCGATTTGTAAATTTCAACCAACGGTATCGCCCCCTTCCGCGATTTATTTTACTACATTTGAACTGCACTTTGAAGGAAATTTTTTCACGGCGCATAATTTATCGTTTGCAAAGTTTGATGAGGATTCGTTCCAAAATTTCAATATCTGCGCGGCCGGTTTTTAATTTAAAGTCTGCCTCCGCTAATTCGATAAAAGTTTCCTCTAAAAGTTTTTCCGGATAAGTTTTAGCGACCTCTGAAAATTTTTGCGCAATGTACGGATTCATTTCAAGTGGCTCGCCCAATCGTCGACCGGTTATTCCCTGCGCCATAAAAAATTTTGCTCTTATAAGGCGGCGTATGTGATTAACTAAAAGTGTCATCACAAGCGGAAGTTTTGCTGGGATTCGCGCTTGCTGTTTTAAAAGGTAAAAAGCTTTTTTTACCTTGCGTTCGTCAATGGCGTCCGTTAATGCCAAGTTCGACACTTCGGGCGGCGCAAGCATATTTTTACGTAAATCTGCCGCTGTTATCTCGTTGCCTGTTACGTTCAGCGCGACTTTGTCCAATTCATTTTCCAGATACCATAGCGAAATTTCTGGCAAAATTCCAATCCGTTCGTTAAAATGTCGACGTGCCTCGCCGCGCATAATTTTTCCCAACGACGCAAGTTTTTCGTTTAACCAGGCGTCGACTTCCCACGAGCGCAGAGGATTTGCCTCTAATATCGCGCCGACTTGCGAAATTATTTTGTAAAGCTTGCGCCGCTTATCTGCCGTTTTAGCCGTGAAGATTACGTAATTTGTCGGCTGCATATCTTGCAAAATATTTTCGAGCCGCTCAATTTTTTTATCCGCGCTGAAAAACGTCGCGTTCTTTACGAGCACAACATTTTTCGGACTAAAGAACGGCGAACTGTCAATCGCGCTGATAATTTCTCCGAGCGCAGGTTTAGTGTCGCAATCGAAGGTTATAAGCTCTGTTGCTTTGTCGACACCGAGCCGAGCTAAAATTTTTTCCCGCGCCTTATCGATAAAAAAAGTTTCTTCGCCGCTAAGCAGATAGACATTTTTAATATCGCCGTCGAGCGCGTCCATAAATTCTTTGAACTTCAAATTATCACCCCTATTGATTGGAGATGTTTTGAAATGATTCTTCGCGATGTTTACGCCGAGATTGACCTCAACGCCATTCGCCACAATTTAACCGAAATTCGCCGCCGCATTAATCCCGCGTCCAAATTTTGCGTTGTAGTCAAGGCTAATGCTTATGGGCATGGCGCGATTGAAGTTTCTAAAGTTGCCGTCGAGTGTGGTGCAGATTTTTTAGCCGTCGCCACCGTCGAGGAAGGGCTTGAACTTCGCCGCGCAGGTTTTGACTTGCCGATTTTGATTTTAGGCTTGATTCCGCAAATTGCCGTTGATGTCGTCGTCGCCAATGATTTAACTCAAGCCGTAGCAGATTTTGAACTTGCCGAAAAAATTTCTGACGCCGCGCAACGTCTTAATAAAATAGCTAAAATTCATCTCAAGATTGAAACGGGCATGGGCAGAATAGGCATTGCTCCCGATAAAGCCGTCGCGCTTGCCGAAAAAATTTCTCGCTTGCCAAATATCGAGCTTGAGGGCGTGTTTTCTCACTTCGCCGACGCTGACTCTAAAGACAGGACGTTTACGAATTATCAAATAAAAATTTTCAAAGAGACGGCGGATAAAATCCGTGCGGCAGGCATTGATATAGAAATTTTCCACATTGCCGAATCCGCCGCCGTGTTAGACATTCCGGAGGCGCATTTCGATATGGTTCGTTCGGGCATTATAAATTACGGGCTGTATCCTTCCGCTGACGTTCGTCGCACGATTGAGCTTAAGCCAGCTATGAAACTCGTTGCGCACATTGTTTATCTTAAAAAAATTCCTGCGGACGTGTCGATAGGTTATGGGCGCGAATTTGTCGCCAAACGCGATTCGCTGATTGCGACGTTGCCGCTGGGTTATGCTGACGGTTATATCCGCGCTTATAAAAATTTTTACGTCGAGATTCGCGGACAACTTGCGCCGATTGCCGGGCGAATTTGCATGGATCAAACTATGATTGACGTAACTGACATTGACGGCATTAAAATTGGCGACGAAGTGATTTTATTCGGCTCCGATTTAATTACGATTGACGCCGCCGCACGTCATTTGAACACGATTAATTATGAGATAACTTGCTTGGTATCTGCGCGGGTGCCGAGAATTTTTAAAAAATATTTCTAACCTTCGCAAAGAACGTTGCCTTCCAAAGTCTGAATTTAAACTCCGTTAAACCGAATCTTGGTTTGCGAATGTGGACGCGATAAAGTTCATAAGGATTTGTCGCCAAAGTATTCAAGCCCGCCTCGCCCGTTACCGCCGTCAAATAATTTTCCTCGTGCAAAATTTTTTCTATATCGTCATTGAACGCGCCGTTCGGATAAGACAAGCTGTAAATCGTCTGCAAGCCGCTCCACTCCAGAAAAGTTTTCGATTCGCGAATTTGTCGACGTTGAGTAATTTTATCTAATGAAGTCAGCGGCAAATGGTCGGCAGTGTGTGAGCCAATTTCAATTCCGCGTCGTTGCATGTCCTTAAGCTCGTCAAGCTTGAGGTAATTTTTTTTGCCCACTTCGTTGGTTATGACGTAAACAACCGCCGTCATGCCGTGCGCCTCCAAAATCGGCAACATCGTCGTATAGTTATCCTCATAGCCGTCGTCGAAGGTTAGCACAATCGGCTTTTCAGGTAAAGTGCCCTTGCCGTGAACGACGCGCATAAAATCTTGTAAAGTTATCGTCGTGTAGCCTTCCGCTTGCAAATAATCTAACTGCGCGGCAAATTCGGCGGGCGGTACGTTATAAACTTCATAGACGGGATCAAGCTGTTCATCTGTCACTTGATGATATTCTAAAATCGGGAAACCTTCAGGCTCCGGCGAAAGAAAAATTATTGCGGCAATGATTGCACTCAAAATAAAAATTGCTCCGCAGAGGATTCGCAATTCAATCACCTCCACGAGCATTTTATCATGTTGAAAAATTTTTTTGCAAGGAGTTATTTAAATTATAGCGTTCAATCGTAGCTAAGCCATGTAAAAATAAAAATTGCGATTGAAACTATTCCGTTGCGCATGAAATAAGCTTGAGTGACTTCGCGATAATCATTAGGACGAACAATCGCGTGTTGATAAATTAAAGCTAATGCCGCAATCGCCACGCCGACAAAATACAATTTGCCTAAGCCGAGCATAAGCCCGACGATTATAAAGCAAACGATTGACACGACGTGAAGACCTCTTGCGATATTCAAGGCACCAGCCGCGCCGTATTTTGTAGCTAAGGAGTGGAGCCGTTGAGATTTGTCGAAGCGTTCATCTTGTGCGCCATAAACCGCGTCGAAAGCTCCAATCCACAGCGCGACTGCCACGCATAAAATTATCATCGGCAGAGAAATTTTTTCGGTAATGGCGACCCATGCGCCAGCCGGAGCCATTGCGATTGCCACGCCCAAACATAAATGGCACCACGCGGTAAATCTTTTCGTGAACGGATAAATTATAAACGGAATTGCGGCGACGGGCAAAAGTTTTAAGCAAATCGGCGGCAACTGCGCAACTGTCACGACGAGGACAATTATACACAGCAGGACGAAGATTACCGCCTCGCCTTTGGAAATTTCGCCGCGCACCATTGCCCGATAAGATAATCGCGGCTGAAGTTTATCGTATTTTAAATCGGCAATATTGTCGATTGCGATTGCCGCCCACCGCGCAGAAGTTATCGCAACCAAAATTAAAATGATTGTCCAAAAGTCAGGGTGCCCATTCGCCGCCATAAATGAACTTGCCAACGCGAACGGCAAACTAAAAATCGTGTGCGGCAATGCTACATTGTTTGCATGAGATTTAAATTTGTTCATTATTAATTCTCGATTCTTTATAATCTTAGAATTAGTGTTCATAAACGATTAAGCAAAGTGTGAATATGAGAAATCTTA
>CAMJRX010000011.1 GCA_946408355.1 uncultured Selenomonadales bacterium
CTGTAGGTACTATATGTAATATAAGTACCGTATGGCGGAGCGGACGCGCTACGCGCTTGCCGGCATGGTCTAGCGACCGCCGGCACCGCTCGCTTCACTCTCAAAAAAAGAAAAGAAAGAACGTAGGATGTTAGATACGCTGAGTCAGCGATAACCCGCGAGGATGTTCGCGGAAGCGACTAAGACCCCTTCGCATCCAGCTCAGGGGTCAAGTCGCTTAAACCGCGCTGGGGCTGAATCGCCCCAGACCCCAAGGCGTCGCAAAAATTCTTCCGCTTCACGCTACAGAACTTTTTGCCGACGGTACAGGATATGTCTAATCCAGCGTTTACTCGGAAAAATAGAAGTAGAACGTTAAATTGCTGAGTTTAAGTTAGAGACCCTAGTCAGGCGAGTAGCAAATCGGAGGTTGTCTTCTTTTCTTTTGTCGACGCCCAAAAGAAAAGAAGCAAAAGAAAAAGCGAGAGAGCCAGCAAATCGCATCTTCCTTCTTTCACCCACAAGGGTGGTTTGGGGGAACTCCCCCAACAAGTAAAGCGATTTGCTGGGAGTATCGCTTCGGTTGGAGTAGGAGACGGTTTTAAACGCGAGTTGACGGCGCGCCCAATTTTTTCAAAATCGAAACAAATTAAGCGAAAAGAAAGCAAAAAGATAAGAAATTGAGAGTGTGCTGATGTGCTAACCTGTTTGCGTCGCAAGACAAATTTGAAGACAGGGGGCACAAGTATGAAACTGTTCATAGCGGAAAAACCGTCACTGGCGCAGGCGATAGCGGCGGGAATTGGCGTCGGAAAAAAATCAGACGGCTATATCAGTCTGAATGGCGGGAAAGAAATAGTGACGTGGTGCTACGGACACATTCTCGCACAGTTGAATCCAGATGAATACTCGGAAAAGTGTCGGTCATGGCGCATGGAAGATTTACCGATAATCCCAAGCTTGTGGAGGTTGAAGGTAAAGCCTGATGCGGCAAAGCAATTCAGAATCGTTCGCGAACTGATAGGCAAGGCAACGACAATAGTGAACGCAGGTGATCCCGACCGCGAAGGTCAGCTTTTAGTTGATGAAGTTTTGGATTATGTCGGGAACAAAAAGCCGGTACAAAGAATACTGCTGAACGCATTGGACGAAAAATCGGTCAAGCAGTCGCTCAAGGATTTAAGAGACAACCACGAGTTTGAAGGAATGAAAAATGCGGCGTTGGGAAGAAGTCGAGCGGATTGGCTAATCGGCATGAATCTTTCGCGAGCGTACACAATTCGAGCGCGTCAAGTCGGCTATGAAGGCGTGTCTGTCGGTAGAGTAATGACGCCAACAATGGCATTGGTAGTTCGTCGCGAGGAAGAGATTTCAAAATTCAAACCGGTCACTCATTATGCGGTCAAAGCGATTTTCGCGAACAACTTCGGCGAAATACCAGCGACGTGGCAGGTGTCAGACAAGGTTGCGAGCGTAGACAGCGAAGGCAGACTTCTGGACAAAAAAGTAGCGGAAGATTTTCTGGCAAGATTAAATTCTTTGGTCGGAAGGCAAGGTAAAATTATCCGCGTGGAAGAAAAAAATAAGAGAGAGAATCAGCGACTGCCTTATTCGCTCTCAACATTGCAAATCGAAGCGGGTAAAAGATATGGTTATTCACCGCAGACGGTACTCGACACGATGCAGATGCTGTACGAAAAGAAATTGACGACATATCCGCGTTCAGACTGTGAATATTTGCCGGAGAATCAGTTTGCGGATTCAAAGGAGATACTCGGACACTTGAAAGACTTGCCAAACTTCAGCGAGTTAGTAAAGAATGCCGACACGTCAATTCGTAGCAAGGCATGGAACGACAAGAAAATATCAGCGCATCATGCGATAATCCCGACTCGAATCAAAGCTGATTTTGAAAAACTGAACGCAGTCGAACAAAATTTGTATGAAATGGTGTCGCAAGCGTATTTGGCGCAGTTTTATCCGGAGCATGAATACAAAGCGACGACAGTGGTTATTTCTTTCGCGGATGAAAAATTTATTGGCAAAGGCAAGCTTGTCACTAAAGTCGGCTGGAAAGCAATTTACAAAAATGTCGTGAAGTCCGAAACAGAAGAAGAAGAATCAATTTTACCGCCCGTTCGGGAAAATGAGTCGGTCAAATACGTTTCGGGAAAAATAGCGGAGAAAAAGACAAAGCCGCCGACAAGATTCACACCGTCAACTCTCTTGCAAGCAATGAAGGAGATTTATCGTTATGTCAAAGATGACGCCTTGAAAGCTGAGCTAAAAGAATGTTCAGGAATAGGCACAGAGGCGACGCGGGCAGGAATTATAGAAAAACTTCAAGACAACGGCTTTTTGGAACTTGCGGGCAAATTTTTCGCTCCGACAGATAAGGCACGAATGGCGGTCAAGATTTTGCCCGACGAAATGATTTATCCCGACACAACGGCATTGTGGGAAAAGGAATTGGAAGAAGTCGCCGCAGGAAAAGAGAGTTTTGAGGAATTCTATGAAAGTCAACTGAGCGGCTTGTCAGCACTTCTGGATAAAGCCAAAACGGTAAGAATAACGCCGTCGGAAGGAATGGTGTTGTGTCCAAACTGCGGCAAGGCAATGATTCGTCGCAAAGGCAAGAACGGTTTCTTTTGGGGCTGTAGTAATTATCCGGAATGTAAGACGACAGGGCGAGATGACAAAGGCAAGCCAGACTTCACATCGTCGGCAAGAAAAACGGCGCAGTGTCCTAAGTGCAAGGGCACAATGACTCAATATAAATCAAAGTTTAATAACGAAATGTACTGGCATTGCACGAATAAAGACTGCGACCTTATTTTATCGGATAATAGGAACGAGCCTGTCGTGGTTCCTTGTCCGAGCTGTCAAACAGGATATTTCGTAAAGCGTAGGGGCAAAAAGGGCGTCTTTTGGAGTTGCAGTAACTATCCGCAGTGCAATGAAACGCGAAAGGACAATAACGGTGTGCCAACATTGTGAAAGCGTGAACACAAATGTGCCCAAATTGGGCACAAATAGGTTTTTCTTTTCACAAAGTCTCAAAGTGGGCACAAATTCAAAGGAGCGTTAGATATTATGACTTACAACGGCGACGATATTCCGTATCTTGGTATGTGGGCTGAATTGCGAAAGAATTATTTGCTGGAAGAAAAGCCCGAAGACTATGCCGAACTCGTGGAAGAAAAAATGGTGATTGAATATTTGGTTGCCATTGAGGAGCGTTATTCCAAAAGGTTTGACGAACTTGTCGAACAGCAAATGGAGCGTGAAGGCGTTGACGAAAAGCTGAAAGTAGAAAATCCGCTGAAATGGATTGGTCTGGTGAACAATATCCGCTCGTGCGTCAAGGAAATATTGATAGAAGAGCTGTGCTCGTAAGAAAGCAAAAAGATAAGAATTTGGAAAGCCTTCTGAATGTTACTCTTTGCAAAGTAACATTTAGGAGGTTTTTTATGTCAGAAGAGACAGCAACAATGATTGAGGAAAGGAATCGAAAATATCTCGATGACTTGCAGGGCAATATCGGGAAATATTTGTCGTTTCTGTCAACAATGGCGAGATTTCACAAGTACGCAGTCACAGATTTAACGAGCTTTGCAATAGAAGCTCCAGCGATGTTTACGGCGGTAGCCTCTGCGGAATTCTGGGAGAAACATTTTCGTCGAAAGATAAGCCCGCACGCTAAAGGCGTTACCTTGATTAAAGACGGAAAAAAAACTGTTTACTATGATGTTTCAGAAACGGAAACTGCGGTAAGAAATCCGATGGACGTGCGCTTATGGCAATACGACGACGCGGCTCACAAAAAATTTATCAACGCGGTGGTATCAGATGAGGCGGACACCGAAAAACAAATTCACGTTATCGCAGAGGAATTGGCGAATCGTAGTTCCATTGACAAGAAGTCGAAGAAATTGCTGGCTTTGAGCGTTGAGTCCGTTATTTTGGAGCGAATGGGAATGAGTACCGAGAACGCGACACGTCAACTGGCAAGATTGTCCTTTAAAGAACATGATATTTCTGCACTGCTGTCTGAAACGCAAACGACGGCGCGAATTTTCCTTGACGCAATGCAGAAGTCGGTAAACCTGCAAACGGCTGAAAATGTAGATGTTCCGGAAAATAATCCGTTGCTAAAAGAAATCGGCGTCATTCAAGCGGCAGAGAAAATCGAACAAACACCGGAACTGGAATTAAAAACAAAGGAAGAACCCGTTCAGCTCGGACTTTTTGATAGCTACACAGCGACGCAATCCAATGAGCAAAACAATTCGGAATCAGTTGTTACATTGGACTTTGACGAGGCTTTAGACGCGCCTACTGAAAACGTGAGCGAAAAAAATACTTTAACGCCACCTGAACCAGTTGACTCGGAACCTGTCGAAGAAATTTCCGTTTCCGATACGGCGTCTGAAGTCGTTGACGAAACGGCGACTGATGAGCAAGGCAATTCCGCCTTTGAAGTTGAAAAAAATACCGAATCAGCTGACAAGTCGGGTGTTGGTGAGACTTTAACCGCGTCCACTGAAAATGCAAGCAAAGAAAATACTACGACACCGACTGAACCGGCTGATTCGGAACCTGTCGAAGAAATTTCCGTTCCCGATACGGCATCTGAAGTAATTGACGACACTCCGATTGATACGGCGGCTGATGAGCAAAATAATTCCGCTTACGACTTCGATGAAATGGACGAAGAAGAGGAAATTCTGCCCAGCACTATTGAAAAACAAAACGAAGTTGAAATTCTACCGCAAGAAGATTCGCAAGCAGAAAATATTTCTTCTGAACCTAATCCGGAGCCAACAAGCGAACAAAATCAAACGCTAGAAGAAGATTCTACTATTGAAACGCCAACAAAAGACATTACGCCCGATTTGCAGACTATTCTGGCTGAAGATATGGCAGTCATTCGCGGCAACTCCGTCGAGAAAAATATTTTCCGTAAAAATGTCATAGCTATCCGTACGCTACAGCAAATAGAACGCGAAAAAAGACCTGCGACGCTCGAAGAGGTACAAGTTTTGAAAGAATATGCGGGCTTCGGCGGGATTCCTAAAGCTTTTGATAAGAACGACCCGAATTGGAATCGCGAGGCGTGGCTCTTATACAGTATGCTAAATGATAAAGAGTATAACGCCGCGAGAGGCTCTATTTTGAACGCGCATTACACTTCCGGCGACATTGTTCAAGGAATTTATAACGGCTTAGAAAATCTTGGCTTCAATGGCGGAACAATTCTTGAGCCGTCGATGGGCGTAGGCGGCTTTTTCGGTAACATGCCTGACGAAATGAAGAATAGCAGTCATCTTTACGGCGTTGAGCTTGATTCTTTAACCGGTCGCATTGCAAAGGCGATTTATCCCGACGTAGAAATAAATGTGCAAGGCTTTGAGGATACGAGATATTTGAATAACTCTTTCGACCTTGCAGTCGGCAATGTACCCTTTGGAAATTATCATGTCAACGATAAAGGCTACAATGAGCACCATTTTTTGATTCACGACTACTTTATCGCGAAAATGCTAGACCAAGTGCGCCCGAATGGGTTAGTTGCCGTTATTACGTCGAAAGGAACGCTCGACAAGCAGGACAGTAGAGCAAGAAGATATTTCGCCCGCCGAGCCGACCTTATTCGCGCAATTCGTCTGCCAAATAACGCTTTCAAGAACGCCAGAACGGAAGTAACCTGCGATATTTTGTTCTTCCGCAAGCTGGAAAACATTCGCGACGAAGAAAATCTGCCGAATTGGGTCAACGTCCATTCTTTCAACGGTGAACGCGACATAACAATCAATAATTATTTCACTGAGCACCCCGACGACGTTTTGGGCAAGCTGGAAAAGACAAGCACGGCTTTTGGTTTCGATTTGACGTGCAATCCTGATGAAAGTCGTCCGCTAAACGAATCTTTGCGCGATGCTATGCAGTCCATGTCGAAGATTTATCTGCCGAGTGTGACGGCGTTGCCTCTGCCGCAACAAGTTGCTGACATTGAAGATAAACGCTCGTCAAGTTTTTTTATCGAAAATGGCGAACTCAAGTTTTATGACGGCGTGAAAGTAACAAACGTTAAAGTAAACGGCAAAGACCGTGCGCAAATGCTTTTGGCAATGGATATGCGCGATTCCGTCCGCAAGGTTATCGACATTCAAGTAAATGACGGTAGCAATGAGAAGCTTGAGACGGCGCAAAAAGTCTTGAACGACGTTTATGACAAATACGTCAAGATTTATGGGCACATTTGCGAGGACGCTTCGCTCAAAAAGATTTTTAGCACGGATTCGGGCTATCCTCTCTTGCGTTCGCTCGAAGAATACGGCAAGGACGGTTACAGAGGCAAATCGCCAATTTTTAGCAAGCGAATGATAGAGCCGCACAGAAAACCGTCGCACGCAGACAGTCCCGCCGACGCTCTGGCAATATCAATGCAGGAAGTCGGGCGCGTTGAACTCGATTACATGAAAGGTTTGACTGGACGAACGGAAGAAGAATTGGTAAAGGCATTGGAGTTTGACAGAATTTATTTCGACTTTCAAAAGCGAGAATATCAGATTGCTGAAGAATATCTTTCCGGCGACGTTCGCGCCAAAATTGAGTTCACTGAAACGCAAATCAAGCAGACCGAATCAAAGATGAACGAAAAGCTTGCGTCGGCAATTTTGCAACTTGGTGACGTTAAGCCATACGAGCCGAAAAATGAGATTGAGGAAAAAATCCTTGAGAGCAATCCAAATCGCGAGTCGTATTTCTCCTTTTCCACGTTTTACGACGCAAAAGAGGGAACTTATTACGACGACTACATTTTGTCACAGAAAGATAATCGGGAATTGATGGTGCAAGTGGCTCTGCGGCACGGCACTGCAAATTCTCGCGACAGAATAGCGGAATTTTTAGCTGATAAGCCCTTGATTTCCCTTGACGCGATAAGACTCGGCAGGGAAGTCGGTTACTCGAAACAAGCCGACTTACTGATTCTTAGCTATCTGCGAACAATCGAAGAAAGTTTCACTCGCACGGACGCTGAACACGATTTGATGTTGTATGATTTTCTCAAAAGGCAACTCGCGAAATTTGAAGGCAATATGGTTGCAATTAGGGAGCAGGTGGACAATTATTATCAACGCTCTGGCGATTCATCAATTAAAGCGGATTGGGAGCAGTATAAAGCGGACTATCAAAAGAAAAAGGCGGTCGAGAATGACAGAGTTAATCCCGACTTGGACTTTCTTCGGCGAAGCAAAACGCGTCTTGAAAAAAATCTTGCGGCGTTGGAATTGGTTAAGCCGAAAGATTTAACAGCTGCAGATATTCACGTCGAAATAGGAGCCACATGGATTCCTCCCCAAGACATCGAGAGATTTATCCGCGAAACGTTTGATGTTTATCATTCGAGTATGCAGGTACATTTTTCGCCGCTGACGGGCGTTTGGCGCGTCGAATCTAAGAATTATCCTCATTTAAGCGCGAAAGCCGAAGTTAGCTACGGTGTAAAGGAAATGAATGCTCTTGTATTGACTGAATTGGCGTTGAACATGAAGGAGCCGAAAATCCACAAAACTGTTTACATCGACGGTGTAGAAAAGAAAATAGTCGACCAAGAGGCAACAATCGTCGCACAGCAGAAACAGGAACTGATTAAACAAGCATTTTCAAAGTGGATATTTGCTGATGATGAACGTCGTGAGCGTCTAGTCGCTTACTACAATCGCCACTTTAATAACATTACGCCGCGTCAGTACGACGGCAGCCATTTGATTTTCCCCGGCATGAATACCGAAATTCATTTGCGCGACCATCAGAAAAACGCAATCGCGCACACGCTTTACGGCGGCAATACGCTCCTTGCCCATTGCGTCGGCGCAGGTAAAACGTTTGAGATAGTGGCGTCGGCAATGGAAGCTAAGCGGCTCGGTCTTACGAAAAAATCTATGATTGTTGTTCCGAAACATTTGACAGAGCAATTCGGGACGGAATTTTTACAGCTTTATCCGAACGCTAAAATTCTCGTTGCGACGGCGAAAGATTTCACGGCTGAAAGTCGCAAAGAATTCTGCTCTAAGATAGCGACACAAGACTGGGACGCCGTTATCATGGGCTATACTCAGTTTGAAAAAATTCCTATCAGCAAAGAACGGCTTGAAACAATGTTGCAAGAGCAAGTTGATGAATTGGTTGACGCAATCGACGAAATGCAACGCGAACATTGCGAAAAGTTTTCTATCAAGCAAGCCGAACTCAAGAAAAAAAGTTTGTTGGAACGGCTTGAAGCTCTGCAGAACGACAAGACGGACGACACAATCACATTTGAGCAACTTGGCGTTGACCGGCTTTACGTTGACGAGGCTCACTATTACAAAAATCTTTTCACCTACACCAAAATGCAGAACATACCAGGCATTTCAACTACTGACGCTAAGAAAACAACCGATATGTACGAGAAATGCCGTTACTTGAACGAGATAAATGGCGGCAGGTGCGGTATTGTCTTTGCATCGGGAACGCCCGTGAGTAACAGCATGTGTGAAATGTACACAATGCAACGTTATCTGCAACCCGATAGATTACGAGACGAAGGACTTGGATTTTTTGACAGTTGGGCGTCAAACTTCGGCAAAACAGTTACAGCTGTTGAATTGTCGCCAGAAGGCAAAGGATTCAGAACAAAGACTCGCTTCGCTAAATTCCATAATCTTCCTGAGCTAATGGCAATGTTCAAAGAAATAGCCGACATCAAAACAGCCGACCAACTTAATCTTGATGTTCCCGAAGCTGAATTTGTTGTCACTCGTGTCCCTGCTTCCGATGCACAAAAAGAAATGGTTGACGAACTGTCCGATAGAGCACGCCAAGTTCGTGAAAGACTTGTTGAACCGGAAGAAGATAACATGCTGAAAATCGTCAATGACGGAAGAAAACTTGCACTCGACCAACGACTTGTTAATCCCGATTTGCCTGACGACCCGAATAGCAAAGTCAATATCTGCGTCAAAAATGTTCTCGAAGTTTACGAGGCGACTAAAGAACAACGCTCCACACAAATGATTTTTTGCGACCAGTCTACGCCATCGAAAATGTTTAACGTCTACGATGATATTCGGGAAAAGTTAATCGCGGCGGGAGTGAAGGCGGACGAAATAGCTTTTATTCAAAATACCAAGAACGAAAAGGAAAAGGACGCTCTCTTTGAGAAAGTGCGCAAGGGCGAAGTGCGTATTCTCTTAGGCTCCACAGTGATGATGGGCACCGGCACGAATGTCCAAGACAAGCTGATTGCTCTGCACGACTTAGATGTACCGTGGCGACCGAGCGACCTTGAGCAACGTTCCGGCAGAATTATCCGTCAAGGCAACGAAAATAAGCACGTCAAAATCTTTAGGTACGTCACTGAAGGAACCTTCGATGCTTACCTCTGGCAGATTTTGGAGAATAAGCAACGATTTATTTCGCAAATCATGACATCAAAATCTCCCGTGCGATCCGCTGACGACGTTGACGAGGCTACGCTATCTTATGCTGAAATAAAAGCTATCGCGACTGGCAATCCGCTTATCAAGGAGAAAATGGACATCGACGTTAGGCTCGAACGTATCAAATTGTCGCGGTCGGAATTTCTTCACTCGCACGAACAACTTTTGCACAAGGTTTCTCGCGTTTATCCCAATCGAATTCAAGACGCCGAAAATTTACTTGTTAAAATTCAAGCCGACATTGAGACTGTTAAGAAAAATACCGTCATCGATGAAAATGGGCAGGAAAAATTCTCAATCATCTTAAACGGTAAGACGTTCACGGACAAAAAGGAAGCGTCTACCTTCATTGCTGAGTTTCTCAAAAAGAATGCTAACTCTCGCTCGCCATTGCACGGTTTGTCGGGCGAATACAAAGGTTTGCATATTTCCACAGCGTTCGAGCCGCCTTTCCTGCATGAAGAACTGATTCTTGACGGACAAGTTTCATCTCGCAAAAATTCTTCTGCCGTGCCTGGCGACAACATCAATCGTATCATCGAAATGGCTAATTGGCGCACAAAATACGCTCAAGATAAGCAAAATGAAATCGAAAACCTCCGCGATAAAATTGCTACTGCGAAAGTCGAACTTCAAACTCCGTTTCCGCTTCAAGAAGAATTTGACCAACTTTCACTGCGGTCTGCCGAGCTTACTCATTTGCTCAACGAGGACGCTAATTCTGCTGAGAGAGACAAGGAAAATTTACTTTCGGAAAAACAGCGCAGAATGCAAGCTATTTTCGATTCTCAGCCAGATTCGCTCTGCGAAAAATATTTCTTCGACTTTGCTCGCAAAAATTTGAATTCCAGTGCCGACGATTGGTCAACAACACTTGACGAGAAAGCGATTTCGTTCCTTTTCGACGAAGGATTTTCCAAAGACATGATTAGCGAAACGATTCTCAAATCTTCTCCCGCTGTTCCTTCTAAAGAAGACGTTTTCAACATGGTTGAGGAGCGAAACCGTCGTGCTGCCGCTTCTCGATAACTCTTTCTGATAATATAGAAAATTAAGCAAGGACAGGTTGCCCTTGCTTTTTTTCGTTTTTGTGCTACACTTCGTGCGGTTTTTGTTATCCTTCTATTATATTTTTGGTGGTGACTTCTATTTTGAATTCAAAAGCTCCCAATGAGCACGAAAACAGTCCACACGTCGAACGAATTATTGAAGTGTATCCTCCCGATTACGTTACCTTGAAAAAGCAAGCTCAGATTGATTCTAAAAAAATTTCCGACTTACAAAACCGTTGCCGTTCCTTAGAGCATCTACTGGCTTTCTGCGATATTTCCCCAATGGGGCAAATTATTCACGATTACAAGTCAATGTCCGACTTTTATATTGCGCAACTGACCAAAGAAATTGCAATTTACCGTTACAGCGAAGAAGAACGCGCTAAGTTATTTGATTTTATCAATTATCTGCGCTCAATCACACATGAACTAGAGGATATGTTATTGGTTAAAGACTAGGGAGTTGGTGTTATTGAACTCTGCTAAGCCAAAAATGAAAATCACCCTCGCAAAACAGGCTCTTGTTCACTTTTTTCAAAACGACTACTGGACGAACGAAGAAGTCAATTTTCTCCACTTGTTTTGTATCCGACACGATTCGGAGAAAATCTGGAAACTGAAGTTGCGAGTGCTTACGCTTGATAACAATGACTTAATTGTCGCGGCAGTTCTTGCAGACGCTTCGCCCGAAGAATTTAAGTTCCTTTACAACAAATATCGTCTCGGACATTCATTTACCAAAATAGGCTTGGAACTAAACGTTCATCCGAACGGTTTACAACGTTGGCGGGATAAGTTTTTGCAGGAGATAGCGTCTTTGATTGACTTTGAATTGCCTGTCGATGATATTTTCTCGCGAAACAAAGTCGGAACGCTTGTTTTTACGTTGGAACGGCTAATAGTTTTTCTCGAAGAATATGGCAAGGCAGACGAGCGCACTTTACATTCTCTTAAAGTAAAGTTGTCTGGTTATCAAAATTTGTTGTTCGCACTCAAGCAATATTCGTATTTGGATTCGGATAGTATCGGTTGCAAAATTATTCAGCTGAAAATCCATAATCAAAATATTTCAGTTGGAGAGTTGGAAAGACGTTCGGGCAGTTCACATACGACAGTTCAGAATTATATTCATCGCTTTCAAGAAGAATTTTATCAACCAATTTCCGCGTAATGATTGTGCAATGAATATTATGATTTAAAGTAAGTTAAGTCGTCTGAAGTTTAGACGGCTTTTTTTGTTGGTTAAAGTTGCGAAATTGTGTTATGAGAGTTGGCATAAAAGGTGTAGCATGGGTGCAAGAGAGAAATGATGATTAACTTGTAAAAAGAAGATAAGAGGACGGCAGATGATAGGGAGTACAGATGTAAACAATAATTCTTTGCCCGTGAAAAATACGAGTGAAACGGAAAAATTGCGTCGGGAATTAAAGCGAGTGAGGGAAGAAAATCGCAAACTGAAACACATAATTTCGTATGGTAATATGTCAGCGTTGGAGACGCTGATAGACCAATACATGGACTACAGCCGAATTCATCTGAAGAAAATTGCTATCGAAATTCAGTTGACAGATTATGAAAAGTCTGGAACAGATAAAGTGCTGGAATTGATAGAGCATTTGGAATACATAAAGGAAGAGTTGTATAAGCTGATAGAAATAAGCGAAGAAGGTGAGGTCATTCATAACGATAGTTTGAGACATGACATAAAAATGGCGCGAGAACTGATACCGAAACTGGAAAATATAGTGCAACTGCATATAGATAGAAAAAAGAGTGCAGAAATTGAAAAAGAGCTGGCGGAATTTGCCCAGAGGTTTAGGAAATGTTTTTGAAAAATGGAAGTGAGTAAATGGAGAAATTCGGAGAACGAATACGTGAATTGAGGAAGAATAGGGGGTTGACAATTTACGAATTAGCAATGAGGCTGGGAATATCGCGAAATACATTGACATCATGGGAAGGCGGGGAAAAAGAACCGTGTGGTATAACTCTGTTGGAAGATATGGCGGATGTTTTACAAGTGTCATTGAGAAATTTATTGGAAGGAGAAAACGAGATACGAATCGAAAATGATTTAAAAAGTTTAAATGAGCGAGTAACAAGGTTGGAACGAATTATGAGAACGTATGTAAAATGAAGTCGGAGCGAATAAAATGAGGACAATCGGATTTATCAACTGGAAAGGTGGCGTCGGCAAGACGTGTATAGCGGTAAATACGGCGTATGCGTTGTCGGAGAGCTGGGGCGCAAAAGTATTGTTCATAGATATGGATAAACAGGCAAATGCGTCGACGTGGTTTGGAAGAGATACGGAAAGAGGTACACTCGGAAATATTTTGGTCAAAGGCACTGACGCTGAAGAAGTTGCAAATATTCGCTTGATGACAGCGGCTCAAGTCATTCAACAGACGCGCTACCCACGAATAGATTTGATAGCAGCAGACCCGAATTTACTGGATATAAATTTAGCGATACTGAAGAATAAAGTCGGCAGACAAGACAACATCTTAAAAGAAGCGTTAAAGTCGGTTCGGGGCAAGTATGATGTGTGCGTGGTGGACAATCCGCCGGATTCAAATATTCCGGTGCTGAACGGGTTGGAAATAATCGACGACGTGATAGCAGTGACATTGCCGAACAGATTCAGCCTGAACGGAATCGAACAGTTGGAGCAAGAGATAGCAAATTACAATTCGATACTGGGGTTGAACATTAAGATACGAGGAGTATTGGTAAATCAATTCGCGTCAACAGACAGCTGTTACAGAATAGTGCAAGAGTTGAAGACGAAGGGTTATAGAATATTTCCGCCAATCAAAGGAGGCAGACCAACGCAGAATTGGCTGGATAGAGTGATAAACGAGCAAAAAAGTATTTATGAGTTGTCCCCACGTTCGGGATTTGCAAAGGATTTAATGAGGTTCATAGAAGATTTGGTAAGGTGAGAGAAATGAAACAACACAGCGGCGGCTTGGGGAGCTTTCTCAATGAAGTGACGCAGACGGCGGATAAGGGCGAAGGTGCTCAGGTCGCGGAACAGATTGTCTATATAGACATAGACGAATTGGAATCAAATCCGAGAAATTTTTACGGTTTGAGAGACGTAGACGCGCTGGCGGGCTTGATAGCGGTATCACATTTGGTGGAGCCGTTGACAGTAAGCCAAAAATCCGATGGGAAGTACATGATAATATCGGGTCATCGTCGTCGTGCGGCGGTACAAAAGTTGCTTGATGAAGGCGATTACACCGAGCGGAAATTGCCGTGCATAATAAAGACACGTGGCAAAATAAAAATCGAGCAGGAAGACGGCGAAATAATCGAATTCGACGAAGACGCGGTAGAAATGCTGAATTTAATAGCGTCAAATCGTGGACAGCGCGAGGAGCGAACGGTCGATGAGAAATTACAGGAAGTAAAGTATTTGGAGACGTTCGCAAAGGCAATTTATCATCAGAAAAATAGAGGAAGTCGCGGACGGTTCAGAAATTTTTTTGCGGAAGAAATCTTGAACATGTCGAAGTCGCAATTACAGCGAATAAGCGCAATGGAAAAGTTGACGGACAAGGTAAGAACGGCGATAGATGATAAAACAATAAGTGAGTCGGCGGCGTTGGCAATGTTGAACATGACAGCGGAAGAACAGGACGCTTGTCTGGAAAAAATCATGTCTGGCGAGATAAGGGGAACTGCGCAAGATATTCAAAAATTGAGTGCGTCAAAAGTCGTCGAAGAAGTCGAAGAGGATACGTTGCTGAAAAATGCCGACAGCGATTTTGAAAACAGTTCAGATGAATCTGCGGTTGAAGAAAATTCGAAGGAGTCTGAATTGGAAGAAGTTACGTCGGAGACAGAATTGGTATCCGAAGATGTTCCTGCAAAGTCTGAAACGGAAGAGGAAGTTGAAACGGAACATGAAACGGGGCAAAGTCCGAAGGTAACTATTTCTCTCGAAAATGAAACGAGCCAGAGCACAGGTTTTACAATCGGTGAGTTAATTGATGTACCGGAACAGTTTGAAGACCCGCAAAAAGAGGCAAAGGAATGGTTTTCTCAGGAGAGACTTACGTTGGAAGAGGAGTTGTATAAAAGACGTCTTATGGCTTATGAAGCAATTTATAGGGCGGCAAAACGTCTGAACGAAGAAGAAGAAAACGAATTGAAGGCGGCGCAATGGGGAATTCGGGCGTCGGTAGCACGCTATAATATAGAAGAATTGAAACTGCAACACGAGGAAAACGGGCTTGTGAAATCATGAACACAAATGTGCCCAAATTGGGCACAAATAGGTGAAAGTAATAACAAAGTTTTTTAAGTAAAAGGTTGCAGAGACAAGCTCTTGCAACCTTTTTGATTGAGAGGAGCAAAACAAGTGATTCATAAAACGAAGCCGGAACTGACATTATATCTGGCGGACGAGGCGTTAAAAGAAAAATTTTCCGTCGAAAAGGTAAGCTTACAGGAGATGTTGGAGTTGCAAAGTGATTGTCGTGATTATCTGTCGACGGAGAATATTCGCAAGATATATGCGCGAATGATGAAAATGGAAATAAGAAAAATGATGGTGGAGGCGGTTTATCAATCGCTCCCGTTGGAAGAAAAAGAATTCGTGTTGCTGAAGTACAAGAAGAAAAAACAACTGGTGGCAATATCGTTGGCGTTAAATATATCAGTGGCGCAGTTGGTCATACATCATCACGCGATATTGGAAAAAATTTCGGAATACATGTTATATAAGCTGAGTGAAGAAGATATTTTTAATCGGGCAAAAACGGCGATGATGGTGAAACTGCTGGAAAGAATAATCGAGTTTGCTGAAAAGTACGACCCTTCGCAAGAATTTATAAATGTATGCTGGTTAGAGGCAATAAGGGAAAGGCACGACAGATATTTTCAGTTGCTGAATGAAATAGACGGTGTGTTGAATGGAAATGAGGATTCGGTGCACCAAAAAGTAATAATGAGTAAAATTCAAAGCCCAAACGAGAAGATAGAGACATTGGCGGCGCGGTGTAATGTTGATAAGAGTATAGTCAGCAGACATTTGAAAAATTTTGTCGGCGAGATGAGGAAATATCTTGAGTGAAAGAAAAAGAGTGTAGCTTAGAAATGAGCGGCACTTTTTTTATTGGTTGGTCAGCAAAAAGCAAAAAAATAAGAATTTGAAAGTAGATAAAAGGTGTAGACTGCGTCGTAATCGGGAGGAGGGCAGAGAATTGAAGAAAAAAGCGGTGATTTTTTTGGGGTTGTGTCTGGCGATGAGCTTGATGCTAGAGGCGATGCCGAAAATGATTTACTTCAATGTAACGACGAGTTTACCGCAAGGATTTTACTTGAGGATACCGTGCCAAGAGTGTCGACGCGGTGATTATATAGTCTATGAGCCAAGCGAAGAGGTTAAAACACTGATAATCAAAAACGGCTGGGGCGATGGCAAACGAGATTTTTTGAAAAAAGTAGGAGCGACGGCGGGAGAAAGATATTCAGTGGACGCCGAGACGTTGAAATTTGAAATTGAAGGAAAATATATCGGACAAGTCTACGAGAGGGACAACGCCGGAAACGTTCTACCGAAACTACGCGGGGAATTTGAAGTACCAAAGGATTATGTGTTGCCGATAGCGACGAGTGCACGTTCATTTGACGGCAGATATAGCGGCGCAATTCCGAAAAGCCAAATAAAAGCGCGAGTAGTACCGATTTTGACTTGGTAAAAGTTGTGAGGTGATAAATTGGAGAGAATTAAGACGATATTATCAGTTGTTTTGTTGCCGATGTGGACGGGAATCCTGCTGATATACAAATTTGAAATGAATCCGTTGATAGGCTTTTTGATGTCGGCAGTGCTGTGGCGATTAACGAGACTCGACGGCAAACGAAAGCTCAATGCGAAAAAATTATTGCTGATAGCGTTGCTGGTAAGTGTGAGTGGTAATTATAAAGCGTCGGACTTCGTATTCAATGCGTCGGTAGGCGTAACGTTATTTCAAGCGATAAATTTTTTCACAAGCTCGAAGGAAAAATCGCGGCAAAGTTGGTTGCCGATGATGTATGTGTCAATGGCGATATATTACACGCTAAGAATGACGTTGATTTTTGATGTTCCCGAAATTTTATTGACGGCGCATGAATTGTATATGTCGGCAGAAGAATATTTAACGGCGAATCAAAAAATCGAGTGGGCAATTTCGTTGAACTTAATAGCAATAAACGTGGCGATATTTTTCAAGAGCGGAACTCAAAAGCATTTGCCGTTGATAATGGGACTGATTTCAGGATTGTGTGGCTTGGAAGATGTGTCGGTGATAATAATTTTGAGTTTAGTCAGCAAAATGCTGTTCAAGATAAGAAATGGAGATGATGAGGAAAATGAATGTGAAAAGCCTGTTCAGCAAGCCGGAAAAATTTACAAATTATGAGGCGATAAGTCCGGCGATGAGAGCGGCGCGAAAATGGGACGAGCGCGAAGGCGAAATAATCGTTCAGAATTACAATTTGCGTCGGTTACTGGTGGGAATGTTGGCAGTGGTGATTGTTTTGACGGTCAGTCTGGTCTACAAGTCGCTGAGTTCAAATGTCATGCCGTATATTGTGGAAGTAGACACGACAACGGGCATGGTGCGAAATGTCGGAACGATAGAGGCGAGTAAACATTATGAAGCTGGGGAATCAGTGTACAAATATTTTCTATCGCGATTTTTGAAGAACACGAGAGAAATCCCGCTAGACCCAGTAGTCTACAAAGAAAATTTAACAACGTCGTACGGATTTTTGACAAAGGACGCGGCGAAAAAGTTGCAGACAATGTTGAAAACGGAAAAGCTGACGGAAAAATTCGGACATCAAACAGTACAGATAAATATATCGACGATATTGCCATTGGAAGGCGGTCACTCGTATCAAATTCGTTGGACAGAGGAAACATTCACGATAAGCAACGGAGAAAAGAAAGTAACGCCGTACAGCGGAATCTTCACAGTGCAGACAATCCGCAGTGACGATGAGACAAAGTTGTTGGTAAATCCGATAGGAATGTACATAAGCGATTTTTCATGGTCGAAAGATGCTTCGGCGGTCAATACGGAATCGACGACAAACGTCAACAAAAAATGATGGGAGACGATATAGATGAGAAAAAAGTTTAGGAAAATGGCGATGGCAATGGCGATAATGGTGACGCTGTTCAATCAGTGCGATGTACAGGCGGCAGAATCGGAAAAAGCGGTCGTGCAAGACGAAATTCGCGAAAATAAATCGGCAACAACGGCTGAGGATAAAAACAAGGTCGAAAAGCGCAAGGATAAGAATAAAAAAAGCGACGCGAAGGAAATAAACGCGCGGATTGATGAGCTTGACGAAAAATTTGAGGAACAAAGAGCAACGCAGAAAAAAATCCTTGAAAAGTTAGAGCAAATGGAATCAGAGCGCGTAAAAGGAGCGAATGAGGAAATTTCCGCTTACAATCCGCTGGTGAATCCGAGTGCGCTGCAAAAAATCAGTTATACGCAAGACGGAGCGAACAGTCAGGAGAATTCTACGGTGGTATTCAAATACGCGCCGAATCAGCTGTACAAAATTTATTGTCGAGTGGGCTATCTGACGGATTTATCGTTGAAGAAGGGCGAAAAAGTGACATTTGTCGGAGGCGGTGATACAAGTGCATGGGCAGTCGAAAAAGCGACGGTAGACGGCGTTGCGCACATTTACATAAAGCCGACGGTCGATACGAGCACGACAAATTTGATAATCACGACGAACAAGCGCAGTTATCAGCTGATTCTTAACACGAGTAGCTGGTATAACCCTATGGTTACGTGGAATTACGGACAAGAAGAGCAATCGGCGATAAATCTGCGCGAAGAGCAGGACACGATAAGCAAGATAAATGAAAATGTGGAGTCTCTGAACTTCAACTACAAAATCAGCGGAGAATCAAGCGTGAAACTGGTCGCGGTCTTCGACGATGGCGAAAAAACAATTTTGAAGTTCGCCAAGACGCCGAAACGCCTTCCGAGCCTGTTTATAAAGAACAAAGGCAAAATAATCATGGCGAATTACAAAATCCGCGAAAACTGCTACATAGTGGACAGAGTGGCGGAGGAAATCGAGTTGCGTGTTTCGGACAAGGAGATAATCAAAATCAGGAATAAAAAATGATGAGGAGCGTAAGAATTGGAAACGATAAAAACGTTAGTCCTGTACATACAAAAAAAATTTGGGCTGAAGGCAAAAAATGAAGAAACGGAAGAAGAAGTTGGCGGCTATTCGATGAACGAGGGTAAGCCGGACAAGGTATTCGGATTTCGGCGAGAGGTAGTCAAAGGCGTTGTGGTATTTTTCGGAACGGTGCTGGTATTGGCGTTCATATTCGCGACGAGCGGTGAAGATGAGTCTAAACAAGAAAAAGATACGTTACCTTCAGCGACGGAATCGGAAATAGCTGACGTTAGAAAGCCAAAAACATTGCCGAACGACTACGAAACATTGATGGCGATGAACAAAGCAAAAGAAGAAGAATTACGTCGACAAGCAGAAGAAAATGCACGAAAAGCGGCAAATACTCAGCCGCCGGAACAACCAGCGGCAAAAGTAGTTGAAAATCCAGTTCCGGCAATACCAGAACGCAAAGTTTTGCCTCCGGTAGTGCAAATGCCGGTATTGCCCGAAGAATCTCCTGCAGTTGCACCGGTAAAAGTCGATAATAATCCGAAAACCGATGATGGCAAATATAAATCGGCAATATCATTCGCATTAAGCGAAGGGGCAAATCAAGAATCAAATCCAAGTGATTCATTGAAGGCGGAAACCAAAACTTCTCCGCGACAAGTAAAGTCGGAATATCATGCGCCCGATAATTCGACGTTGGGCGCGGGCACGGTAATAGCAGTTCGATTGCTGACGGGAATAAATACAGATGTGGAAGGACAAGTAATGGTGCAGGTTCTGTCGGACGTTTATGACTCGGCAACGGGAACGAAGTTGCTAATACCGCAGGGAAGCAGATTAACAGGCACGTATGAGAAAAAGGCAGTGAACAACGGCAGAGTGCCGGTAACATTTAATCAGCTGATATTGCCGGACGGCGGCTCGTGGACAATCTCGGAAAGAATGGTGGCGATAGACGGCGCGGGTTATACGGGAATAGCCGGTAAAGTGCATCATCATACGGGACAAAAAATATCGGCAGGAATGATAGGAGCGTCGATAGCGGCAATGGGTTCGTTGGCGGCGGGAAATGTCTCGTCAAGCAATGAGACATACACGGCAGGACAAATAGCGATGCATGGAGCAGTGGCGGATTTGATAGATTCGACATCGGAAATGTTCAAGGAAGCATCGAAGATAGAAAACACAGTGACGATAGAGCCAGGCTACGAGTTCAACGTATACGTTACGGATAACATTACATTTGAATAGGGGTGATTGCATATGGACGCTGAACGTTGGACAGATGAAGAATTGATTCAGGTTTATGACTTACAGGAAAAGTACACGGAAAAGATAGTGGATTTTGTGCGCAATGGCGAGGAAAAAGACGTGTATGACTTCTTGCAGGTGGTGCCCGAATTGAATAGCTACTATCTCGGTGACATTCGGGATAAAGAAATTTTCCGCAAGGCAGAATTCATGGAGGAATATGCAGGCGAGGAAATACCGCGAGGACGTTACGTCTACAAGGATTGTTTTGATAAATGGCAAGGAGCAGACACATTGCGGGAAATATTTGAGGAAAAATATCAGTGGGACTTCGCGGAGGCACGACCAGAGACGTTGGCATTGTTTGCAGATAAAAAGGAAATTGCGTTGGAAACGTATTCGGTCGATAGATATGAGAAATTGCGCGAGAAACTACCGCAAGAACTGCTGAACAAAGTCAGGAACTTCATTTATAACTATCCGGAAGAAATACAGGAAAAGGCGTTTCGGAGAGCGATTTACGGCTACACGAACGGAATATCAAATGGTGCATTGTTGAGTTATCAACGTGAGCACATGCCCGAATTTGAAAAGGTACAGTATTTGATTCAGCAGGAGAGAGCAGAAACGATAGTGGCGGCGTATGATTTGCAAGCTGGCTTGAAAATTTTTCATCCGGAGCTAGAAGGCAAATATATGACGAGTGCGGTACGGGATTTTGTTTGTGACGAAAGCATATTCCGAATCGTTTACGGCGAAAAAGCGGCGGAGCTTATGAAACAGGCGGACGAAAAGACTATCGAATTGGCAAGGAAACATGATTTTGTCCACTCGGAAGAAAAAATAGAGGTCGTGGAAAATCATAAAATCTGTATATTCGGCACGCCGGAGCAAAAGTTGAGAGTCCCTTACAGGAATGATCCGTTTTGCGTTTCAGAAAAAGACTTGCAGATAATCCTTGAAGAGGCGGCAAATAAATGCGAGCGTGAAGGATTTGCAAGCAAATATCATCCGAGCAAAGATGGCGTCGCGGAATATTACAATCAGCCGTATAAAGTCGTGGGTCGAGTGAAGTCGGGCACAGAATTACAGCCGCAGTGGAACATAATCTTTGAAGACGGAAAAATTATAACGGCGCGAGCGGACGAAATAATATCCAGCGCGATAAACGAACGACTATACGGCAAACAGTTTGAAGAATTCGGCGCAAAACCGTTGTCGGAAGTACAAATCAGCGTTGACAACGAAAAAATGAGTTTATCGGAAGGCAAGGAGCGCATCACGGCGATAGTTCATCAACTTCGCTCTAACGGCGAAAGTCTTGGTGATTTGAAAGATTTTTTGGAGAACGAGCGTCAAAATTTATCGAAGTCAAACGCGAGATGAGCAATGGAAGAGGAAAAAATCTATCGGGAAAAAGTTTTCAGAGCGGGTGCGATTTCAATCGGATTATGTTTGCTGATAGCTTACTGGTATGCGACGCAAGGCGTGGCGGAAGAATGTGGGTACAGCAAATTATTGGGCGTGTGTCTGAGCATAGGCGACATTCACATTTACCCGCCATATAAATTTTACGTCTGGCAACAAAATGAAGCCTTGCAAAAAGCAATTCCCGAAATAATCGGAAGTTACGCGGCGTATCCTTATTTGGGATTTTTGATAGGAGCGGGATTTACATACGCCTGTGCCAAAAGCATGAAGGTAGAAACGTCGCATGGCTCGGCGGCGTTTGCGACGGCAAAAGAAATCGACGAAACCGGCTTGGGAATGTATGAAGATAAACCAGTAACGGAAGAACGAGAACTTTTCGGAATCAAATACAAGAAGAAAATTCGACGAGTAAAAAAATCAGGCGTAGTGGTCGGCGTCAATCCGTACACTAAAAAATTGATGTTACATGACGGGGTTGAGCATATCTTATTGGTTGCGCCGACGCGGAGTGGCAAGGGTGTCAATACAATCATTCCGACAGGATTGGTGTGGAGCCACTCTATTTTTTTCTTCGACGTGAAAGAAGAATTGTGGCAAGCGACAGCGGGTTATCGACAAAAAGTTCTCGGACAAAAGGTTATGAAGTTTGCACCATTGGTCGGCGACGGCAGTTCAGCGCGTTGGAATCCTCTGGCAGAAATAAATTTTCGTACGGCAGAGGAAATCAGCGATGTAGCAATGATAGTGGGGATAATGGTCAAGCCAGACGGGGAAAAAGCTGGAGGCAGTGGCGATTCGGCATTTTGGGACAATTCAGCGGCGGCATTGATAACGGGCGTAATAATGCATTTGATGTACAAGCATCACCGAGAAAATCTGCGGTTGCCGTGCCCGACGGACATAATGTCATTTCTTTCAAGTCCCGACATGAAATTGGAAGACCTGTTTACGTGTATGAAAAATTATCCGCACATCTCGCCGGAAGAATTTCTCGAACTGCCCGATGAAAAAGGAATCCCGCGAGTAAATCCGTTGAAAGAAATTTACGGCGAGTATGTTCAAGACTTACGACCGTTCGCAGGATTATTCAGAGACGACAAGATAAAAAATCTGGAAGATGTGCGGCTTGCAATCTTGAAAAATATGAAACCAAAGGAAATAGATTGGACAGGAGACAAAAACAGCTATTCACCGTTTCACATTTTGCTGACGCACCCAAAGGTAGCGGAATGTGCGGCGAATATGCTGAACGGCGCGGAACAAACACGAGCGTCAATCATGCAGACAGCGCAAACTGCACTTGCCCTGTATCAAAATCCAGTCGTGCAGAAAAATACGGAGGTCTCGGACTTCTGCATAAAAGATTTGTTGTCGCCGAAAAATGCAGTTAGCTTGTATTTATGTATGCATTCAAACGAAGTGCAGACGTTAAAACCGTTGTCTCGCCTTCTGATAAACACAATGCTTCACAAATTGATTCGGGACATAAAATTTGACACGTCGGGCGGGGAAATGAAGCAAAGATTATTGTTAATGCTCGATGAGTTCCCGCAACTGGGCAATTTGAAGTCAATGGAGCTGGCATTGGCGGTTTGCGCGGGCTATGGAATAAAAGTTTGTATAGTGGCGCAAGACGTAAATCAACTGAACAAGGAATACACGAAAGATAACTCGATAGCGTCAAATTGCCACGTGCACATATATTTCACGCCGAATTTGGATTCGGGCGCGGCGACGGCGGAATCAATCTCAAAAAATTTGGGCAAGAAGACGATAAAAACGGTCAGTCACTCCGATGGCGGCGGTTTGGGCAAAGGTTCCAATTCAGAATCGTTTACCGGACGAGATTTAATGACTCCAGATGAAGTTTCGCACATGAGTTCGGAGCGTGAACTGGTATTTGTGGCAGGACACCGCCCGATATACGGAAACAAGCTGAGATACTATCTTCAGCCGTTTTTTACGAAAAGATTGGCGATGTATCAAAAAATTTACATTCGTGAGCACGGTTACGAGGCAGAGTGCGCGAAGTACACGAAAAACGGCAAGCATGACTGTGAGCACTGTATTTTGGAATATAAAAAGCCGCAGGGTAAACCGGCGATACCGTGTCCGACGTATCCATTGTACAGCGACAGCGTTACACGAGTTTTGTCATATGAAGATTTATTTGCGGTCAATGCGGACGAAAAATTGGAGCGCGATGAAAAAGCATTGGCAGTTCAGCTTGAAAGAGAATATGAAGCCCGTGTAGCGGCAAAAGCAAATGCTGAAAAAGTGAATTTAGTTAAGGAAAATAAAGTTGAGGAGCAAAAAGCGGATGAAAACGTTGAGCCAATTAAAAAAAGTCGGAACGTTGATGATTATGTCGAAACAAGTCAAGGATTTGAAGTCGCAGAGGAAATTAGCCCAAGCGGAAACGATTTGGGAGGACAAGCGGGAACGAGTGCGCCTGAAGAGCAAGAAGCGGCAGTAGCAGAAGCAAAATCGACCGAAGAATTTATTTTTGAACGTAATGAAAACTCGGTGGTAAAGAATTTTGGAGAAAGTTTGTTGTCAAGGCGAGAATACGCGGAAAGTTGGGAGCAATACACAAATGGAGATAGAAAATCAGGAAACATTTCAAATAACGATGATGACATTGGTCAACTGCATGAATGAGTTAATGCCGCTATTGCAGGACGAAAATATATTTGAAGTCTATATCAATCCGGACGGAAAAGTCTGGACAGACGGATTTCGCGGCAGAGAGTGTACGAAAATGGTAATGTCAGCGGCACAAGTCAAACAAATAATCTTGAACGTAGCGGCATTGACGAGTCAGCTGGTGACGGACGAAAAACCTACGCTCGATGCCGAAATTCCGTGTAATGAATACTTCGACAAGTGCCGATTTGAAGGGAATTTACCGAGAATAGTCCTGTCACCGACGTTAAACATAAGAAAACACCCGAAAAAGATTTTTACGCTGGAAGATTACGTTGAGCAAGGAATTTTGACGGAAAACCAGCGCGAAATAATAATCCGAGCGATTCATGACAAGAAAAACATAATAGCGGCGGGCGGAACGAAAAGCGGCAAAACAACTTTGCTAAATGCGTTGCTTGCGGAGATTTCAAAGCTTAATGACAGGGTGATCTTAATCGAGGATACTCCCGAACTACAGTGCACGGCGGCAGATTGTGTGTCAATGCGTACAATGAGGACGTTTTCAATGTCAGATTGCTTGCGAAGTGTGCTGAGAATGACGCCAGACAGAATAGTAGTCGGAGAAGTGCGCGGCGGCGAGGCTCTGGCATTATTGGACGCATGGTCAACGGGGCACGGCGGCGGTTGCTCTACGGTTCATTCAAATTCGGCGAAAGATACGCTGTTGCGATTGGAAAACATGACGGCACGAGTGTCGCAGAATCCTCAGCAAGCGACGATAGGTCAGGCAGTCAACTTGATTATTTATCTGAAATACGTTGGCAAGCGTCGAATCGTGGAAGATATTATCGAAGTCAAAGGTTATAACGCCGTGAAACAAGAGTACAACTTAAAAAAGTTGGTCTAGTAAAAAGCAAAAAAATAAGAATTTGAGCGGAATGAAATGAGTTATGATTTGTTTGCGATTGAAAAACGCAAAAGAAAAATTGGAGGCTCAAAATTATGAGTAAGAAGAAGTTTAGCAAAATCAAAGTGCAGGTAACAAAATTCTTGCGCAAAAATTGCTGGACACTGGCGCGAATCGGGATTGCGGCGGCTGTAATGGCAATTTTGCCGGACTCGGTGAGTTACGCGCAGAGCGGAGCGACTGACGACACAATTTCGGTGTTGACGCAACCGTTGTCGCGAATGGAAAGTTTGATGTCCGGACCGGTACCGAAAGCAATCGTGACAATCGGTGCGGCAATCGGTGCGGCATCATGGGCACTTAATGTAGAAAACCAAATTATCAAAACGACGATGAGAGTAGTGGGCGGCGGCTCGGTGGCATTGGCGGCAGCAACTTTTGTTAATCAAACAACAGGTATGCTGATTCCTTGAGGCTGGCTGAAAAATGGTAAAGGAAGAAAGCAAAACAGTAGCGTGGTTTGAACTGCCGTTCTATAGGTCGCTGACGGAGCAAATACTGTTTCTGGGTGCGCCACGCTCAGCAATAATGGTAAACGCGCTGATAGCATTTTTATTCATCGTAAACTTTCATTTTTGGTACATCTTGCCGATGTCGCTCCTTTTCCACTTCGGTTGCATATACGTGGCACGAAATGACGACCAATTTTTTGACGCTTTAAAGGTGTATCAAAGCAAAAAAAATTATTACTGCACATGAAAAGACGGGCGGAGCAGAAAAGGGCTTCGCCTTTTTTACGGAGGTTGAAAATGTCTCTGCTAAAAGAGTTTGACGAAAAAATTTTGGCGGTAGAAGAGTGGTTATCGTGGGGCGGAATAACTTTGCCGCACGTAATGCAACAAAAAGGCGGCAGTTGTTTCAGCGTGATTGAATACGAACCCTACGAACGAAATTATCTGACGAAAAAATTGGACTTGCCGAACTTTCGTAGAGGGTGGGCGATGTGGAACGAACGGCAACACACATTAACGGGTGACAAAGATTTTTTGGTAGTGTTTTGGAATCCGTTTGAGACAAAAATCAATCCGAACATAGAAAACACGCTCGGCGACAAAGTTAAGAAAGAAAATTTTCTTGAATACTTCGGCGCGGAGGTCGAAAAGCTTTGCGTGGAACTTTCCAAAGTCACGCGGGCAAAATTGCTGAAGTATCAAGAGCTAATGAATTTTCTGTCGTTCGAGCTGAACATGGAAGAAATCGAAGTAAAAATGCCCGACGTGCCGCTGTATATGGACGCGCTGTTGTCGCAGGACGTGCAATTTGATTTCAAGGCGAACGATATTTACATCAACGGGAAAAAATTACTGGTGCTAACGTTGCCGACGTTGCCAAATGCGTGGGAAATCTTCGAGAAGGTAAAAAATTTTCCGTATCGCTATGTTCGGCGGATTTTGCTGTTCGACGAGCAAGAATCGGAACTTGAAATGAAAAAATACGCTGGGCAATGGTGTCCGCACCGAAAAATCATGCTCAAGGAAATAGAAAAGGAAATTCTCGCGAGTTTTAACGGCTACTGCTGGAATGGCTTTATTTTTCGGCTAGATGAGACGGAGTACGAAACATTTCGGCAAGATATGGACGAATATTTGACGTTGAAAGAAATTCCGTTCGTATTTGAGCACTACAACTTAAAAGATGTTTGGTGGGGAAGTCTTGCGGGAATATTTTTGGCTAACATCACGCCGCCGTTAATCGGATTTAACTCGGCGGAAGAATTCATCTTGCACAAAGAAAAAATCACGACGACGCGGCAGGAACACCGATTCAAGCAGATTCTTGAGGAAATGGAGCAAGAAAAAAATGTATCGAATGGACAGATTTAATCGCAAGAAAGAATATCTGAAATTCACGTTGCCATATGCGCGAATAATTCACGAACCGGCGATAGTTTTGAACAAAGACGGGAGTTTGCAAACAACGTGGAAGTATAGAGGTCCGGACTTGAATTCAGCGATAAAAGAACAGCTGGCGATAATCACACAGCAACTGAACACGTCGTTTCAAGGTTTGGACACGGGTTGGGTCTTGTATTTTGAGGCACAGCGGGTGGCGTCAACGTCATATGCGACCGACGTGCACTTTCCCGACATAATAACGCGGGCGATGGACGCAGAACGGAAAAATTTTTTCTCGGACGGCAAACATTTCGAGAGCAATTATTATGCCACAGCTTACTGGATGCCGCCCAACGACCAAGAAGGCAAAATTCGCGAATTAGTCGTTGAAGGGGCAAAACGTAAAGAAATTTCCGCAGAAGATAACATCGAGGCGTTCGCGGCGGTCGTTGATAAGCTCATGGGAATATTTATGTCGCTGAAAATCCCCGCGCATTTCTTGAATCAAGACGAAATGTTGACTTATCTGCATTCGTGCGTATCGGACAACCTGCGAGCAATGAAAATGCCAAGTCACCCGTTGTTATTGGACAGCTACCTTTATGATTCGGATTTTTATGGGGGATTAGAGCCGCGATTGGGTAAAAAGCACGTCAGAGTAATAACGCCGACGGGATATTTGGGAAATTCGGTGTTTGGAATGTTCGACCGGCTAAATCAACTGGATTTTTCGTATCGGTGGGTAACAAGATTCTATTGCCTTTCAAAACAAGACTCGATAGAAGAATTGACGCAGATAAAAAAAGGCTGGTACGGAAAAATTAAGCCGTTGTCGGCAATGCTCAAGGAATTGTTGTTTGACAGAGAATCGCCCGAAAACTTGAACGAAAACGCGGTAATGAAATTTGACGAGGTAAAAGACGCGATAACATCGGTTGAAGCGGACGTAACGAGCTATGGATATTATTCTACCGTGATTGTAGTCATGGACGAAGATTATGAGGCGGCGAACACGAAGGCGCAACTTGTGGAGCAAACGCTAATCAATCTGGGATTTCGCGCCAAAGTCGAGGATTTGAACGCGGTAGACGCATGGGCAGGAAGTTTACCGGGCAACGTGGGTAGATTTATTCGCCGCCCAATGGTGTCGTGCGCAAATTTAATCCACATGATGCCAATTTCGGATATATGGGCAGGAGAGCCGCGAAATAAACATTTTCAAGCCCCGCCGCTGATTTATACGCAAACGGCAGGCAATACACCGTTCAGATTGTCGCTCCACGTGGGCGACGTAGGGCACACATTGATAGTCGGACCGACAGGCGCGGGCAAAAGTGTTCAGCTTAACATAATCGCGGCGTCGTTCAGGAAATATAAGGACGCTAGAATTTTTATTTTCGATAAGGGCGCGTCGTCAATGGTATTGACAGCGGGCGTCGGCGGCAGATTTTTCGATTTAGGCAACGAGACGCAACATTTATCCTTCCAACCGCTGGCACAAATCGACAACGACAAGGAACGGCAATGGGTTTTGGATTGGCTTTGCGATTTTATTCGGCAGGAAAACGTAAAAATCACGCCTGAACACAAAAAATTGATATGGAACGCGCTGAATGTTGTTGCATCATACAAAGATAAAAATTTTCGGCGCATGACGAGCCTCGTAAACGCAATTCAATCGGTCGAACTGAAAACCGCACTGCAACCGCTGACAATTTCCGGCGCATATGGAGAAATCTTTGACGCGGACACAGATAGCTTGCAATTATCATCGTGGCAAGCGTTCGAGATGGAAAAATTGATGGCGACACCGGCGATAGTCGGTTCAACGCTGATGTATATCTTTCATCGGATAGAACAAAGCTTAACAGGTGCACCAACGCTGATAATTCTCGATGAATGTTGGGTTTTCTTCGACAATGAACAATTCGCGCAAAAAATTCGCGAGTGGCTAAAAGTATTACGCAAAGCAAATGCGTCGGTCGTGTTCGCAACACAATCGCTGACCGATATTGTGGAAAGTCCGATATTCTCGACAGTTTTGGAATCGTGTCCAAGTCAAATCTTTTTGCCGAACGATAAAGCATTGGAAGAATCGCTGAAGGAGAAATATTTCATGTTCGGCTTGAATCAGCGACAAGTGGAAATAATCGCGGGCGCAGTCAAAAAGAAACAATACTACTATGTTTCCCCGCTCGGTTGCAGACTTTATGACTTGGCGTTGGAAAATTGCCCAATTTCGCTCGCTTACGTCGCAGTCAACAAAGCCGACAACAAAAAAGCGACTGAAATCCTCGAACAATACGGACAGGCAGAATTTAATCGGCATTGGCTGGAATATCGGAACGTATCATTGCCGGAAGTGGAAACGGAGCGGAGGAGATTCTTTTGATAACAGGATTTTTGATATTGGTGATGTTTTATATCGCGTACAGATTAAATCGCGACGAAGGAATAATCGTAATGTTGCAGGAACGAGTTGCAGAGCTTGAAAACGACGCGAAGTCTCAAGAGGACAACTAAAAATTGCAGTCGGTCGAGAAAATAGACCGACTTTTTTGTTGCGCAGAGAAAAAAGCAAAAAAATAAGAATTTGGGCGGCAGAATTTCAATTACAATTTCTAAAACATATGAAGGAGGCAGCTTATGAAAAAATTTTTATTGGCTCTGACGATTTCGCTGTCAATGATAGGAAATGTGGAAGCGGCGGAACTTTACGAAGTGATTCATCGTGAAGTTAGCTACTTCAATCCGAACGACAGGGAAAGTGCGTGGATAACACAGGCGATTTTATATGCGTCGAGTGAATATCAAGTCGACCCGATTTTAATCACGGCAGTAATGGAGGCGGAGAGCGGTTTTAATTTCAAATCGACAAGTCCGGTCGGGGCAATAGGTTTAATGCAACTTATGCCGGAGACAGCGAACGCAATCGGCGTCAATCCGTACAATCCGCTGGAAAATATACTCGGCGGCGCGATTTATTTACGAAACCAACTCGAACGATTCGCAGATTACGGAAAATATTCAGTGACAGACGCAGTAGCGGCGTACAATGCCGGACCGCAAGCCGTGATAAATGCTGGCGGTGTGCCGAATTATTCCGAGACGCGCCAATACGTCGTCAAGGTAGCGAAGAATTATCAAAAAATACTTCAGATGATGAACGGGGCAGAATGATGAAGATTAAAGGCGTTTTGAAGAAAAAATATCCGCCGAACGCGGGCAGCTTGAACAAAAAGTCCGCAAACAAGCTTGTAATTGTCAAATATGCGACGGAAAAGGAGCGGGAGCAATACGAAAAAGAAATACGGTCGGTGAAGTCCATTTTTGACGGAATAGTTTAGGGGGACGAAAAATGAAGTGGTTAAAGAAAACAGCGGTGGTATCGTGCGCAGTCGGAGTGTTGGCAAGTTTTACAGCAATGGTACCAACAAGTCACAGCACAGAGGCAGCAATCGCGGTCTTCGACGCAAAAAATATCGAAGAGGCAATTAAAATAGCGATTCAAACCGCGAAAATCTTGACTGAGGAACAAAAACAGCTGGCGTTGCAAATTTTGAACATGAAAAAGTTGGATGTCTCGATGTTGGAAGAATTGATGAGACGCAACGCGGAAAAAGAAAAAGCTCCGTTGTCGGGCGATATGCTGATGCCGCCTGGATTGCTCAATGATGATAGCAAATCGGTCGGAGCTTTGTGGGACGAGCGCATTGGCAATATCGAAGATGTTATCAACGGAAACATGACGGTCTATGATATGGTCGTTCAGGAGCAAAAGCGGCAAAAGGCAATTCACGAAGCGAGTAAAAGCACGGCGCAAGCCGCTCAGCAAACGATTCAACTCGACAGACAAAACATGGAGGACGCCAAAAAAGCACTTGAGGCGTCAAACAAGGCTGAAGGTCAACAACAAGTATTACAAGCCGGAAATTATCTGCTGTATGACATTTTGCAAAGCGTGTCTGCTGGAAATAGGGCGCGTGCTCATATGGCAGCATCAATGGCGGCTTATTACGACTCGAAGATACAGGAGCAAGCCGAGAGCGAAAGAATCCTTGCCAACTCGACTAACCTTTCCAAAAAATGGGTAGAAAATTCAAGGTAGGGTGAGATTCATGGAGAGAAAAAAATTTATTCTGCCAACCGCCTTGATTTTGAGCTTTTTGGTCGTGAACGAAGTCAGCGTGGCAAATGCGGCGTATGTTTTCGATAACAACGCGGCAGTGACGGAGATAGCGGGCGGCTTATCGGGTGGCGGAGCGGGCTTTGGAACAACATTTCAAACGCAAGTGAGCAATTTGAGCAAAGGCTTGCTGGCGTCGGCGAAAATTATCGCGGTGATAATGACGGCGGCGGCAGGTTGCATGGTTTGTTTCGGAATAAATGACGGCAAGAAAACATTTTGGAATTGGATACTGGGAATAGGACTAGCGATAAATTTCGGTGATTTGATTCTGAATTTGTGGAGCGTGGAAAGTGTCTATGCGCCGACGAAAATCGAAGATTACAAATTGCTGATGAAAAGCGAGGATGATCCGTCGGTAGATATTTTAAGCCCGTTCATGCGCTACTATATCAGCGTGATAATGAGCGGCGCGGCGGTCATTGCTCCCTACACGGTAAATCTGACATTGTTGCTAGCAATGATAGACGGTGCAATCAAAGTAGCATTCGATTTAATATCGGGTGACAAGATAAAATTTTTAGTAATGATGATATTAAAAGTCGGTTTCTTCATTTTCTTGATAAACAGCTGGGTAGGAACGAATTCGAGTTATCAGCTAATGCCCGCGCTGAGTTCGGGCTTTGAGACAATGGGCTACACGGCGGGCGGCGCAGAAGAAATGATTAAAGAGTACGACCGAGCGAATCCCGATTCAAATATCGAAATGCAATCGAATCAAATCGTGACAAACGCGCTGAATTTCTTCAACATCTTTTGGGAACACGCGCAACAACAAAATTTGTTGACGATATTTATCGGGTTGGTATGCGTAGTGGCGGCGGTCGTGATTTTGTTCCTGACGGCGTTAGAAATGTTCATGGTGCGGATAGAATTTTGGACAATGGCGTTGATAACGATACCGCTTTTGCCGTTCGGCGTGATAAGTCAGCTGAAATTTTTGTCGGATAAAGCAATCGGCACTATGTTCAACTTAGCGATAAAAATATTCGTGGTGGCGTTCATCTCGACACTTTCGGTAAATATATTGACGGGCTTGGTAGACAACGCAAGAGAAACAGCGACATCAAGCGATTTTATTGGCAACATCAGCTATTTCTTGCAAGTCTTGTTGTACGCGCTGATTCTGTTCTACATGACGAAGAAAATTCCGGAATTGGTGTCGGGACTTTTATCTGGCAATCCGTCATTAAGCGGCGGTAGCATGAAAGAAATGGCGATGAGTGCGGCTCGTGGCGCGGCAAATGCAGTTTCCAGAGGTGGCGGATTCGCCGGAGCGGTCGCTGGCGGCATGAAAGCATTGTCGGAAGCAGCCGGACCGATGGCGCAATACGGCGGCAAAGGAAATTTCGGAGCAAACGCGCTGAGCTTTGCAAATGCGGCAGGCGGAAAAGCAATGTCGATGATGGGGCAAGCAGTAAAAGCTGGTACGAATACGGCAATGTACAGAAATCCTGCGTATCAAGGCTATCAAGATACAATTTCGCTTTTGGGAAATAAATCAAACGGGTTATTAACGAAACCAAATGCAAATGGCGGCGGCGTTACTCCTAAAGAGATGTTGCAGAATTTAAGCGGTAGTCAACCTGCGACGACTGCGACACAAAAAATTTCTGATACAGCGACTTCGGTAAAAAATCTTTCATCAGTTGCGGCTCAAGGCATTTCGAGCACGGCGAGCAATATAAAGAACACTGTGCAAGAGTTAAGTCGCAAAGTTAAAAAGTAGAAGGGAGATTAAGCGATGAAACGTGTCATAGCGGTTGTGGCGTTGATATTGAATTTGCTAGTGGGACACGCTTTAGCCGCTTACGACCCCGAATATGGTGACGAGGCTGGAAATTTACCAGCATTTACGGTGTTAAATCCTCTGGATGGTTCTTTGATAATAACGTCGGAGTTTTCGCTTATAGGTCGTGAACATCCGGTGTTTGGAAGTGTGAGACCGCATAAAGGCACAGATTTAGGCGCAGACACAGGCGCGAATATTTATGCGTCGCTGAACGGCACAATAACATATTCGGGCTGGGCGGAAGGCTACGGCAACGTCGTTTATATTCTTTCGCGAGTCGGCAATTACAACGTTGAAACGAGATACGCGCATTGCTCAGCACTTTTGGTTAGCGCAAATACTCAAGTATCTGCGGGCACGATAATAGCGAAAGTTGGCTCAACGGGTTGGGCTACCGGTCCGCATCTTCACTTTGAGATTCGTATAAACGGCGAACCGGTTAATCCTAGACGCTATTTGAAAGGCTTACCGCCGTCGAGTGGAACAGGTTACGGCACTTTGCCCGATTCAATCAAAAATATTTTCGACGCGGCTTATGATTTTGGCAAACCTCTGCGCGAAGTAATAGAAAAAGTCGGCGAGCAATGTCAAGAGGCTCTAAAAAGGTTAATCGGTGTCGGTAAATGGTTGATGATTGTGTTGATAACGATAGATTTGGCAATCAGCATGAGTTTGTACGTTACGGACAGCGAAAATGGCATAGATTTTTTCCAAAGGATAGCTTATAAGCTGATGTTTTACGTCGTGCTGATATATTTTCTGCTGAACTGGAGTGACGGTGTAGCGAATTTTGCGAAAGAAATGTTCACAGGCTTTGGCGGCATGATGATGGGGGCGAGCGGCGCAGAGGCAATGGAGGCAGTCTCCGACCCAATGGACATCGTTTCAAAGGGCGTGCACATAATCGCGCCGATTTACAACGAGTTGTTCAAAATTCATAGCGTCATGGACTTAATGTCGAAAATTGCGCTGTGGTTGCCGTCATTATTCTTCGCAGTGATACTGACAATATGCTTTTTCGCGATAGCACTGCAGATGACGCTGGCTTATTTGGAGTTTTATATCGCAATGGTATCGAGTTTCACAACATTTTTCCTGTCGGGCTTGAAACAAACGCGGAAATTTGCGGCGAACGGTATTAACGGAGTATTTGCGGTGTCAATTAAGCTGATGTTCTTCTGTATGTTCTCGTTGATGTTGCAGATGATGATGAAAAATATCGTGGTGGAAGATTTTTACACAATCGGCGGGAACGTGACGAAGGTTGAAAGCTCTGCGGGCGCGTCAAGCGGTGCGATAACCTCAATCGACCAACTTATGGCTCATATTCGGGTTGTAGAATCGAGTAACAGATATTATGTCGATAATGGACTCGGATATTTCGGCGCGTATCAGATTGACTACGCGAATTACGACAACTGGACGCATTGGACGGAAGATTTTGTAGCGAACGGCGGAATGTTGGAGACTTCGCCGGTTACGGCTGAAGAGCCACACGGACCGGCATGGACGCCCAATAATCAAGACAACATTGCCAGATATATTTTGACGGGCTACTACAAAAAGTACGGTTCGTATGAAATGGCGGCGCGATGTTGGAATCAAGGCGAGGGCGGCAGAAATAATTCTGACGCTGACATTTATTGGGCGAAAGTATCGGGCGTTGACCCTGCAACTGGCGGATATACTGCTCCGCAGGTTACAATTAACATGATTTTGCTATTCAAGATAACATTTGTGGCGATGATGTTCGTTTACATGGGCAGTCGCGTTTCAAAACTGGTGCTCAAGCAATTTGGCAGCAGTGGATTCAGTTTCACGGGAGGAGGCGCATAAAATGAGCGTTAAGAAAAAATTTTTAGCAGTGTTAGGCGCAGGATTTATCAGCGGATATGGTTTAGTTGCGTATGCTCATATAATTCCAGGCGTTGATGAGCCGTTTAATCCCGCCGCTTACTACAGCTTGACGGAAATATCGTGGGCAGACAGTCCATCACCGTATGCGTTGAAAGATTTAGCGAGCAATGGCGGTAGCGTGTTCGATTATACGAGGTACATTAAATCAATCCTTTTTGGTGACAAGTTTGAAAAGATTGCTGAAACCGATGCTGACAAGACAAAGACCGATGAAATAAATTCCACGCCGTTTGCTGAGGAAATATTTGCTGAAACGTCGGCGGCATTGAAAGTTATTGGCATTGGCACAGAAAAAGTTGCTCGAACGGCAACGATAGACGAAACAAATCCTTATTTGCGGCAGGGAAACGACGACCATTGGGATTCTTATGACCAAAACGCCTATTCTCGGCATGAAAAATACAAGTGGCTTGATGACACGTACAAAAACTTCACCGACGGCGCGAAAGCTGAAATTATCGAGACGGAAAAGACGATAGAGGCGGCAAAAAAGATTTTTGAGCACACAAACGCGGCTGAAGGGCATTTGCAAATGTATCAAGCGCAAAATGAGTTGAAAACGCTGTTGGCATACGAATTGGCGCGTCAAAATGCTCTGGATTCAAATTTAGCGCAACTGCAAGCGGTAAATCAGGCGAACGAGTACGATGAGACGGTTGAATCGTCTTACATTGATTCAATCACGAAATTTGACGTTATCGACCCGTATGACGCCGTGAATTTTCAACTGCTCAAAGAAGAATTTGAGTACGAGAAACCAAAACTGTCGGGAATGCCAGATTTCAGATGAGGCTTGACGATGAAAGTGGCATTGATAGACGTGGACAGCCATAATTTCCCGAATTTGGTTTTGATGAAGTTGTCGGCGTGGCATAAGGCTCGTGGAGACGAAGTAACCTTGCTGAGCGTGGCAACGGCATTGCAGGAAGAAAATTTAATAGGTAAGTACGACAAAATTTATGGCGCGTGCGTGTTCAGCGGGCATGAAGAGGTTTTGCGAGCGTTGGAGCTGTGTGGAGTACATTTGGGCGGCACAGGAACGCGCTATCGAGAAATTTTGCCGTATGAAATCGAACACATTATGCCGGACTATTTGCTCTACGGCATAAAAGGCACGGCGTATGGATTTTTGACGCGAGGTTGTCCGAGAGGTTGCCCGTTTTGCGTCGTCGGAGGAAAGGAAGGTCGAGCAAGTTACAAAGTGGCAAATATTTCGGAGTGGTGGGGAGGGCAGGAAAATATAAAGTTGTTAGACCCGAATTTACTGGCATGTTCGGAGCATCTTGAGTTATTGAGGCAGTTGGCAGAAACGGGCGCATATATCGACATCACACAAGGTTTGGACGCGAGATTGCTCACAGAAAAAAATATTTCGCTGATAAACGAGTTAAAAGTTAAAGCGTTACACTTCGCGTGGGATAATCCGCGAGATAAATCGGTTATGTCGGCATTGATAAAGTTCCGACAACTTTCAAAGATAAAAAATCATCGCAAGTTGATTGTTTACGTCCTGTGTAACTATTGGAGCAATCGCGAAGAAGATTTATACCGAATCTATTGGCTTCGTGATAACGGCTTTGACCCCTATATCATGGTGTATGACAAGAAAAATGCGCCGAAGGCAGTTACGAAAATGCAGAGGTGGGTCAACAACAAGCGGATTTTCAACGTGGTAAGGCGTTTTGAGGATTATGACACGCGAATCGGATAAATTTTTTGGGAAGTGAAAGTATGGAATCAAGAGTAACGGTTCATGCGACTTTAGAGGAAATGGAGCGACTATTTGACGACACGAAGGGTGGTTTTCTCGTCAAATATTATGAGCGTACAGAACATCATCAAAATTACGATACATTCAAGGTGATTGTGCGACACGGTGAAGATATTGGGCGGCAAGACGGCGAAGTTTTTGGTTATCAGTCGTTCATGGACAAGTTTGATAACCTAGAATCAAGATTTTTGAAAAGCGATGGCAATATTTTTCTGGATAGAGACATTGACATTGCTCAACAAGGTCTGGAAGGCGGCTTATCGGAGAAAACCGTCGCTAAAGTATTAAAAATCTACGGCTCGTATCAATGCAAGGATTCAAAATACGTCCAAGCGTTAATGAAGTCGGACAAAATACGCTCAATCCTGCAAGAACTCAAACAAAAAGAAAATTCTGCCGCAATGTCGCGATAAAAATTGCATTGAACAGAAAAACTCCCTGCTCGAAGGAAATCGGCGGGGAGTTTTAGTTTTTACTTTCAAGGATAGAAATCATTTGCGCCGGTGTGACGATAAAATCTCGAACAGGATAGTGACGTTGGTTGCCTGTAACAAGATAAGCGTCGTTATCTCTCTTTGCCAAAGCGACTTCGTAAAAAATCAAGTCGTCAGGGTCGGAAAAATTTTCGTCAGACTTTTTCGGAGTAACTTTCATGCCGTAAATCTTGAAAGCTTGCAAAACAACTTGAATAGTCGCGGGATTGAGATGAAATTTGTCGCGATAAAGCACATCTTCATACTCGATGAGAATATCGTCGCGCAATAACGGAATAATTTTGCCGTCCATAACAGCTTTGATGACTTTAACGGTCGCGGTATCAGATTTTTTGGACAGGAGAGCGGAAAGAATGACATTGGTATCAATGACGGCATAAAAAATCAAGTGCGCCGCCTTCTTTCGGCGCGAACGGCTGAAATTTCTGCGTTGATTTCGTCAAGAGATATTTCTGGCACGTCAGCGGCTTGTTTTCGCAATTCTTCAAAAGCGTGCCAAGCTTCGGCTCTCGAAATTGCAGGTTCGGGCAATTTTGCGCTGAAAGGCAATCCACGTTCGATTTTACTGCGAATTAGGAACATACGGAGCGCGGTCGTTAAATCCATGCCGAGCGATTCATAAATTTCGGCGACTTCCTCCCGTAAATTTTTATCAATGGAGAATTGAACAAGAACTTGCTCTGCCATAATCACTTCACCTTCTTTGAATCAAATTATAACACATGGTCACAGATAAAAAAGCAAAAAAATAAGAATTTGAGAGCGGCTACGTGTGCAATAATGACGCTAAGGAGGTTTGAGACATGTATTTTCAACATCTACAAGCCAAAAAGGTGAAGTTGAACGATTTAGCGACTATGCAACATTACTTGGTAACTCAAGAGTCGCGGTCGGAGATGAATCACTCAATCAAGGATTTAAGTCCGGCAAAATTAAGCAGTCGTGTCAAAGCAAGAATCGCGCAACTTCATTTGAAAAGGCGTCCGCGTTCCGATGCCGTCGGTATTGAAGATATTATGGTCGGCACATCTGCGGAATTTATGCAAAACATTAGAGTGGATTTACGGGAACGATATTTTTCCGACGCGCTTCACTTTTTCCAAAATTATTACGGCAAGGAAAACGTCTTGTACTGTCAATATCATCTCGGCGAAGACAATCCCCATATTCACATCGGAATTATTCCGGTAACACCTGACGGGCGACTTTCCGCTAAAAGTTTGTTCACGCCTAAATCGCTTGAAATTTTACAAAGTGTATTTCACAGAGAAGTATCAGCGAAATATGGGCTTATGCGCGGCGATTATCACGTACGGCAGTTTCTCGAATTGTGTAACTTCAAAATTGAGCAACTGAAATTGAAACTTGAAGTAATGGCGGAAAATTTAGAACTCACTGCTCTCAATCAAAAAGAACTGCAAAGAATATCAGCGGTAGCGAAGTCGAAAACGTTTTTAGGAGCTGATAACGTCGAATATGTGGAATTGCCCATTGCCGATTATCAAAAGTTGTTGCAGATGGCGCACGAGAGCATAAAAGTCAGAGCCATGATTCATAAATTCCAATGTGAATTCGAGGAATGTAAAAAAGAAATCACGACACTCCGCATTTTAATTGAACAGTTGCGAAAAGATTATTCGTTAATGGCAAAAAATGTTGGTTGAAAAAGTATTGGAGCAAAAACTATGAGTAAGAAGAAAAATTCGGTCGAATATGACTTGTTCGCCGACTTCGGAGCGGTAGATGAAGGCAATATTATCGCCGGAGCGGTCAGGCAAGCGGTAGCGGAAACTCAAAACCATGAGCCGGAGAAAAAATCGCAGAAGATAGAAGATTTCGGAGAAAAAATCGGCGGAGCGCGAAAAGATTTGTACGCGGCTTATTGCGACTTGATTAGGGTAGCAGTAGAAACCGAAGTCGAAGGCGTTCCGTTGTCGAAATCGTTTCCTTCGCCGAATTACAAAAAACTTTTGGAGAGCGGCGTAGAAAGCTGGAAGGTCGACGCAGTACGGGCATTGCGCGACGCTATTCCGCTCAAGCCGCGAAAATATTCGTGGTTGATAAGAGAATGGGCGGAAAAAGTAAGCATCCTGCGTGATATGTCGGTCGATGTACTCGAAAACAAATGGACAGCTGAAGAATTCGCCTCCGAACTCGAAAAGATGAAAACACACGAGTCCGAATACAGCCACACACTGCGAGACAGCAAATCCGTCGCACAACATGTAGAAGATTCCATGCTGATTTACAAAATCATGGGACACGAGCAAGATTGTTCGGCATTGGCATTTGCCGAATTGGAAAAATACGATTACGGTTACTCCGAAGACCGAAAAATCGAATTGCGAGAAATGCACGGGGCTTACAGATACAGAGTTCTTGGCTACGGCGCGACAAAATCCGACGCGATAGAGCGATACAAGAATCAAGACCGTCATCAAGAAAAAACGCCGCGCACAAAGAAAAATCCGTTCAAAATTTACAGCTGGAAGTACAGCAATTATTATTTTATCGGTTGCAAGGTCGGGCGCGACTATGTTGAGATACAATCGCCGTTTGAAAAAGTGGAGGAAGCCTCTGCCTATTTGAATTCGCACATGGAAGAGCTGGAAGAAAAATTGGAAAAATATCGCGAAATTCCATACGAGCGCGAGGCTCAAAACACTCCGCGAACAGGCGAATTAAAGCGTACAGGCGACGTAACGCCGGAACAATTTCAAGAGACATTCGGTTTTCGAGGCGTTGAGTTTGGCACGTGGGTCGAAAACAAAAATCGGCAAGAAAATTTGAACAATGCCTACGACGCTTTAACGGATATGGCAGAGGCATTGAATTTGCCGCCGCGAGCGTTATCGCTGAACGGTTCATTGGGGCTGGCGTTTGGAGCACGAGGCAGGGGCGGCAAAAATGCGCCGCTTGCCCATTATGAGCCGGTGAAAGTTGTCATCAATCTGACAAAAAATAAAGGTTCGGGAAGTCTCGGTCACGAGTGGTTTCATAGCGTCGATAATTACTTCGGCAGGAAAGAAAAAAATTCTGCGACGGCGATGATTACCCACAGCACGCAGGAGAAAAATCCGCAAAATGTCAGTGCAGAGGTCATGGAAGGCTTTCGGCTGGTTCAAGATGTAATAAATCAAAGCGGCTTAGCTGAACGGTGCAAAAATCTCGACAAGCGCAGGGAAAAGGACTACTGGACTTTGCCCGAAGAAATGATGGCTCGTGCTTTTGAGGTTTACTTGAAAGAGAAATTGAAAGCGCGGGGGATTCAAAACGATTATCTAGTAAATTATCGTTCGGACGAGTCATGGACAAAGGCTTCCGAAAGCGGCTTCAAAATGGACAACACTTATCCTTATCCGACGGCGACAGAAATCGCAGACATAAAGGCGGCGTTCGATTTTCTTTTTGATTCGATTCGATTTAAGTCACACGACGAGAACTATGAGCTTTATTCGGCGTCAACGGCAGATATTCGCGAGTGTATGAAAAATTCGCGCTTACTTTTCGATAGGGAATTAACTTTTGAGCAAACTGCCTTGCAAAAGATGAGCGAAGAAGTTTTTGGTATCGACGTGAAATATTTCGAGGGTGCGCCCGAATTGCACGGCAGATTTGACGACGACCGTGACATCATTTATCTAAACGGGAAGTCGGAAACGTCGCTGGACTGGGCATTTTGGCATGAGGCATTTCACGTGATGAAAAAGCATGAACCGGAACTTTACGACGATATTCTCACTCATGTTGAACGTCACGAGATTTTTACCAGTCAGCAAATAGAAAACTATCGCAAGGCGGTCAAGCAACCGAAAATGAGCAAGACAAAGGCAATGGAAGAAATGCTAGCCGATGCTTTCGCCGATATGAAGACCGGTCGGCGCGTCATTGAGGAAATTTCAAAAGAAAATCGGAGTCTCGCGGACAAATTGGCTACATTCACTCAAAAGTTGCTGAACGGCGTTAAAAAATTTTTCAAAGCAAAGGAAGTGCGGGAAAAATATCCGTCAGTTACTTTGACAAGTAAGCAGTTCAAAGATTTTGTGACGCGAGTGGACGAAAATATTTGCAGTATGCAAGCGGGCAAGTCAAAGAACTCGACGGGCTACAAAATTTTGGTAACTGCGCCCCATTCGCCGTATCAATATGCTCCGACAAAACAAAAACGATTCGACATTGACTCGGCGAAAGAATTAGCTAAAAAATATTCATCGGATTCCGTTCAGCAAGCTATACAAGAACTAAGTCCGCTTGGTCGCAAAAATAAAACTTACGGCAAAGAGATTATGCAGGAAGTCAGAGCTTGCGGGAGGTGAAAATTTTGGAGGAAAAATTTTGCGGAGTATGGGGTCATTTGCGCGAAAAATATCTTAAGGCGAATAAGCCTGTATTGTATGATTTTCTCGTTGAAAAAGGCGAACTTGAAGAGTATTTAACGGGTTATCAAGACGCCTATTCTAATCGCGCCGAAAAAATGGCTGAAAAACTGGCGGCAGAGCGTGGCGTCAATGCTGAACTCTACGAAAGTGACCCGCTTGAGTGGATTCTGGCAACGGAGAAAATTCAAGAAGAAGTTCATGACGCGTTGGAAAAGGAAATTCAGCAGTAACAAAAAAATTGGTCATTCCTATCGGGAATACGACCAATTTTTTATTGCGCCAAAGAGTTAGAATTGTCCAATGGGTTACTTTGTGATAAAATTTAAAGAAAAAGGAGAGTGAGCCATGAAAATAAGCAAAACAGCATACGACGACGCATTTCGCACTTTGCTAAACGATTGTAGCGAACTTATCATTCCGGTAGTAAATGAAGTCTTCGGCGAGCATTATTCCGGTAAGGAAAAAATTATTTTCGGCGTCAACGAGCATTTTTTAAGTCAAGATGTGGACAACGTAAAAAAAATTATCACAGATTCCAGCTTTGTCATCATTGATTCAGACGGAGTGCAAAAAAGATACCACATAGAATGTCAATCGACAGCTGATGACAGTATGCTTGTGCGAATATTCGAGTACGACGCGCAAATCGCCTTAGATAGCGGAAATATCGTCGATAACGTACTGACAGTGACGTTTCCAAATTCGGCAGTTATATTTCTGCGCCATAGTGGAAAGACGCCAAACGAAATGCGAATCCGCATGATAACGCCGGGCGGCATGACAGAATATCTCGTTCCCGTTGTTAAGGTGCAAAAGTACAATCTGGAAGAAATATTCAGTAAGAGACTGTTGTTTTTTATCCCGTTTTATATCTTCAGCCACGAAAAATATTTTCCGGAATATGAGAGCAACGAAGTCAAGCTCCAAAAGTTGTGTGAGGAGTACAGTAACATCAGGTTAAAACTTGACGACTTGCAGAAGGCAGGAGAAGTCAGCGAATTTACAAAAAGTGCGGTTTGCACGATGACCAATCATGTGCTGGCATTGATAGCGCAAAATTATCACAGAGTTGAAAAAGGAGTGAAAGACGTTATGCGGGGAAAAATTTTGGATTATGAGGCGAAAACAATTCGGAACAAAGCTATCGCTGAGGGCAGAGCTGAGGGCAGAGCTGAAGGCAAAGCTGAAGGCAAAGCTGAAGGCAAAGCCGAAGGTATCGCGGAAACTATGGCAAAAGTTAAAGCGGAAACCGAAGAACGAGCCAAAGATATGCTCCGCGACAAAATGACTTTACCGCTGGTGGAAAAGTACACGCATCTGCCAATGCCGCGTATCGAGGAATTAGCTCGCGGCTTAGGGCTACTCTGATTCTAAACATCGCAAAAAAAATTCAGTCTCGGCTACGGTCGAGGCTTTTTTGTTGCCTAAGCAACATACCAATCAAAAAGTGTAGCGATTTTGGCAAAAAGTGGTCAACCCAAAAACTTGCTCTTGTGATAAAATATCTACTAGCTATAAACAAAATTGGGGGATGATTCCGTTGGAATAGTGGAAAATGATTTCAACTACCGAGGCAAGGAGGCTCTCATCATGAACGATAACATTTCCGTTATAATCGGCGCGGCTGTCATGCCCTTCCCAAAATACAAGCTAAAACATTTCAAATTCGACCTGCAACGTTTCGCTAACACGGCGACGTTTGAAGGCGGCGTCTACACGCTGACGACCGACAAAGGCACGCTCAAGCTAAGTGGTCTGAAAAATTATTCCAATTACTGTCCCACGTTTGACGAGGCGAATAATCTTGTCGAAGTGCAACGTGACGCGGTCGCCGAGGGCGGCACACTAACCGTCGTGGAAAACTCCACCGACTATGCTATTCGGCTTTTGGGTCAAAACTTCACCTTAGTGGGCAGTAGCGGAGACGATAGATTTATCTTCGACAACGCGGAGCCTAACATCACAATCAAATACACCGTCGGCAGCGGCGGCAACGACACAATCGACGGCTTAGAAAACTCCACGATCCAATTCGTCACCGCAGACGGCAAGCCCGTTGCATACTCGATAAAACACAACGGCTACGATTCTACCGTCTTAACCGTCGGGCAGAACACAATCACGCTCGTTGGACGACACGTCGACATCAAAAGCCGAATCGTCAACGGCGTCGGCTTGGAGACAATCGACGGGCTAAACGTCAACGTCGACGAAACGGGCAACGGCTACTACGAAATTTCTTCCGCCGCAGACCTACAAACACTCGCCAACTACGTCAACAACGACGGAAATACGTTGGGCAAAGTTTTCAAGCTCACGGGCGACATCGACTTGAGCGGCAGTGACTTCGCGGGCATCGGCAACGTAAATCGCAGCTTCAGCGGCACATTCGACGGCAACGGCTTCACAATCCGCAACCTGTCAATCAGCGGCTCAAACAGTTACGTCGGATTGTTCGGCGACAACAGCGGCACAATTCAAAACGTCAAGCTCGATAACGTCAACGTCAGCGGCAAGGATTATGTCGGCGCAATCGTCGGCAACAACTATGGCGGCAAAATCAGCAACTGCACCGTCACCAACGCCACAGTCAACGGCGATTATGGGGTCGGCGGGCTTATCGGCTGGAACGACTATTCCGACTCATCCGTCACGGGCAACACTTTCGACGGCACGGTCAGCGGCAGTCAGTTGAATGGCTTCGGCTCACTCGTCGGCTATATGGCACAAGGCACGCTCACGGGCAACAAATATCACGGCAACGCGGGCGATGTCGGCGGCAACGACAAAGGCACCGTCAGCAACACGCGGCTTTATTCCGTGGCAGTCAGCGGCGCAACCTTCACCGTCGACAGCGACGCAATAACAATCGGCGATAAGACCTACTACGCAAGCGGCTCGACAGTCACCGTTGAAGATCAAACCTTCGCGCTCGGCTCCGACTTGTCGCTTGCAAAGGTCACTTACCTCGACACGGACGGCACCAAACCTGAAGTCGTCCACGTGCTCACGGGCAATGAAACTTCATTGTCGGCGGGCACATACATCATCAACGACAACATCAATTTAAACGCGCTAAGCCTCGGCGGCAACGTCAACTTGATCCTCGCCGACGGAAAGACTTTGACGATCGACAACAATATCAGCGGCGGCAACTTGACGGTCTTCGGGCAAAGCGGCGGTACGGGCAAGCTCAACGTCACGGGCACAATCTCAAGCAATACGCTTAACTTCACGGGCGGCAATTTGACGGCGGGCACTGTCTCAAGCAATACGCTCAACTTCAAGGGCGGCAATTTGACGGCGGGCACAATCTCAAGCCCCGTAACGCTCGATTGGACGCAAGACACCGATACTTTCAGCGCAACGAATTTCAACGGCTCCTTGACAATCGCCGACGGCAAACGTTTCTACGACGCGGCGGGCAAAATCTTCAGCGGCACACTAAACGATAAGCCGAACGGTCAACTTCGCGTCCTCGACGGCGTGCGGCTCGACCTGCCAAGCGGCGTCACCGTTGCAAGCGGAAAATATACGCAAGTCGGCTCCGACATCTACGTCAAGGCGGGCACCTCAATTACGCTAAGCTTTGCCGACGGCTTAACCCCGACGACATACCGCGTCAACGGCGAACTCATCAGCGACGCCACGAACAATCAATACACCTTCACAATGGGCGACGACATTACATCGGTCAGCGCGGACAAATACACCTTCAGCGTCAGCGGCGACACGTGGTCATGTAAAGACGGCGACAACGTTATCTTCACGTTGAGCGGCGTGCAGAATTTGACAAGCTCCATTATCAGCGGCAACGTCGTCACGCTCAACGCCGAAAACTTCACGGGCACCGACGTAACTGTCAGCAACCTCGCGGGCAACTTCGTTTTTGACATTCCCGACGGCAAAACTTTCGGCGGTGTCAGCAAGCTCAATACCTTCAAATTCACGCTCGACGGCGGCAATGTCGTTTACGCCATAAACTCCGTTGAAGACCTGCAAGCCCTCGCAACTTATATCAACGGCGGCAACAACGGCAGCGGCAAAGTTTTCAAGCTCACGACGGACATCGACTTGAGCGGCGTCGACAACTGGACACCAATCGGCAACACGGGAAGCACTTCGTTTTACGGCACGTTCGACGGCGGCGGGCACATCATCAGCAACTTGACAAGCACGGGCAACAGTCGCAATGGCTTGTTCGGCATCGTCGACGACAGCGGCACGATTAAAGACGTCACGCTCATCAACGCCAACGTCAGCGGCGGCAGTGATAACGGTGCACTCGTCGGCTACAACATGGGCACCGTCACGAACAACAAATATCACGCCAACGTTAGCGACGTCGGCTACAGCAGGGGCACAGTCAATAACACGCGGCTTTACACGTTCACCACGACGAGCGGCGTCACTGCCGAATACACCGGCACCGACGACCAAAAAGTCACCTTCGACGGCAAGGACTACTACGCAAGCGGCGCGACCTTCAAGCTCACCGTAGACGCGGACAACTTCCCGCAATATTACAAAATCCGTTCCGTCAGCGGCGCGACTGCCAACGACGACGGCACCTATACCGCCACGATTAACGGCGACTTGACCGTTCAAGTTTACGGCTACCCGAAAATCGCGGGGCTTGCCTTCGACAGCGACACTAACAAATACACCGTCGCCGACACCGCAGATTTCCTTATGCTCGCGTCTTATGTCAGCGGCGGCGGCAACATCAGCGGCTTGGAATTCAACTTCACGGCGACCGAATACACTATCAACGACCTAAACGAGTTGCGGGCTTTGGCTGATTTCGTCAACAGCGGCGGCGACACGTCGGGCTTAACTTTCAAGCTCGCGCAAAGTATCGGCGGCGTCAACTTCTACATCGGCGACAGCGACGCTCACAGATTCAAAGGCACGCTCAACGGCAACGGCAAAACAATCAGCGTCAAATACAACGCCACTGAAAATTATTGCGCACTGTTCAGATATGTGGACGGCGCGACGATTCAAAATCTGCACGTCGACGGCACAATCAACACTGCTAAACAATCTGCCGCAGGTATCGCCGCTTACGTTTACGGCACGACGACAATCACCGATTGCTGCTCAAGCGTCACGATTAACAGCACGTTCAACGGGGTGGCTGCTCACGGCGGCTTGGTTGCCAGCGTTGCAAATAACTACTACACGCTTAACCTTACCAACTGCATTTTCGACGGCAAGTTGCTCGGCTCCCAATCAAAGAGTTGCGGCGGTTTGGTCGGCGGTCTGAACAAAACATCGACTGCCAACGTCACCAACTGCCTCTTTGCGCCGTCAGAAGTCACTCTCCTCAATCAGTACAATGATACTTTGGTTTGCGGCTCCGGCACCGTCAATCTCAACGGCGGCTATTACACACAAGCTTTAACCAACGTTCAGGGCACGCAGGTTTACAAGGTCACGTTGCCCAAAGGCATCACTGCTACGGGTGACACGGTCGTCACTTTCGGCAATAACACTTATGCGGCGGGCGAAGTCACACTCACGGCGAAAAGAGGATACGTCATAAGCGGCGGCAATTCCGTCAACGTAAGCGCAGACACGACAATCACGGCGACGCTCGACGAAAATAATCATTACGTCATTGATAACGGCGACGGAACCTATCAACTTGCCGACGAATCGAACACGACCGATTATCCTGACTTGATTCAGGTTTACGAGCTTACATTGAACGGCGTAGAAGTCAGCGGCGGCAATCCTTTAACTTTCAACGGCAAAAATTACTACTTCGGCGGCTCAACAGTCACTTTTACGAAGAAAAACGGCTATAATTACAACGTAGACAGCGAATCAATCACAATCGACAGCGACAAGACGATAACCGCGACCCTCGACGACACCAAACATTACGTTTTCGATAATGGAAACGGTTACACGCTCGCAACAGCCGAGAACACGACCGATTATCCTGACTTGATTCAGGTTTACGAGCTTACATTGAACGGCGTAGAAGTCAGCGGCGGCAATCCTTTAACTTTCAACGGCAAAAATTACTACTTCGGCGGCTCAACAGTCACTTTTACGAAGAAAAACGGCTATAATTACAACGTAGACAGCGAATCAATCACAATCGACAGCGACAAGACGATAACCGCGACCCTCGACGACACCAAACATTACGTTTTCGATAATGGAAACGGTTACACGCTCGCAACAGCCGAGAACACGACCGATTATCCCGACTTAACGCAGGTTTACGAGCTTACATTGCAAGGCGTCACTGCGACGGGCGATATTTTGGTTACCGACGGCGGAAAAACCTATGCAACGGGCGAAATTACACTTGCGGCGAAGACCGGCTACAATTACACGGGCGAAAACTCCGCCACAATCGCCGACTACGCGACTTTTACCGCGAATTTCGACGCCGACCCGAATAATCATTACGTTTTGGCAAGTGATACGAGCAAATTGGCAACGGCGGCGGACGTAAGCGACTATCCCGACTTAATAAAAGTGTGGAAAGTCAGCGGCTTGCCTGTCAGCGATAATATTTACACGATTGACGGCGAAATTTACATTGCGGACGGCACGGAAGTCACAATCGGCAGTCAAACCTTCAAAATCAGTGCGGACAGTCAATTTGTCTCTGCAAACTACGTTGATAACAGCGGCGAAACTCAAGAAGGCTATGCAATCCCGATAACCGACGCCACGACGACCATAAACGGCGGCTGGTATGTGGTCAGCGGCGAAGTTAATCTGGCAATGCTCACAATCAGCGGCAATGTGAATTTGATTCTTGCCGACGATTGCAACTTGACGATACAAAACCAAGACGCGAGCACCGTAATGGATTATTCCTACTACGGTAATTGCGGATTCGGTATTTTCGGCGAATCGGGAGCAAATCTTAATATTTACTGTCAAAATGGCGGCACGGGCACGCTTACAGCCAATTATATAAGAGGTTCCGACGATGAAGGCTATGATATTGTTAGTCGTTCGTTCGGAATTTACGCTGACAACATAAATATTTATGGCGGCAACGTAAATGCCACGAGCAACGAAGGTATCCGCGCAGAAAACGGCGATATAAAGGTTTATGGCGGCACATTAACCGTAAATGGCACCAATGACGTTGCGATTAGTGCAAAAAATGTTGAAATAATCAGCGGAACAGTCACTGCGACGGGCTATACCGGTATCAGTGCAGGTAGCGGCACCGTCAAGATCACCGGCGGAAACGTAAATTTGACCGGAACTGGTTGCGGTATCAATGCAAACAACGTAAATATCAGCGACGGCATAGTAATTGCGACCGGAAATGGCGACAGCGGTATAGATTCAGGCGGAGACGTAAATATCAGCGGCGGAACAGTCATTTCGACGGGCGACAGCGGTATAGATTCAGGCGGCAACGTAAATATCAGCGGCGGAACAGTCGAGGCTACTGGAATATACAGCGGTATAGATTCAGACGGCAACGTAAACATCACAGGCGGCAAAATCAAAGCGATTAGCACCGGTGAAGATGATTATCCGTGGTATCAACCGGGCATAAAGGGTATTTGCGCAAATTGGGACGATGGCACAATCAATTTAAGCTGGACAAATGCCGATGATTACATTTACACGAACAGTTACAACAGAAATGTCACCTTCGACAAGGAATTTTATGATATAAACGGCAAACTTTATGCTAAATCAGGCTCAATAGTTGAGTTACCTGCGGGCGTCTCGATTGAAAACGTTCCGAAGATTGACGACGCGAACAAATACATAGTTCCTGAAGGCGATTACACGCTGAAATTGGCTGACGGCGTAGCGATTAACGGCTCAACCACGTTGACTGTTGAAAATAACATGTCCGCAGATGATTTTAACGTTTATTATGCAGTCACTCCGCCAAATGGTTACGAAATTGCAAGCGATGACACCTACGACGGCAAATATCGCGGCGATATAACCTTAAAACCGAGTACAGGCTACATCGGCGAAGAATTTTATACAGAAATTACCGCTCCGAATCAAGAAATTAAAGGCGGCACGCTGAATTTGGACGAGAGCAAGCATTATGTCTACCAAACCGATAACGGATACACAGTTGCCGACGCTGAAAACGTTAAAGAGGCGAATTATCCCGCCTTGATTCAAGCTTACACGGTTGAAGGCACCGAACTCACTGCCGGCGGCGATGTTTATTGCGTAAAAGACGGCGTTGCATATGTAAAAACTGGCGGCTCAGTCACAATCGGCGGCGAAACCTACGAAGTCAGCGCGGATTCGGCTTATGTCAGCTATAATGACGGCTCGGAACAACAAACGCTTGCCAAAATCCTCACCGACGCTGATATTTCGCTTGATTCGGGCAGTTACGTCGTAAAATCAGACCTCACAATCGATAATACGCTCGAAATTAGCGGCGAAGTTAATTTAATCCTTGCCGACGGCGTGACACTCAATTTAAACAGCGGAATAAACGGAAATAACGATTCCACGCTAAATATCGTCGGCACTGGCACGCTTTCAGTCGGCGACATTACCACAGAAGGCGAACTCAACATTAAAAACGGCAATATCGACGCCAATAACATCACTGCTAACACGATTAACATCAGCGGCGGCAATATCAGCGTGCAAAGTGAAATTAAAGTCACAAACAACATTTATGACGCTATGATAATCAGCGGTGGAACGGTTAATTGCTATAATATCTATGTTGGTGGTGAATATAGCGACGGCGGTATTAGAATCAGCGGCGGCGAAATTACAGTTGAATCTTACATTAACGCTGACTCAATCCACTTTGACGGTCGTTTTTATGACTCTGACGGCAATATTTATACCGACTACGCCGAATCAGGCTATATCGACCACGAAATCACCTTAAAACCGCTTGGCGATAATTTCATCGTGACAATTCCCGACGGAATTACGCTTACCAGCGGCACTGCGACCAAAATCGGCACAACGAACAAATATATCTGCGCGGCTGAAGAAGAATTGACGTTATCGACAGGCGAAAATGCTAATTTTGCCAAAATCACGGGCATAAAGGGCTTGACGGCGGAAAATGGCACTTACACCTACACCGTCAACGCGGATTCGACGCTTGAACTTGAAGGCTATCCTAAAATCGACGGCTTAAACTTCATCAGCGACGGCGATTATTACAAAATTTCTTCCGTTGAGGATTTTCAGACGCTTGCAAGCTATGTAATCGACAATCACGACTGCGCGGGCTTGAAATTTAAGCAGACAGCCGACATCGACTTAAGCAACGAGACTTTTACGGCGATTGAGGGATTTAAAGGCACATTTAACGGCGACGGACATTTAATCACGTCGAACAATGCGATTTTCAGCGGCAATACGGGCGAAATCAGCGGCGGATATTATTACGGCACGAGCGGAAACGGTTTCACGCGAATTTACAAGCTGAATGTTCCTTCAAACGTGGAAATCGTCGGCGCAATGAACTTTGGCGGGCAAAATTACGCTAAAGACGGCGATAAGGTCACAATCAGCGGCTTTAACGGCGGAGAAATTACTTTTGACGACGCGATAACCGAACTCACGACGAGCGGCGACGATATAATTGCTAAAGGCGATGATTTAAGCATTACAATCAGCGGTTTAACGTTCCCAACGTCTACAGACGGCTTTAACGACGAAAAATATCAACGTACGACGGCGGCGGGCGCAGTTGTCGGCGAAAATAAAATATCCTACGCCGCGCAAACTGTTGAAGATCTCTTTACATTGTCTGGCGTCGACACGAGCAAAGTCACAGTCAACGAAAACGCCGTTAATATTTCCAAAGACGCGCTCAAAGGCACGGACATCACGTTGACACCTGCGAGCGGGCAAAATTATTCGCTGGAATTGGCAAGCGACGTTCCGCAACTCAATAATAACGTTCCTCCGACGACTGCTGCGGCTCAAGTCAACGATAATAGCTACATTGGCGCAAGTTATAGCGACTATTACACGCAAAACGGCAACACGGCAAAACATTATGCGGCGTCAGGCGGAGAAACGATAAAAACCGACAACGAAAACATCACGGGCGCAATGATTGAAGGCGCAATCACTCAAAGCGGCTCACTTATCGACGGTCAATACAAAATCAGCTACAATTTGGCGGTCGGCAATGATATTCTCGACAAAATTGGTTACGGGCAGACGATAACTTTCAGCGGCGCAGACATCACGGTTAATTTTGTTGACAATTTGCCTGCCGATTATCATACAGCGGCTTGGGGCAGTGCAGATGCAACTTGGAACGGCAACACCTACACCGCCGCAATCACTACGCGCGATTATTTCAGCAACACGAACGGCACGATTAAGCACGAGTATCAACAGGGCGGCACGACGTTTGAACTTAGCGGCGCGGACACTTCCAAAGTCACGGTTGACGGCGCGACGGTTAAATTGAGTGCGGATTCGTTCACGAGCGACGAAATCACATTGACTGACGGAACTGACGCGGCAGTTTCAGAGCAAATTGACTATAAACTTTCGATTGACGGCTTGACGACGGCGGAAGAGGCTCCAATTACGGCTGGATTCAGCGACTACAGCGACGGTAAATATATTTACACGTCTGCGGGCAATAAAACTTACTATACGCTCGACGGAAACAAAGCCACGCGCACGAATCAATCCGGCGGCGATACTTTTGAATTTGGCGGGCTGAATTTGGGCACGTTGACAATCGACGCAAGCGGAAACGTCACGAGTTCCGAACTCAACGCGATTATCGGCACGCTGAACGGAAATATTTTCACGCTGAATAATCTTGACGTGCTCGGAACCTTATCGGCAGGCGCCACTAAAGATTTTACGTTTAACGGCGGCGGAAAGTTTACTCTCACGTTGGGCGAAGCGTTCAAACTCAATAACAAACAAACTCTCGGCACGGGCGGCAAACTTTCTCAAAAGGGCGACGCGGTTACCGGGCTTGCGACTTACGAATACATTTCCAATCACGATTCAGCATACACGGAGCAAAGCGGCAACACTTATACTTTCCACGCGGAGGCGGCGCACGACGAAGTTACAATCAGCAACCTCAATGCGGGCGTGACGGACGAATACAAACCCGACAACAAAGTTTTTACGCTTGACGGAAATATTTTGCCCGACGCTAACACGACGATTGAAATCAGCGGCGGCTATTCGCTCTCTCTCGGCGACGTGACAAAATCGGCTTATCAATCCGACGACAACGGCAAATTTGAGAACGGCACATTGACTTTGCCCGCGTTCAAGGCTTATTACGAGCAAAGTGGAGATTCAATCACGGCGCACGCATCGCAGGCGGCAAAGAATTTGTTCACGTTCAGCGGTTTAGGCGATTACGCCACGACTTACAGCAACGACGTTTTGAATATCGGCGACATCGGCTCCGTCAACGTCAGCACCGGCGCAGTCACCTTCGACAAAGCAAAACTCGAATCACTCGGCACGAAAACTTACACGCTGGATAAACTCGGCAATAATATTACCTTTACGATTAACGGCGTCGATTATCAGAGTTCCACTCCCGCCGCGCAAACCAAGTGGCTCGACTTGGGCGGCGGCTCCTACTCTTATAACAGCGGCGTGGTTGATTCTTACTGGACGAACAGCGGCAACGAATACAAATTCACCGCGCAGGACATCGGCACCGCACAAGTCACAATCAGCGGCTTGAATTCCGAACCGTCTGCCCCGAATAACGGCATTATAACTCTAACTGAAAACGCCACAGTCAGCAACAACACGGGCGGCTACCTGTTCGACCTTTCCGACGGCAAGACGTTCAACGGCAACGCTAAGATTGGCAGTCTCAAGTTCGGCTACGACGGCGCGTCTTTCTACGCAGTCAATTCTGCGGAAGATTTCGCTCAAATCAGCGGCGGCGGACGCTTTAAACTTTCTGCAGACTTGACTTTAAGCGATGCAATTTCCTCAAACTTTACGGGCACGCTTGAGGGTGGCGGACATTTCGTCAACAACTTTAACGGCACGCTCAACGGCACGGCAAGCAATTTGTATTATCGCGGCGCGGGCACAATCAGCGGCGGCACGAAACTTTATACGGTCAATTTGCCCGAAGGTGTCACTGCCACCATAACTGAGGCGACCGCAAGCAAGGCGCACAAATTTGGCGATGTGACTTATTACGAGAGCGGCGCGACGTTCAACTTGACTATCACCGACACGGACATTACCGCGAAGGATATCACCTTCACGATAAATGACAGCGACTTGACGGCAAATAATTTCTACTATGCAGTAACTCCGCCCGCAGGTTATAAAATCAGCGGCACTCCCGACGAATACAACGGCAAATATCGCGGCGAAGTTACTTTCAAGCCCAAAGCGGGCTACACCGGCTCCGATGTAACCGCGACAATTAACGCAGTCACCGACCTAAGCAACAATGCGGCTGGTTTGGACGGCACGAAGCATTACATCTACGGCACGGAAGGAAATTACACACTTGCAACTGCCGAGAACGTCAAGACGAATAATTATCCCGACTTGACAGAAGTTTACGCGCTGACTTTGCCGAGTTTTATCACCATTACTGAAAGCCCGCTCATCACCGACGGCGGCACCCGCTACTACGCGCCGAACACTACGGTTAATCTGTTGCTTGCGAATGGCACGGTTGGTTACACGCTCACTTCCGACAGCTTGACCATGAACGGCGACAAGACTTTAGCTGACTTGCCGATTGAACTTGCGGCGGGAAATTTCATCTACAAGGCGAACAGCACGAATTATCTTGCTACGGTCGATAACGTTAAGAATGCAGGTTATCCGACGTTGACGCGAGTTTACGAAGTGACTTTGCCGAGCGGCGCAACTGCAAGCGGCGGTATCGTCATTGACGGCAAAACCTACACGTCGGCAAATGCAACGCTCACAATCAGCGGCTTTACAAGCGGGGAAATTTCTTTCGACGACGCGATAACTTCCCTCACGAATAGCGACGACAAAATCATTGCTCACATCGACGAGAACACAAACTTTGCAATCAGCGCACCTTTCCCGACTGACAGCGCGGCTTGGACGGTCAACGGCACGAGCGCAACTTATAACGAGACGCACACGGGCGGCGCAGTCGTTGAGGATAAGAAAATTATTTATAAAGCTCCTGCAGGCGACAATAAAAATTTCACACTGGAGAATTTGTCGGGCAGTTTGGACGATACAAAATTAAAAGCGGCTGTCGACGTTTCTGGCACGGAAATAACTTTCAAGTCGGACGCTGTGCTTGATTCGAGTAAAATTATCACAGCTCCGAGCGGCTACACTTTGAAATTGGGCAACGATATAACCCAAAGCGAATCCAAAGGACTTTCTTGGACGCAAGACCAGACCGACAAGGATAAATATGTTTACGTTGCGGCTGGCGACACGGAAGGTTATCGCGTCGCCAACAATCAAATCGTGCACAAGTCGGATAATCGCGAGACATTTACAATCAGCGGCTTGAAAAATACTTTGACAACGAACGGGGCGACTTTACCGAGCGGTGTGACGGTTGAGAGCGGTACGGTAAAAATTTCGGACGACGCGCTGAACGGAAAAGATGTTACACTTGACGGCAACTTTGCTCTTGAGCTTAACGGTGTTTCAGCCGCGACGACCATCGGCGAAGGCTGGAACGGCACAACTTATAAGTCCGAATATGTCAGCGTAGCGGGCTACTCTGCGAGCGGCAAGAAGATTATTTACACACCGACGACGCCGGCGACCGAATTGTTCAGCTTAAGCGGCGTTGAAAGTGCGAGCGGCTTTACTGTCAGCAAGAGCGGCGACAAGTACATAGTCAACATTTCCGCCTTGAATTACGACGCGGCGAAGACAATCATGCTTGATAAAAAATCTTCCGACGTGAGTTTTGCTTATGCGGAAGGATTCACGGGTAATAAGTCACAGACGGTTGCAAGCAACGCGAGCTTGACGAATGGCACCTACACTTCGACGGCTTATCAAGCGTGGAGTGATTTGAACGGCGAAACTTTAACGATTCACCCCGCGACAACTGCCAAAACTTTCACAATCACCAACTTAAATTCGGCGGCAAGTCTTAATGATAATCTCATAGTTAAGGACGGAGATACGACCGAATTTGAATTCAAAGCGGCGGCTCTCGATAAAAAATCGGTCAGCATAACGGGCGATAATTTCTCCGTCAAACTCAATGGCGATGTTGATACGACAGCCGAGACGATTAGCGAATCAAAAACTTTGACGAACGACACGCTTAGTTATCGAGCGGCGGGCATTGGCGAATACTACACGGCGATGGCGACGGGCGTCACTTACACGGGACAAGTCGGCGGCGAGACGTTCACATTGAGCGGCATTGCAAAAGCGGACGGCGTGACGATAAGCGGCAAGCAAGTTACCGTTGCCGAAAGTGCTCTGAACATGGAGGCGACAGCGGCTTACACAGTCGAACTTAACGGCGACGATTTCACGCTGATATTTACCGGCAATACGAGCAACGCAGAAACTTCTGCAACATTGGTTAATGGAACGTACACTTCGGCTTACACGCCCGCATACTTTACGGGTAGCGGCAAGAAGTACACTTTCACGCCCGCGACGGCTCCGACGACGTTCACAATCAGCGGGCTTGGTAGTGGTGCTAAACTTAATGAAAATGTTTCGGTCAGCGGCAAGACGATAACAATCAGCGACGGTGCGTTGACTTCCACACACGATAAAATTTCCGTTAAAGATTCGAGCTACACGTTGCAACTTACCGATTCGCTTGCCAAGACGATTAACTTCAATCAAACAGGCAATGCGGTTACGTTGAGCGGAACGACGGCGGGCTATGCCAAAGTCGGCAACGCTTACGAGTGGCAAGAACAAGTTGGCGGCGAAACGTTGACGATAACGGGCTTGAAAGACGGCGCGACTTTGACTGCTGATATGTTCACCCGCAACGGCGAGCAAATTATTTTCAAGCCGACGCAAAATCTTTTGCCGAGCAATCCGACGACGATAACGATTACAGACGGCGGCGTGATTGATACTTCGGCGTTGACTGTGACGGGTAAGTTTGACGCGCATTGGAGCGGCACGACTTACATTTCCGAGAAGACTGCCTCAAGTTGGACGAACAACGCGGCAACGGTCACCTACACGAAAGCGACGGGCGGCGAGGAATTATTTACGCTTGATAATTTAAAAGCGGGCGTGACAGTCGAGGAACTTGCGGCGGCGATTGATGTTGATAGCACGAAGATAACGATAAAATCCGATGCGATTTTTGATACGAGCAAAAAAATTACCGCTCCGAACGGATATGCCTTTAAAATTGCCGACACGAGCGGGCATTACGTCTTTCAAGACGGCAACAGTTACGCATTGGCGGCGACTGACAACACAACCGGCTATTCTAATTTAATTCGTGTTTACGAAGTAACATTGCCCGCATTTGTGACAGTCACGGGCGGCATTTCTGCGAAAGACGGCGGCAAAACTTATGCGACCGGCGAAATCACTTTGTCGGGCACGAAAACCGGCTACACAGTTGCGAACACCGCCACAATCACGGGTGACACGACGATTAGTGCGAGTTTCGACGAGACTAAGCATTACGTTTTCAAAGAGAGCAATGATTACACGCTTGCGACCGCCACTAACACGACCGCTTATCCGGAATTGACGCAAGTCTACAAAGTTACTTTGCCGAGCGGAATTACTGTAACGAGCGACAAGTATGCGGTCGGCAATGATATTTATGTTGCGGCAAATGCTCAAGTTACAATTGCGGCTAGCGACGCCAACAAGCTCATCAAGAGCGCGACGGTAGAGGGTGGCACGCTGGTAAATGGTGTTTACACTTTAACCGCCACGAAAGATTTGGAAGTTACCGCGCCGATTTTAATTTGGGACTTCGCAAAAGTTTTCGCAAGTGAGGACGGCACGTCAGATAAACCTTACACTCTCGACACGGCGACCAAGCTCGGCTATTTGACAGATAATATATCTGTCGGCGAAGATTACAGTGGGAAATATTTCAAACTGACGAGCAACATCGGTTCCGAAGTGAAAAATATCGGCGACGCAACGAATAATTTCAAAGGAATTTTGACTTTGGGAGCGGGCGTTAAGGTTTCGTTCAATGTCGGCTCGACAATCGAGGCAATCAGCGGCGAAATTACTTTCAACGCAAGCACTTCGATGTTTGACAGCTTGGACAGCGGCGACAAGTTCAAAGTCGGCGATACCGAGTACACCGTTGGCGACGGTTGCATTTTGCAGAGCGGAAAAGTTTGGCTCAATCCTTCGACGGTCACTTTAACCGAACTTGGCACAGAAAATAATTGGACAGCTACAGTTGACGGCACAATCACGCTTACTGCCGCCGCTCAAGATTTTTACAGCACTGACGGCAAGAAAGTCGCGAGTTTCAACGGCACGACACTGACTAAAGCAAATGATTCAGCTACGCAAATCACAGCGATAAATGCAAGCGCGTTGACGACTGCGATAACGATTGACGGATTCTATAATTCGACGACGACAATCACGGCGGGCAGTGGCGGCGTCGATGTAAATGTCAACAGCAACAAGTTCAGTATTGTTGGCGGTGCTTTCAAATTTGACGGGACGAAACTCCTCAGCGGTACGGCGAAACTTTCTGCGGCAAATGACGCTGTAAAAGTCGGTGACAACTTTATAACGCTGACTGCAGGCGATGGAATAACGGTTAATGTAACTGATTCGACGATTGGCGGCTTAAATTCTGGCGACAAGTTTACAATCGGCGCGGACAGCTACGAAGTCACGGCGAACGGCATAATCAAGAATAACTCGGCGATTCATGCGACAGCGGAAAGTCTCGCAATTAGCAGCGACGACTGGACAGCGGCGACAATAATCGCTGACAATGCAATCACGCTCGGAAATGATACGACTTACGTTGATTCGACTGCCAAAAAGATTGCGAAACTTGAAAATAACACTTTGACGGCGATTGACACGACCGAAGCGGCAAATTTAACAGTTGATGTCGGCACGGGCACAGAGTACACGCTGGGCAAAGAATTCATCAACCTCAAGAGCGGCGATAACTCCTTCAAAATCACTGCGACCGACGACTACAAAGTCAACGGCACAACGATAACGCTTGCCAACGTCACCGGTGTAGAAATTGGCAGCGTAAATTACTCTGTCGACACCGAAAAAATCAGCAAGACGCTTAGTGGCAATACTTATCACTTGACAAAGAGCGACACGGTTACGACCTCTGCTTTGACCGGCGATGATAATTGGAAATTGTACAGCGGCACGGTCACGGTTACTAATTCGTTGACAACGACCGACGGCAAGACGCTCACAGTTGCTGGTGATTCGGACGGTGTGGAAGTTGCGGTCGCAAACGGCTCAATCACTTCGATAACGGGTTTGGCAAGTAGCGGCTCCGTCACTTACGACGGCAAAACTTACACACACACAATCAACTTGCCTTCGAGCGCAACTGCGACGGGCGATAAACTCGTAATTGACGGCAAAGATTATTACGCGACGGGAACGACCGTCACGATTTCGGGATTCACGGGTGGAGAAATTAGTTTCGATTCTTCAATCACAAACCTTGCCAAGAGCGGCGACAGCATTGTTGCCAAAGTCGGTGAAGATGTTGCCCTGACAATCAGCGGCTTAACTTATCCGACCGAAAACGGCAATGATTGGACAGTCAGTGGCAATTCCGCGAGTTATCTCAAGAAATTCACAGCCGGAGCTATCATTTCTGACAAAAAAATTACTTATAAGGCTGAAAACAATAAAACTTTAGTCACTGTTGAAAATATTCCAAATGGCGCAACTGTCAGCAACGATACCATTGATGTTTCCGGCAATACCGTCACAGTCAAGAGTGCTGATTTGGTTGGTGCGAAGATTACGGCATCGGGTTACAGCATTGACGTTGATTCAACTCTCAAGAGCGATTCCAACATCACGGCTGGTTGGAACGGCACAAGCTACTACACAACGGCAGGCTCTTCGAAAGACTACTACACGATAGCCACAGACGGAACGGTCACGAAGAATGATGCGGCTAAAGCGGCTGTCACGGTTGCCGGCTTGAACGGCACGCCGAGCGATACAAACATTACTGTCGCCGAGAATAAAATCACTATCAACGATTCATCTTTGCTCAAAGACGGCAACACGATTACGGCGACTAATAATTACGCGGTCGAATTGTCCTCAATACTTGCTCCTAGTAATCAGGTTAGCGCAGGCTGGGACGGCAACAATTACTATTCGACAGGCGGCTACAAGACAGCTGGTTGGACTCTCACCGACGGCAACGTCGCTCAGGTCAATGCGACAACTCCGGCGTTTGAGATTAGCGGCTTGAACGGCACACCGAGCGATACAAACATTACTGTCGCCGAGAATAAAATCACTATCAACGATTCAT